>JBANGJ010000080.1:0-8622 GCA_037975505.1 Gemmatimonadota bacterium | reverse complement strand
CCGCCGGTGGGTCGGAGGGCATCTTCGATGCGGTGATGGCCACCATCACGCCCGGGGACGAGGTGATCGTGCTCGATCCGAGCTACGACCTCTACGAGCCCGTCATCGCGCTGGCCGGCGGTTGGGCCGTGCGGGTCCCGCTCGATGCAGACACCTTCGCGATTGACTGGGACCGCGTGGCGGCGGCCGTCACGCCGCGGACGCGCCTCATCATCGTGAACTCGCCCCATAATCCGACGGGGGCCATCTGGTCGGCGGCGGACGCCGCGCGCCTGGCGGCGCTGGTGGAGGCGCACGACCTCCTGGTGCTCTCCGATGAGGTGTACGAGTCCATCGTGTTCGACGGCCGCGCGCACGTGAGCGCGCTCGGCCATCCGGCGCTGCGCGCCCGCGCGTTCGTGATCGCCAGCTTCGGCAAGCGCTACCACTGCACCGGCTGGCGGCTCGGCGCGGTGGTGGCCCCGCCGGCGCTCACGGCCGAGCTACGGAAGGTGCATCAGTTCAACACCTTCAGCGCGTTCACACCGGCGCAGTGGGCGGTGGCGGAGATGCTGCGGGCGCACCCGGAGCACCTCGCGGGCCTCGGGGCGTTCTATCAGGCCAAGCGTGATCGCCTGACCGCGGGGCTGGCGGCGACGCGGTTCCGCCCGCTCCCGGTGGCCGGGGCCTACTTCCAGTGCGTGGATTATTCGGACGTCTCCTCGCTGTCGGACGTCGAGTTCGCGCGGTGGCTCTGCACGACGCACGGGGTCGCGACGATCCCGCTCTCTCCCTTCTACGGCGCCCCGCCCGACGGACCGCGTTTGGTGCGCATCTGCTTCGCCAAGGAGGAGGCCACGCTCGACGCCGCCCTTGCACGGCTGGCGGCCGTATGAGCGGCAGCGCGCCAGGCTCGGCGGTGGCGCCGTTGCGTGTGGCCCTCGTGCAGGCCGACACGGTCTGGCACGATCCGGAGGCCAACCGGGCGCGCCTCGCGGCCGCCGTGGGGGCGGCGCCGGGTTGTGACCTCTACGTGCTGCCCGAGACCTTCACGAGCGGCTTCTCGAACGAGGCGCTGGCGAGTGCGGAGACGATGGCGGGGCCGACCGTGGCCTGGATGCGGGCGCAGTCAGCGGCGCTGGACGCTGCCGTAACCGGCAGTGTGCAGCTCCGCGACGGCGACGCCGTGTTCAATCGCCTGCTCTGGGTGACCCCCGACGGGACCGTGCGGCACTACGACAAGCGTCACCTCTTCCGCATGTCGGGGGAGCACGAGCGGTACGCCGCGGGGCGGGACCGGCTCGTGGTGGAGTGGCGTGGCTGGCGGGTGCTGCCGTTGGTCTGCTATGACCTGCGCTTTCCGGTCTTCTCGCGGAACACCCGGGAGTCGGTCCCTGCGGATGGGGGGAACACCGGTCGCCTCGCGTACGACCTGGTGCTCTACGTCGCGAACTGGCCCGCGACCCGGCAGGTGGCGTGGCGCACGCTCCTGCGAGCGCGGGCCATCGAGAATCTCGCGTACGCTGTCGGCGTGAACCGCACCGGGGTCGATGGACAGGGGCTCGCCTTCATTGGCGGGAGCGCGGCCTGCGATCCCGTCGGTGAGACCCTATGCGAGCTGGGGGAGGAGACCGGGACCGCGGTGGTCACGCTCGATCACGCGGCGCTCACAGCGCATCGCGCGCGGTTCCCCGCGCACCAGGATGCGGACGGGTTCACGCTGACGGCGTGAAGGGCGGGGATCGGCGCCTCAATAGGCGTAGCCGAAGATGATGCCCATCTCGTCTGTGCTCTGCAGGCCGAAGCGGACGGTGGCGCCGGTGCTATTGTTGTAGGTCACGATCGACTTGAGCCCCTCGCCCGGGCCGAGGCGCACGGGCTGCGGCAGGATGAGGAAGGCCGGGTGCTCCCAGTCGGTGTTCTCGTAGACCGTCTCGCCGTCGCGTGCACCGCCGACGACTTTGATGATGAAGCGCTCGCCGAGTCGATGGGTGTGCGACGTCAGCGCGAAGATCGTGGTGGAATCGGTGACGGTGAACGTCTTCTCGAGGGTGGTGCGCAGACCGGCGGGCAGCGTGATGGATTGGTTGGCCCAATTGAGCGTCCGCGCGACCTTGGTCACCTGCGCGAGCGGCACCGTGTAGAGGTTGACCGCCGCCTCCCCCGAGATCGGGGCGGTGCTGTGGTTGGCGTAGTGGACGTTCAGGTCGAGCCCCGTCCCGGCGGGGACTTTCAGGGCGACTCCCGCGGGGAACTCGTACGCGAACTCCGGCTGCATCGAGCCACCGAAGAAGACGTGGTAGCCCATCGTCATCATGTTCGTGACGTTCATCGTCCCGTCGGGGTTCCGGATGTCGCGCACCGCATCGTAGGCGGGGACCAGGAAGCTCGGGATGGTGGGGGTGAGGCCGTAGATGACGAAGTGATGGCTGTTGGGGCGCATCCGGAACTGGATGCGGCGGACATACAGGTCTTCCGTCGAGGCGGCGCGCCGGAACACGAAGAGCTCGCGCTCGAAGTCCGGAGCCACGGTGAACGGTTCGACGCGGAGCTGGATGCCGCTCCCCGCCGCGGGCGCCTCGAGCGGGCGGAAGGTCGCGCTCACCTGCGGCGTGGCATCTCCCAGGAGGGCGGCGTCGGCCACCTCGCCGCGCCGCGGCGCCCCGGCGGCGATCCACTGCAGGATGAACTCCACCTGACCGGCGGAGAGGGCGGGGGTGCCGACCGGCATCACGGGCCCGAGGTCGAGGGGCAGGCGGTGCGTGGGGGCGAGCAGGCGAAGGTACAGCAGCGAGCTGTCCGGGCGTCCGGGAATGACCCGTTTGAGTCCGGCCATCCGGGCGACCGTGTGCGTGGGCGTGGCGTTCACGAGGGCGTCATAAGCCCCACTGCCGCTCAGCATCACCGATCCCGAGCCGCTGACGTGGCAGCCGCCGGTGGCGCAGCTCGGCACGAGGATCTCGTTCTGGAGCCGCGCGAAGCTGCCGTCGACGGGGATGGTCCCTGACGGGGCGCTGGCCTCGCCGCAGGCGAGGGCGATCAGGGAGAGGAGGGCGGTGGTGGTGCGCATCGGTCGCATCATGGACGATACGCCTCGGGGCCAGGGGTCGGAACCCGTCACCGGCGCGCTCAGGGGGCGGTGCCCATTGCGAGGCGACGCCTCCGGCTCCAAGGTGGTGGCATGCGTCCCTCCCGCTGGTGGCTGCTCCTGGCCCTGCTCCCCTTCCGCCTCTCCGCCCAGGTCGACGACGAGTTCCGTCGCTTCCAGGAGCGTGAGGCGCGCGCGCTCGAACGCTTCGCCTCGCGCGAGGACAGCGCCTTCACCGCGTTTCTCGCGCGCGATTGGAAGGCCTTCGAGGGGTTCGCCTCCGGGCGATCGTACACGGCACCGAAGCTGACGACGCCGCCGCGGGCCCCCGCGCCGGCCGCGCCCCGCGTGGGGACGGTCCCTGCGGCGTCGCCGGGGACGCCCACCGCCGCGCTGTCGGCCCCCGCGCCGGCCACGGTGATCGCCACCCTTCCTACGCCCTCCCGCGCCGCGCCCGCCCGCGTCGCCGCGCCGCGCCCCGCGGCGCCGCGGGTCCTGATCCCCACTGGTCGGGTGCCGGACATCGCCGCCCCAGCGGTGCGCACCGCGCAGGTACCCTTCTACGGGGGCCCCGTCCCCATCCGGTACCTCCGCTCCCCGGTGCCCGAGCTCCAGACACCGGTGAACGCGAAGGCCATCACCGCCTTCTACACGGCGCTCGCCACCGCCGATTGGGGCCTGCTCGCCGAGGAACTGCGCGCGCAGTCCGAGGCGCTCCTCCTCGATGACTACGCCTACGCGCAGTTCGTGCTCCGGCTCGGGCGCGCGCTCGCCGGCGACGAGGACCGTGCGCGGCTGATGACCTGGTATCTGCTGCTCAAATCCGACGTGGATGCCCGGGTGGGCTACGTCGCGAACGGGGGCCCGGTGGTGCTGCTCGTGCCGAGCACGGTGATGATCTACGCGACGGCGTATTACACGATTGGTGGGCAGCGGTACTACGCCGTCTCACTCGACGCGGCGCCGCCGGCGCGCGTGGGGTCGATCGTCACATACGACGGCGAGGTCCCGGGTCGGCCGCGCGCCGCGGACCTGCGCATTACGCGGACGCCCCGGCTCGCGCCGGCCGTCGAGTCGCGCACGCTCACCTGGACGGACGCCGGCGTGCGGCGGACCATCACCGTGCGCGCGGACCGCAACGCGGTGCGCTACCTCGAATGGTTCCCCCAGGTGGAGTGGGACGTCTGGTTCGGCATCCGGATGTCGGACGCGGCCCGCGCCTCCCTGACGGACGGGCTGCGCCCGCTGATCGCCGGGCAGTCGGAGCGCGACGCGGCGAACACGCTCCTCCACTTCGTGCAGCAGGCCTTCGCGTACCAGACCGATGATCAGCAGTTCGGCCGCGAGAAGCCGCTCAGCGTCGATGAGACGCTCCTCTACCCGTATTCCGACTGCGAGGACCGCTCGATCCTCTTCGCGACCCTCGTTCGCGAGCTGCTGGGCCTCGAGGTCGTCGGGCTCCTGTACCCGGGGCACATGGCCACGGCGGTCCGCTTCAACGCTCCGGGCGGCGGCGACGTCGTACAAGTCGGCGACCGCACGTTCACGGTCGCCGACCCCACCTACCTCGGCGCGTCGGTGGGGATGTCCATGCCCCAGTTCCGCACCGTCACGCCGACCGTGATCCCGACGCGTTCGCCCTCCACCGCGTCCACGACTTCTCCCGCCCGCCGATGACCTCCCTCCGCTCGCTCCGTGCCCTCGCCGCCGCCCTGACCGTCGCGTCGGTCCTCTCGGCGCAGTCCCCCCTCGATGGCCTCCGCTTCCGCTCCGTCGGCCCCGCGGTGATGGGGGGGCGGCTCCACGATGTGGAGGTCGATCCGAGCGATCCCTCCACCATTTACGTGGCGGCGGCTGGCGGCGGCGTCTGGAAGACGACCAACAAGGGCACCACCTGGGCGCCGATCTTCGACGCCACCGGGGAGAACTCCTTCGGCGACCTCGCCATCGCGCCCTCGGACCCGCGCATCGTCTGGGCCGGCACGGGTGAGCAGAACAATCGGCAGTCCTCCACCTGGGGCGGCGGGGTCTACCGCTCCACCGACGCCGGCGCGACGTGGACCTTCGTCGGCCTGCGGGCCACGGCGAGCATCGCGCGCGTGGTGCCGCATCCCACCGACGCGAACGTCGCGTACGTCGCCGCCGTGGGGAACCTCTGGCGGCCGAGCGCGGAGCGCGGCGTGTACCGGACGCGCGACGCGGGCCGGACCTGGGAGCGCGTGCTCTTCGTGGACACGCTCACCGGCGCCACGGAGCTGGTGATGGACCCGCGGAACCCGCAGGTACTCTACGCGGCCACGTACCAGCGGCTCCGCACGGCCTTCGGCTTCAACGGCGGAGGCCCGGGGAGCGCCATCTACAAGACGACGGACGGTGGCACCACCTGGACGCGTCTGGAGACGGGGATCCCGACCGGCGACAAGGGCCGCATCGGCCTCGCCATCGCGCGCTCGAAGCCGGACGTGCTCATCGCCACCATCGAACACGCCACGGCGGGCGGCACGTACCGCTCCGAGGACGGCGGTGCCTCGTGGGCGCGCAAGAGCGCGATGAACCCGCGACCGATGTACTACTCGCACCCGACCATCGATCCCACCACTGACCAGCGCGTCTGGATGATGGGGGTGCAGCCGGCCAAGAGCGAGGATGGCGGTGCGACCTTCGAACCGATGCCGAACTCGCCCACGTACGACCTCGGGCTCAAGGACGACCATCACGCCCTCTGGATCGATCCGCGCGACCCGCGGCATCTGCTCCTCGGCGGCGATGGCGGCCTGCACGAGAGCTGGGACCTCGGGTACACCTATGCGCGCATCAACAACTTCGCGGTGGGCCAGTTCTATCGCATCGCGGTGGACGACCGGGATCCGTATTGGATCTATGGCGGGATGCAGGATGCGCATTCGTGGATGGGCCCGAGCGCGACGACCCACTGGCTCGGCATCCTGAACCAGGACTGGGTGCAGATCGGCTTCAGTGATGGCACCGGGCAGGCAATCGACCGGAAGGGACCGCGGTACGTCTACTCGACCTCGAGTGGCGGTAGCATCACGCGCGTCGATGCCGTCACTGGCGACCGCTGGGACATCCAGCCGCAGGGGCCTGACGGCGAGTCGTACCGCTTCGACTGGACGGCCCCGGTGCTCGCCTCGCGCTACCGGGCGGGGACGGTCTACCTCGGCGCGAACAAGCTCCTCGTCTCCCGCGACTACGGCTCCACCTGGACGGCGTCGCCGGACCTCACGCGGAACGTGCGGCGCGACACGCTGCGCATCGCCGGCGTGCTGAACCCGGAGATCCGCCTCTCACGCAATGACGGCGAGTCGAGCTTCAGCGAGATCACGACGGTGGCCGAGAGCCCGGTGGACTCGCTGGTTCTCTGGGTGGGGACCGACGACGGCAATGTGCAGGTCTCCCGCGACGGCGGGCGCACGTGGACGGAGGTCGGTCGCAACCTGCGCGGCGTCGCCGACGGATCGTTCGTCGATCGCGTCGTCGCGTCGTCGGCGGGGAAGGGGACGGCAATCGTGAGCCTCGAGAACCACCGCAGCGGCGACTTCCGCCCGTACCTCTTCCGTACCACCGACTTCGGGCGCACTTGGACGGCGATCGCGAACGGCCTCCCCGACGGCAATCCGGTGCGCTCCGTGGCCGAGTATCCGGGCCACCCGAACGTGCTCTTCGCGGGGACGGAGCGGTTTCTGCACGTGAGTCTCGACACCGGCGCCACCTGGACGCGCCTCACCGCGAACCTCCCGCCGACGCGGTACGACGACATCGTCATCCATCCGCGCACGCACGACTTGGTCCTCGGGACGCACGGGCGCTCCATCTGGGTGCTCGATGACGCCTCGCCGATTGCCGCGTGGACCCCGGAGGCCGCGCAGCGGCCCGTGACGCTGTTCCCCGTCTCGCGCGCGACGCTCACGCTCTACCGCGCCGACATCTCGACGGCGGCGCACGCGATCTACGCGGCGGAGAATCCCGCCGAGGGCGCGACGTTCACGTACCACCTGAGTCAGCCCGTCGACACGGTGCGTTTCACCATTACCAACGCCGCCGGTCGCGTGGTGCGGACCTTCACGGGGCCGACGCGCACGGGAGTGCTGCACCGCGTGCAGTGGGACCTGCGGTGGCCGCCGGTGGCGGGCGGGTTCGGCTTCGGGGGCGGGGAGGAGGGCGGCCCGCCGGCCGGCGCCGGTGGGATGGCGCGGGGCGGGGCGGCGCGGCGTCCGGCGCTTCCGATTCCCGTGCACGAGATCGGGGCGCGCGGTTTCCACGCGGCGCCGGGCAGCTACACGGTGACGATGGAGGCGGGCGCGGTGAAGGTCACGCAGCGCTTCGAGGTCCGTGCGGACCCCACGAGCGACGTGACCCTCGCCGAGCATCGGGCCCGCGAAGCCTTCCTCCTCGAGGTGCAGGAGGTGCAGGCGCAGCTCGTCGCCAAGGGGATGCGGCGTGAGGCCGCGGGGCTTGGTCGGCTCCTCGGGGCCTACACGGGCAGCGGCACGCGGCAGGCGAGCTTCCACGGCCCGAGCGGCACGCAGCGGGCGGCGCTGGAGGCGGCGAAGGCCGCGCTCCGCGGCGCGGGGGCCGGCGCGCGCTAGCGCGCCAGCCGGACCATCGCGTCGAACGCGGGGTCCGTCGCGTCCCCCACGGCGCGACGGGCCACGTACTCGCCCAGCACGGGGCCGTGCTTGAACGCGTGGCCTGATCCACCGCCGGCGATGAGCACGTTCGCGTAGGCCGGATGCCGGTCGACGATGAAGTGCTCGTCGTCGGTGTTCTCCAGCTGGCAGACGCGCGTCTCGGTGATCGGCTGCGCGGCGAGGGCCGGGAAGCGGCGTGCGAGATACGCGCGCGCGCGCCGGACCTGCATCGGGTCCACCATCCGTTCGTCGGTGTCCGGGTCCCAATTGTCGGGTCCGTTGGTCGGACAGACCTTCACCCCGCGCCCGTCGATGCTCGGGAAGCCGTAGTACGCGCTCTCCGAGAAATTGGGGAGGGCGGGAGGCGCGAAGCGCGTGTCCCCCGCGGGGACACCGAAGTAGAGCACGTCGCGCTTCGGCACGTGGATGCGTCGGCCGAGCAGCTCGGGGAAGACCTTCGGGAGCCAGGGGCCGCAGGCGAAGACGAACTGCTGCGCGGCGAGCCGCGACCCGTCCGCGAGGGCCAGATCCACCAGCCGTCCGCCCTCGGCGCGGCCCGGGGCGGCCCGCTGGATGGTGACGGTGCCCCCCTTCCGCCGAAAGGCGTCGGCGGCGGCGAGGATGGCCTGCTTGGCCCGGACGACGCCCGCGCCGGGCTCCAGCAGCCCCACGCCGATGCCGTCGAAGCCCATTTGGGGGTAGCGGCGACGGAGCTCGTCCGCCGTGAAGGCCTCCGTCGCGACGCCGAATCGGGCGAGCATCGACTGCGTGGCACGGAGCGCGGGGGTCCAGTCCGGCGCGATCTCCAGCCGGCCGGTGGTCACGAGCAGCGGGATGCCGAACTCCGCCTCACGCGCTCGCCAGGCGTCCATCGCCCGGTGCGCCATGCGGGCGTAGCCCTCGCGA
>JBANGJ010000048.1:0-6737 GCA_037975505.1 Gemmatimonadota bacterium | reverse complement strand
GTGGCGACGCCGGCGGGCACCTTGATGTCGAGCGTCTGCTCGCCGCGCACGCGGCCCTCGCCCTTGCACTCCTTGCACGGGCTCGGGATGCTCGTCCCCTCGCCACGACAGGTGGGGCACGGGGCCACGCTCACGAACTGCCCGAAGAAGCTCTGCTGCGCCCGCCGGACCTCGCCCTGCCCCGCGCAGGTGCTGCACCGCTGCGCTTTGGTACCGGGCTCCGCGCCGGCGCCCTCACAGCGCGCGCAGGCCTGCAACAGCTTGAGCTTCACCTGCTTGCTCACGCCGGTGGCCACCTCGAGCATCGTGAGGCGCAGGTCGAGCTTCACGTCCTGCCCGCCCCGCGGCCCGGCCGCGCGCCCACCGCCGGCCCCGCCACCGAACAGGTCGCCGAGCCCGAAGTCCCGCATGAAGATGTTCAGGGCATCGGAGAGGTCGACGTGCTGGTACCCGCCGCCGCCCATCCCGCCGCCCTTGAGCCCCGCCTCGCCGTAGCGGTCGTAGGCCGCGCGCTTCTGCGCGTCGCGGAGGACGTCGTACGCTTCCGTGACCTCCTTGAACCGCTCTTCGGCCTCCTTCGAGCCCGCGTTGCGGTCGGGGTGCCACTGCATCGCCAGCTTGCGATACGCCTTCTTGATGTCGTCATCACTCGCGTCGCGCGCGACGCCGAGCGTGGAGTAGTAATCCGCCATGGGAGGAAGCTAACCCGACCGCTACGTCAGGAGATCCGAGACGAGCGACGAGGTATGCGTGACGAGGGAGATGACCTTCTCGTAGGGCATCCGCGTCGGTCCGATCACGCCGATCACGCCGGTGAGACTGCCGGCGCGGTACTCGGCCGTCACGAGCGTCAGCCCGCCAAGCAGCGCGGTGCCGTGCTCCCCGCCGATGGTGATGGAGACGCCCGGCTGCGCGGCACGCTGCCGCAGGACCCCGGCCAGCTGCGACCGCGTCTCCGTGAGCGTGAGGAGACGTTTCATCGACTCCCCCGACGCGAACTCGGGCTGGTCCGCGAGCAACGAGGGCTGGCCAAGCACGACGGCCTCCTCTTCGGGCGCGGCCGCCACCTCGAAGAGCTGCTCGCCCTCCTGCAGGAAGATGTTGAGGAGCTCCCCGCTCCCCGCGGCCCCGATGGGGGTCGCATCCCGGAGGCGCGCGCCGAGGGTGGCGCGAATGTCGGCGAGCGACAGCCAGGCCAGGCGCTCATTCAGCACCTGCTGGACCTCGGCGATGGCCTGGTCCGCGATCTCCCCACGAATCTCGATGAAGATCGTGCGGACGGTCCCCCCGCGCAGCGTGAGGACGAGGATGAGCTTCTCGCTGGTGAGGCGGACGAGCTCGAGCCGCTGGAGGATGGTCTGGTCGAGCCGGGGGCCGAGGGCGAGCCCGAGCTCCTGGGTGAGCACGCCGAGGGACTGGGCGGCCCGCCGCAGGATGTTCTCGATGGCCGAACTCCCCGTGGCGATCTCCTCCGCGAGCCGGTCCCGGTCGACGGACGGGAGCGGCTCGAGCCGCATCAGGGAGTCGACGTAGACGCGGTACGCCTTGTCGGTGGGGATGCGCCCAGCCGAGGTGTGGGGATGGAAGAGGAATCCCTTCGCCTCGAGGTCGGCCATGGTGTTGCGGATAGTTGCTGGGGAGACCCCCATGGCGAACCGACGGACGATCGTGCGCGATCCGGCGGGCTCCGCGGTCTCTACATAGGAACGAACTACGGCCTCGAGGACCATCCGTTCGCGGTCGGAGAGTTCGTGGAACGCCATAAGGTCAAGATAACGAACGACTTCGGATGGCGGTCAAGGCGGCGGCGAGCGCGTCGAGCCGGAGCCAGCCGGTGGCGGTCAATCGGAGCCGATCGGAGGGCACGCCGGCCCCGCCGAGCACGGCCCATCCCGCATCAACCCAGGAAGTAACCGTCTTAATCTCATTTTGATAGACACTCAAACCGTCCTGCGTCCGCAGTCCGAGATACACTTCCTCAGCCAGACGCTCTGATGGCCCGATCCGCTCGCTGCCGGCCATGGGATCCGCGGGCGCTTCGCTCTCGGCCGCGCCGCCGACAAGGACGGAGGCCCATTCGGCATACGCCTCGATGTTCCAGCGCCGGACCTCGCCGTCGAACCCGTGCGCGGCGGGGCCAGCCCCGATGTAGGGCGCGCCGGACCAGTACGCCGAGTTGTGGCGGGCGCGGAACCCGGGGCGGGCATAGTTGGACACCTCATAGTGCTCAAACCCCGCCCCCGTGAGACGGTGGTGAGCCGCCAGAAACTCGTCAGCGTAGCGGTCCTCCGGGGCCTCTCGGACCGCCCCCCGGGCCGTCCAGCGTCCGAGTGGTGTCCGGGGTTCAATCGTGAGGCCGTAGAGGGAGATGTGACTGGGGTCGAGGGCCAGCGCGAGGTCCAGATCCCGGTCCCAGTCGCGCCCCAAGGCGTCGGGGACGGCGAAGATCAGGTCGACCGAGACGTCGCGGATCCCGGCGGACCGGAGCTCGCGGATCGCCTGTGCGGCGGCGTCTGGACCATGCCCGCGGTGCATCCACTCGAGGACCCTGGGGTCGAAACTCTGCACCCCGAGCGAGACCCGATTCACCCCGGCCGTCCGCCACGCCGATGCCGCGAGCGGGGTGACGTCCTCTGGATTGGCCTCGATGGTCACCTCCAGGTCATCCCAGGCCTTTGCGGATAAGTCCCCCAGCCGCTGCTGACGGGCGATTCGCCTCAGTAGCTCCCCAACGCCGTCCCCTCCGAGCTTGGAAGGGGTGCCCCCGCCGAGGTAGATGGACCTCAGGGACTCCTTGGCCAGCCGAACTCGGCGGGTGACCAACTCCGCCATTATGGCGTCGACGAATTGGGTGACAGGGACCTCTCTCCGAACGGCGATGGAGAAGTCGCAGTAGCTGCACCGGCGTCCGCAGAACGGGACGTGGATGTACAGGTGGTCTGCCGCCGTTACTGAAGCGGACTGAACCCGATCGCGGTGGGTGGTTGGGTCGGCCATGAGGATGTGGAAAAGTATACCGCCGACCGCCTTCCCGGTAGCGCTCACACCGATTCCTGCGACCCTCGCAGAATGTGGAAAAATATCTCGGGCCGAGCAGCCAACGAGCGCGACCGCCCATGCCGCGGGGTAAGAGGTGCCTGGAAATGGTCGGTGAGAATCACTTAAAGTAAATTCGCAAACTTCGTCCATTCATAGTTTTATGCATAAGAGCTAAAAAAGATTCTAGACCCGAATTCCTCCCCGGCAGGATGGTGGTCCGGGCTCCTCCAGCCGGCACATCGGTCCGACCGAGGATCGACTTTTTCCACACAATCCCCCATCCCGCTGCCGAGCTTACCTGCCCCGCCAGTCATAGTGAGCTGAATACCAGGCAGGGGATCCAGTGGTTGGCGACCGGTTCCCAGAATCCCCACAGGGGGACTCACGGCCCGCGGCACCATGCCAATCGGCGGCCCTATGAAGTGCAACCAGTCGACCCGCAGTTCACCCTTCACTCCCCCAAATCCGCCAGCAAGCGCTCCACCGCATACTGCCGTAATGGCGTGCAGCCTCCGCGGCGGTCCCAATCCGAGTCCCTCCAATCCTGAAGCGCATTGGGCCCACCCTGGCCCTCCTCAGCGGTCGCCGACCCGGGCCGATTCGTGAGGCCGAACAGACCCAGCAGGTCAGCCTCGTCGGTCACCACATGGGCCCCATCCCGGATCAGGAGGTTGGCCCCACCGGACCCCGGGTCGCCGATCCGGCCGGGGACGGCGGCCACCACGCGGCCGAGGTCCAGGGCCTGAGTCGCTGTGTTCATTGCCCCAGACTTGAAGCCCGCCTCCACCACGACCGTCACCTTCGCGAGGGCGGCGATGATGCGGTTCCGCCGCGGGAAGCACCCCGGCCCCGCCGGCGTCCCCGGCTCCATCTCCGAGACGATGGTCCCCGCCCGGGCCATGGCGTCCAGCAACGCCCGGTGCCCCACCGGATAGGGCACGTCCACCCCGGTCCCCTGCACCCCGATGGTCTCGCCACCGGCGGCCAGGGCGGCGCGGTGCGCGGCGGCATCCACCCCCCGAGCCATCCCGCTCACCACGACAAGTCCGGCCCTCGCACAGGCCGTGGCCAGCCGCTCCGCCACCCGGATGCCGTAGGGGGTCGCCTCACGAGTCCCGACGATCGCCACGTGGCGCGCCGGGGCGCCGCCAAGCGCCTCCGGCGAGCCCAGCAACCACAACCCCGCGGGCGGGTGCGAAAGATCGCCAAGACATCCGGGGAGGGACTCGGCCGCCATCCAGTGCGGCGCCGGGCGTCCCGCCCCGGGCTGGCTCACCGGCTCACCCGCCGGCCTTCCGCATCTCGAGGAGCCGACTCCACCAGGCGGCCTTCAGCTCGTCCAGACCCATCCGCCCCGGCGCCGAGATCGCGAAGAGCCCGAAGGCCCCCGGTGCCTCGATCTCGGGGATATAGTGCTCCCCGAAGAGGTCGAGCTTGGTGAACACCACGCAGTGCGGCTTGGCCGCGAGCGCCGCGGAGTGCTGCGCCACCTCGCGCCGGAGCTGGTCGTACTCCGCCTGCCAGTCCATCGCGTCGATGGGGATCAGGAAGGCGAGGAGCCGCGTGCGCTCGATGTGCCGGAGGAACTGGAGCCCCAGCCCCTTCCCCGTGTGCGCCCCCTCGATGATGCCCGGGATGTCCGCCACGACGAAGGTGCGCGAGTCGCTCAGCTGCACCACCCCCAGGTTGGGCTGCAGGGTCGTGAAGGGGTAGTCCGCGATCTTGGGGCGAGCGGCGGAGATGACCGAGAGGAGGGTCGACTTCCCCGCGTTCGGTTGCCCGACGAGACCCACGTCGGCGATGAGTTTGAGTTCGAGCTCCAGGGTCCGAAGCTCGCCTTCCTCACCGGGCTGCCACTCCCGCGGCGCCTGGTGCGTGGCGGTCACGAAGAAGGCGTTCCCTTTCCCGCCCCGCCCCCCCTTGACCACCCGTATGGTGTCCCCGTGCTCGAGGACCTCGCCGAGCCGCTCCCCCGTGTCCTTGTCGCGCACCACCGTGCCCGGGGGCACCGGCAGGTAGATGTCCTCACCCGAGGCCCCGGTCTTGTTGGAGCCCATGCCGTGCTGCCCGCGCTCCGCCTCCCAATGATCGCGGTAGGTGAAGTCGAGCAGCGTGGAGAGGTTCGCATCGGCGCGCACGTACACATCGCCGCCCTTCCCGCCGTCGCCGCCGTCGGGGCCGCCCATCGGGGCGAACTTCTCGCGGCGGAACGAGGTGCATCCGGACCCACCGGTACCGGCGGTGACGCGGACGGTGACGAGATCGATGAACACGGCGGTGGGGACGCGGAGTGAGGAAGGAGTGCCGAAGCTAGACGCGCGAACGGCGGAGCGAGAAGCGATTCAGCGCGCGACGGCGCGAATCGCCGCGACCGGTCGGATCTCCCCGACCTGCGCCCCGCGGGTGTTGCGGATGGCCTTCCAAGCGAACTCCGCGAGCCGCGGCGGAAGTTCCGTGGGCAGCACGCCCAATTGCTGCAGCGCGGTGAGGACCGCGGCGTGCTGCGCCCGCAGGGCGCCATCCTCCACCTTGAGCGCGAGGCCCATCCCGAGCGACGGGATCGCGACCGAGTGGACGCCCTCGGCGCCCACCTTCGCGATGATCGCGCCCTCGGTCTCCTGCAGAAGCACGGTGTCGAAGCGGTCGGTGCCGCCGAGGAGGTGGGGATGCGCGCGGACGGCGGCAGCGACGCGCGTCGGGATCTCCTCCCCGGCGCGAATCGCGCGAGCCCAGCGCGCGTAGGCCAGCGCCATGCGGTCGAGCGCCAGCCCCATCACCGCCACGCCGCACCCGTCCACCGCGATCGGCATGTCGTCGAGCGGAACACCGGTCCACGCCGAGACCTCGCCGAGGGCGCTCCGCTGGACGGGGTGATCCGCGTCCTCGTACCCGCGGGTCGCCCACCCCGCCGTCTTCGCCCGGGCGAGCATCGCCGCGTGCTTCCCGGAACAGTTGTTGTGGAGCCGTGTGAGCGGCAGACCGCTCTCACGCCAGAGCTTCGCGCCGCGCGTCGACAGCGGCTCGTGCGGCCCACAGGCGAGGTCCCCCTCCTCGAGGCCGACCGACGCGAGCATGCGCGCCGCGACCGCGAGATGCTCGGGCTCCCCACCGTGCGAGGCACAGGCGAGGGCGAGTTCCTCCGTCCCCCACCCCAACTGATCGAAGCCCCCGCTCGAGAGGAAGGGCATCACCTGGAAGAACTTCGCGCAGGAGCGCCACATCGAGACGAGGCCGGCATCGCGGGCGGCGCCGACGAGCACCTCATCCGGGCCGACGACGGCGGCGTGCACCCGATGGGTGGACTCCACCACATCGCCGCGGGTGACTTCGACATCGAGATTGAGGGCGAGCATCCGTGAAGGTTAGCGGGGCTCCGCGGGAAAGAGGAGCGCATCGGCGAGTGCACTGGCGGACCGCGCCCACGTGTGGCGCTCCGCCTGCGTGCGCCCCGCCACGACGCGCTCCAGACGCCACGCGGGATCGACCAGGAGCCGTCGGACGGCCTCCGCCATCGCCGTGGCCTCGGCCGCGTCCCCCGTGGGCGGCACCAGCACCGCCGCGCTCCCCACCACCTCGGGGATCGGGGGGTGCGCCACCGCGACCACGGGCGCCCCACAGGCCATCGCCTCGAGCGCCACCATGCCGAAGCCCTCCTCGCGCGACGGCACGAGCACGGCCGACGCGCCCGCGTACCACTC
>JBANGJ010000044.1:0-10622 GCA_037975505.1 Gemmatimonadota bacterium | reverse complement strand
AGAGGCGCATCCCGGCCGCCTGCAGGGTGTCGCGGTACTGGTTCGAGACCTCGTAGCGATGCCGGTGCCGCTCGCTGATCTCAGGCTGGCCGTAGATCTCCGCCGCCTTGGACCCGGGACGAAGCCGGCAGGCGTAGGCCCCCAGCCGCATCGTGCCCCCCATGTCCTGCACGCCCTGCTGCGACTCGAGGAGGGCGACGACGGGATTCGCGCACTCGGGGGCGAACTCGCTGGAGTTGGAGTCGTCGATGCCGCACACGTGACGGGCGAACTCGATGATGGCCACCTGCATCCCGAGACAGATGCCGAAGAACGGCACCCCCGCCTCACGCGCCGCGCGGATGGCCTCGATCATCCCCTCCACGCCGCGCACCCCGAACCCCCCAGGGACGAGCACGCCGTCGAAGCCGGCCACGAGCGTCCGCGCCGCGGCGGCATCCGTGAAGAGATCGCTGGAGGTCCACGCGATCTCCACGCCGACGTCGTTCGCGATGCCCCCGTGGATGAGCGCCTCCTGCACGCTCTTGTAGCTGTCGGCGTAGTCCGTGTACTTGCCCACCACGGCGATCCGGACCTTGCGCGCAGGGTGCGTGACGCGCCGCACCATCGCGGTCCACGCGGCGAGGTCGGGCTCGGGGGTCTCGAGGCCGAGGCGCCGGCAGACGAGCGCGTCGAATCCCTGCTGGCGGAACACCAGCGGGATCTCGTAGATCGTCGATACGTCGGGGCTCTCGATGACCGCGTCGAACTCGACGTTGCAGAACAGGCCGATCTTGCGCTTCACATCCTCGCTCAGCGGACGCTCCGTGCGGCAGATCAGGATGTCGGGCTGGATACCGATCTCCATCAGGTCGCGCACCGAATGCTGCGTCGGCTTGGTCTTCACCTCGCCCGCGGCGGCGATGTAGGGCACGAGCGTGAGGTGCACGAACACCGTGTTCTCGCGGCCGACGTCGTGCCGGAACTGGCGGATCGCCTCCAGGAACGGCAGCGACTCGATGTCGCCGACCGTCCCGCCGACCTCCACCACCACGACGTCGTTCCCCGGCGCGACGCGCCGCACCGCGCTCTTGATCTCATCGGTGATGTGCGGGATCACCTGCACCGTGCTGCCGAGGTATTCGCCGCGGCGCTCCTTGGTGATGACGTTGGAGTAGATGCGCCCGGTGGTGATGTTGTTGGCCTGGGTCAGCGGCCGGTCGATGAAACGCTCGTAGTGGCCGAGGTCGAGGTCGGTCTCTGCGCCATCGTCGGTCACGAAGACCTCGCCGTGCTGGAACGGCGACATCGTGCCGGGATCGACGTTCAGGTACGGGTCGAGCTTCATCATCGTGACCGACAGTCCCCGCTCGACCAACAGTCGGGCGAGTGAGGCGGCGGCGATGCCCTTGCCGAGCGACGAAACCACCCCCCCGGTGACGAAGATGTACTTGGGGGCTGAGTGCGGCGTGGTGGGCGTCATGGGGCGACTCCGGCCGCGAGCGCGGCCCAGTGGGTGTTGGCGCGATGCAGATCGTCTTCGGTGTTCACTTCACCCCACGAGGGGGCATCGACCACGGCGACGCCCATCGCGAGGCCCGCCGCGAGGGCGCGCAGCTGCTCCAGCTTCTCGACCAGTTCCAGCGGATGCGGGGGCAGCGCCACCCATCGGGCGAGCGCGTCCCGCCGCGCCGCGTAGATCCCCATGTGCTGCAGCACGAGCGCGTCGCGGGCGGGGGCATCAGCGGCGTCCCGCAGGAAGGGGATCGGCGCGCGCGAGAAATACAGGGCGCGGCCGTCATCGGCCCGGACGACCTTCACGCAGTTGGGATCCCCCATGATCTCGGGGCCGCGGCGACCCGCTGCCGTGCCCAAGGCGAACCCTCCCTCGCGGACCATGTCGATGGCGCCGGCCATCGCATCCGCCCGCATGAAGGGCTCATCCCCCTGCACATTGACCACGATGTCGTACGCCGCCATCTCCGGTCGCGCCGCCACCTCGGCCACCCGGTCGGTGCCCGAGGGATGCGCGTCAGACGTGATGAGGGCCTCACCGCCGACGGATGCGACCGCCTCGACAACCTCGGCGGCCTCTGTCGCCACCACTACCCGGTCGGCGAGGCCGAGGGCCCGAACTCGCTCGAGCACGCGGACGACGAGGGGGGCTCCACCGAGGTCCCGGAGGGGTTTCCGGGGGAGACGCGTGGCCCCCAGCCGGGCCGGGATGACCGCCAGGACCTTCACCAGGACCTCACGGGATGGGGGAGCGCGGACGCAAAAACCACGCCAGAGGAATCTAGGGCCGAGGACCCCATAGACAAGAGCGGAGCCTCGAGCCGTCGGCTCGGGCACGACGGGCCGTCCGGCGCTACCCCCGGGGGTGGTACTGTCGGTGCACCTGACGGAGGTGCTCCCGGTCCACGTGGGTGTAGATCTGCGTGGTGGAGATGTCGGCGTGACCGAGCATCTCCTGGACGGCCCGAAGATCGGCGCCCCCCTCGAGCAGGTGCGTGGCGAAGCTGTGGCGCAGGGTGTGGGGGGTGACCGGCTTGGTCAGTCCCGCGGCCGCCACATGGGCCTTGAGGATGCCCCACGCGCCCATCCGCGAGAGGGGCCGCCCCCGGGCGTTGAGGAAGAGCCGACCCTGCCCGGCCCCCCGCTCGAGCCGGGGGCGGAGCTCTCGGAGGTACGTGGCGACCGCCCCCGCGGCCTGCCGCCCGATCGGCACGAGGCGCTCCTTCCCGCCCTTGCCGAACACCCGAACGACCAGCTCACCCAGCAGGACGTCCGCCACCCCGATCCCGATCCACTCGCTCACGCGGAGGCCGGCGCCGTAGGCGAGCTCGAGCATCGCCCGGTCTCGGAAGCACATCGCGCCATCGAGAGAGACGGCGCCGATCAGGCGGTCCACCTCCTCGGCGGTGAGGACCTCCGGCAGCGTCCGCCATTTCCGAGGCGCCTCGAGCCGCTCGCTCGGGTCGGCGGCGACCACCCCCTCGGCGAGCAGAAAGCGATACCAGGTCCGCATCGAGGAAATCGCGCGTCTGATGCTGCTCGGCGCCAGGCCGAGGTCTTTGAGGTGGTAGACGAACTCCCGGAGGTGCGCGCCGGTGAGGGCGCGGGGCTCCGTCACCCCTCGGCTCATGGCCCATTCCGCGAGCCGCGCGAGATCGCGCCCGTAGGCCTCGTGGGTTCGAGCGCTCGTGCCCTGCTCAAGCGAGAGGTACTCCTCGAAGCGCTCGAGGAGGAAGGCGCGGTGCCGTTCCCGCGAAGTCACGCCCGCGCTCAGCGGGGGCGGCGCCGCCGGCGCCACCACCACCAGCCGACCGCCGCCAGGACCACGGCCAGCCCCGTGGCCCCGAGGCCGACGTCACGCAGCACCTCGGACAGCCGGGCCTGCACCGTCGCCCAGTCGGTCCCAATCCGGAAGGCCACCCAGACGATCGCGCCGTACCAGAGCGCGGACGCGAGCGCGAAGATGGCGATTACCTCAAGCGCCGGGATCTTCAGCGCCCCGGCGGCGAAGGGCACGACGGCGCGGACCCCCGGTACCAGGCGCGAAACGAAGAGCGCGGCCCATCCGAAGCGGCGATAGGCGTCCTCCACCCGATGCTCCGCCGCCTCCATTCCGCCGCCCGACGTCCGGATTCCGAACCGCTCGAGGCGCGCGGCGAGCCACGCAGCGCCGTACCGACGCCCCAGATACCACTTCGCGACCGCGCCGGTCACACTCCCCGCCGTGACCACGCCGATGGTGGGAACGAGCGCCCCCCCCGAGCGCGCCGCCAGGAAGGCGAGGAAGGCGGCGGTCACATCACCGGGGACCACAGGGACCAACCCCTCAACAAAGGCGGCGAGGAAGATGAGGCCATAGAGCGCCCCGAGCGGGATGCCAGCCAGCCATCCCAGGAGGGCGGTCATCTACCCGTCGACGGGTAGGAGTGTCGCGATGGCCATGCAGGCAATCCCTTCGCCCCGGCCGATCCAGCCCATCCGCTCGTTGGTCTTCCCCTTGATCATCACAGCGTCAGGAGCGACGCCGAGGGCCGCGGCGAGCTTCTCACGGATGGCGGCGCGATGCGGCCCGATCTTGGGCGTCTCAGCGACCACTGTCACGTCAGCCTGGGCCGGCACCCAGCCGGCGGCCCGCACCCGTGCGACCGCGAGACGGAGCATCTCGAGGCTGTCGCGCCCCTTGTTCTCCTCGGCGGTGTCAGGGAACATCTCCCCGATGTCGCCGACCCCGGCCCCGCCGAGGATCGCATCCGTCAGCGCGTGGCAGGCGGCGTCGGCGTCGCTGTGCCCGGTGCACCGGACGGCAGCGGGGATCAGGACACCACCGAGCAGCACGCCGTGGCCCTCAACGAACCGATGGGAGTCGTAGCCGATGCCGACACGGAACGGGAGGGTCATACAGGCCTCAGGCGGCGGATGCCGGCGCGAGCGGGATCAACGAGTAGTCCTGCATCCGCCGCCGCGGGGTGAACCCGGCCTCGCGGATGAGCCGCTCCATCTCGTCGGTGGTGGTGCGATACGTGGTGTTCGCGGCCGATACGACGTTCTCCTCGAGCATCAGCGAGCCGAAATCGTTGCAGCCGTAGTGCAGCGCCGTCTGCCCGACCTTCATGCCCATGGTGACCCAGCTCGCCTGGATGTTCGGGATGTTGTCCACCACCGTGCGGGCGAAGGCCGTCGTCCGCAGATACTCCACGGCGTCGGTTTTCGGCATATGGCTCATCTCCGGCGTGTTCTCGGGCTGCAGCGGCCAGCAGATGAACGCCGTGAATCCCTTCGTCCGATCCTGCAGCGCCTTGAGGCGCAGCAGGTGCTCCAGGCGCTCCGCCGGCGTCTCGCTGATGCCGTACATCATCGTGCAGGAGGTCTTGAGCCCCTCCTGATGCGCGATCTCCATCACCTCGAGCCAGCGATCGGCCCCTGCCTTCTTGGGCGCAGCGATGTCACGGACCCGCTGGACGAGGATCTCGCCGCCGCCGCCCGGGATCGAATCGAGGCCCGCCTTCACCAGCTCTTGGATGACGGTCCGCGCATCCATCCGGTACAGCGTGCTCCAGAAGTCCACCTCGCTGGGCGAGAATCCGTGCACGTGGATGGGATGATTCCGCTTGATGTAGCGCAGGAGCTCGAGGTACCACTCGAACGGGATGTACGGGTTGTGCCCACCCTGAATCAGGATCTGCACACCGCCGAGCGCCTTGACCTCGTCGATCTTGGCGCCGATCTGCTCGTAGCTGAGCGTCCAACCCTCGCCGTCCTTGGGACGCCGATAGAAGGCGCAGAACCCACAGTCCGCCACGCAGACGTTCGTGTAGTTGATGTTCCGATCGACGATGTACGTGACGATGGGGTCCGGGTGCAGGCGACGACGCACCGCATCCGCAGCCGCCCCGAGCTCAAGGAGCGGCGCCTTGGTGTAGAAGTCGAGGAGATCGGACTCGTACGACATGACGAGAGGGGTTGGCGAGACGGTTAGCCCGCCCGGCGCACGGCGGGCAGGAAGGCGAGTGTCCCCGCGGGCACACGCCCGGCGAGGGTGAGGCGGCGGAAGAACTCGGTGAGCCCCTCGAGGTCCCGAAGGCCCAGACGCCAGTCGAGACCGTCGAAGTACCGGGCGCAGTCGACGACGGGCACCCCGGTGGCCTTCGCGGCCTGCTCGGCGAGGACGTTGAGGTGGCCGAGCCCCCATTCCCGAGAGCGAATGAGGCTCGCGTGGACCCGCAGCGCGTCCTCCACCGGCGTGGACCGCTGCGCGACCCAGACGGCGAAGACGAAGGGCAGTCCGGTCCACGCCTTCCACTCGGCCCCGAGGTCGTACACGTAGGGATACCGGCGTCCGTGTGCCTCGGCCACCGGATGCCCGGGGCTCTGCAGCATCAAGGCGGCATCACCGATCACGAGCCGGGCGGCGAACGGCGCCTCGCCGTCCCGCGCGAGCGCCTCGGCCTCGGCATCCCCGGGCACGAAGACCGGACGGGCCTTCCAGACGTGCTCGAAGAGCAGCTCCAGGAGATGCACGGATGTCATCGAGCTGCGACTGACCAACACCCGCTGGCCCGTCAACGTCTCCGCGGGCGCCGAGGCGAAGAGCATCACGCTCCGCACCGGGCCGTCACAGGAGATCGCGAGGTCGGGCAGGAGCAGGTAGCGCTCGCTGTCCCGCGCATACTCCACCGCCGACACCACCGACACATCCAACGTCCCCTCCGCCATCATGCGGTTGAGGACCGTCGGGACGCCGTCGACCAACGTCGCCTCGAGCGGAACCAGGCCGCGATCCACCGCCCCGTACACGGGGTAGGTGTTGATGTACGGGATCCGACCGACGCGGGTCACGCGGCGGCCTCCGCGTCGTCGAAGGTGCGGATGATGTTGTAGAAGCTGTCGCGCTCGGCCGGCACCTTCCCCGCCCCGCGGATGAGGGCCAGGATCTCCGGGAGCGCCATCGCCTGCTGCGTCTTGGCGCCGACCGCGTGATAGATCTTCTCGCGGACGACCGTGCCCTCGAGGTCGTTCACCCCGTAGTGCAGGGCGATCTGCGAGAGCGCGGTAGACACCATGATCCAATGGCTCTTCACATGGGCGAAGTTGTCCAGGAAGAGTCGGCCGACCGCCAGCATCTTGAGGTCTTCCGTGCCCGATGTCGCGGTCCCGCGCCGTCCGAGGCGGGCGCCGAGCTCATTGTCATCGGGATGGTACGCTAGCGGGATGAAGGCGAGGAAACCGCCGGTCTCGTCCTGCAGGTCGCGGAGCATCTGCAGGTGCTGCACGCGGTCCTCGATGGTCTCCACATGGCCGTAGAGCATCGTGCAGTTGGAGCGGATGCCGAGGCCGTGCGCTGTGCGATGCACGCCGATGTAGTCGGCGGCGCCGAGCTTCCTGTGCGCGATCTCCTGGCGCACCGCGGCACTGAACGTCTCCGCCCCACCGCCGGGCATGGTATCGAGCCCGGCCGCCTTCAGCGCGGTGAGCACCTCCGCCCAGGTCATCTTCTCAATCCGCGCGATGTGCGCGATCTCGACGGCCGTGAGAGCCTTGATGTGCACGTTGGGCAGCTCGGCCTTGAGCGCCTTGAACATCGTGGTGTAGTACTCGAGCCCGGCCTGCATATCGAGGCCGCCGACGATGTGAAACTCCTTCGTCAGCCCGTTGTTCCCCGTGCGGGCCTCGGCCAACACCTGATCGAGCGTGTACCGGTACGCGCCCGCCTCCTTGGGGAGCCGGGCGTACCCGCAGAACACGCACGTCGTCCGCAACGTGCAGATGTTCGTCGGATTGATGTGCTGGTTGGACGCGAACGTGACGACGTCACCGTGGCGGGCGCGGTTCACCGCGTCCGCGAGCAGGCCGATGCCCGTGAGGTCCGGCGAGCGGTAGAGCGTGGCAGCCTGGGCCGCATCGAGGCGCCGGCCTTCCGCCACCGCCTCGGCGATGGCCCGCACCGCGGGATCGGCGATGCGCTCGAACGGGATCGTCAGCGCGGCCGCCGGCGTCATCGGCTCACCCGACGAGGCGTCGGAGCGCGAGACTGGCGTTGTGCCCGCCGAAGCCCGAGGAGTTGCTGAGCACGGCGTGCACCTCACGACGGACCGCCGTGTTGGCGGTGCAGTCAAGGTCGCAATCGGGGTCCGGCGTGGTGAGGTTGATCGTCGGCGGGATGATCCCGTGCCGGATCACCAGCGCTGACACGATCGCCTCGATCGCTCCGGCCGCCCCGAGCATATGCCCCGTGCACGACTTGGTCGAGCTCACATTGAGCCCCGTCGCCGACGGTCCGAAGACCTTGCGAATCGCCCGGATCTCGTTGGGGTCGTTGAGCGGCGTGGAGGTGCCGTGGGCGTTGATGTACTGGACATCGGCGGGGGTCAGCCCACCGTCCTCCAGCGCCCGCCGCATGGCCCGCTGCAGCCCCTCGTGATCCTCGGGTTGGCCGGTGAGATGGTAGGCGTCCCCGGACGCTCCGTAGCCGACGATCTCGCAGTAGATCGAGGCGCCGCGCGCCCGCGCATGCTCGAGCTCCTCGAGCACCACGCACGCCGACCCCTCGCCGAGCACGAACCCGTCGCGCGTCTGGTCGAACGGCCGGGAGGCCGTCGCCGGGGAGTCGTTGCGCGTGGAGAGCGCCTGCATGTTCCCGAACCCGCCGATGGCCATCGGCGTGACCGCGGCTTCGGCGCCCCCGGCGATCATCACGTCCGCGTCGCCGTACGCGATGAGCCGGAACGCATCACCGATGGCGTGGGCACTGGACGCGCAGGCAGACTGGGTCGCGTAGTTCGGCCCCTTGGCCTGGAACCGCATGGACACGGTGCCGGCCGCGATGTCCCCGATGAACATCGGGATGAAGAACGGCGAGATGCGCCCCGGACCGCTCGTCATGAGCGTCGTGTGCTGCTCCTCGAACGTCCCGATCCCGCCGATGCCCGACCCGATGATCACGCCGGTGCGCTCGGGCACGTACCCGGTCCCGCCACCGAACCCGGCGTCGTGCATCGCCTGCACCGCCGACGCCATGGCGTACTGGGTGTACAGGTCCGCCCGCTTGGCCTCCTTGCGGTCCATGTACTGCCCGATGTCGAACCCCTTCACCTCATGGGCGAAGCGCACCTTGAAGGCCGAGGCGTCGAACCGGGTGATCGGCGCACCGCCGGACCGCCCGTCCACGAGCGACTGCCAGGTGCTCGCGACGTCGTTCCCGACCGACGACACGCACCCCGCCCCCGTGATGACGACTCGGCGCTTCAGGGAAGCCATGACGGATCAGCCGCCGATCTTGGCGTTCAGGTAGCTGATCGCGTCGCCGACCGTCCGGAGCTTCTCGGAATCCTCGTCCGGGATGTCGACGTTGAACTCCTTCTCGAACTCCATCACCAGCTCGACGATGTCGAGCGAATCGGCGCCGAGGTCCTCGATGAAGTTCGCGCCGTCGGTGAGCTTGTCGCGCTCGACGCCGAGCTCCTTCTCGATGATGTCCTTGATCTTCGCGGAATGGTCAGCCATGGGAATCGACTCCGAGGTGGGGTGGGACGCTTGGGGACCGCGCAGGGGACGCGTCGGGCCCGTGTAATATAAACGCGCGCGCGCGGGAATCGTCACGCCCCCCAGCGCGCCGCGGCCGTTCACATGGTCAGGCCGCCGTCGACCGCCAGCACCTGCCCCGTGACGTAGCTGGCACGGTCCGACGCGAGGAACACGACGAGGCCGGCCACATCGTCGGCGTTTCCGAGTCGCTCGAGCGGAATGGACCCGGACAACGCCTGTACCGCCTCGGGGGTCATGGCGTCGGTCATGTCCGTGCGGATGAACCCCGGCGCCACCACGTTGCACAGGATGTTCCGGCTCGCCAGCTCCTTGGCGACCGACTTGGAGAGACCGATCAGCCCGGCCTTGCTCGCGGCGTAGTTCGCCTGCCCCTTGTTGCCCATGAGGCCGACGACGGAGGCGATGTTGATGATCCGCCCCCACCGGCGCTTCATCATGCCGCGCTGCACCGCGCGAATGGCGATGAAGGCCGACTTCAGGTTGGTGTCCAGCACCGCATCCCAATCCTCGTCCTTCATCCGCAGCATCAGGTTGTCCTTCGTGATACCCGCGTTGTTGACCAGGATGTCGCACGAGCCGAACGCCTGCTCCACGGCCTCGATGAGCGCGGGGATGGCGGCGGGGTCGCTCACGTCACAGGCGAATCCCTGGGCCTGTCCGAGCTCGGCGGCGACGGCATCGGCCTTCGCCTGGTCCCGGCCCACGATGGCGACCCGCGCGCCCGCAGCGACCAGGGCGCCGGCGATGGCGCGGCCGATGCCGCGGGTGGAACCCGTCACGAGGGCCACGCGGCCCGTGAGATCGATACCGTACATGCGCGAACTCCGAATGAGAGGACTGGGGGCGATGCCGCCGTCAGCCGGCGAGGAGCGCCTCGACCTCGGCGGCGGTCCCCACTGTCCGGGTCTGGCATCCCGGGGCGAGGCGCTTCACCAAGCCGCTGAGCACGGCGCCGGGCCCCATCTCGAGGAAGGTCGTGCCGGGGAAACGCTCCGCGACGGCACGCACGACCTCGACCCAGCGCACGGGCGCGGTCAGCTGGCGCAGGAGCAGCGCGCGCGCGTCGGCCACCTCCGTGACGGCGCCGGCCGTGACGTTGCTCCACACCGGCCACGCGGGAGCGGACCACGCCGCGGCGTCCAATGCCGCCGACAGCCCGGCCGCGGCGGGCGCCATCAGCGGACTGTGGAACGCCCCACTCACGGGCAGTCGAATGGCCCGCTTGGCGCCCGCGGACTTGGCGAACTCCATCGCCGCCTCGACGGCCGCCACCTCGCCGGAGATGACGATCTGCTCGACCGCGTTGTAGTTGGCGGGCACGCAGACCCCATGGGCCGCGGCCTCCTCGCAGATGGCCTCGATCGGGCGACCCAGCTCGCCGAGGATCGCGGCCATCGCCCCAGGGACCTGCACGCCGGTCTCGAACATCAGGTCGCCACGTCGGCGCACGAGCCGCACGGCATCTTCGAGCGAGAGCGCCCCGGCGGCGTGATACGCCGAGAACTCCCCGAGCGAATGGCCCGCCGCGCCCTGGACGCGACCCGCCAGATGCTCACGCACCACGGCCCAGACCGCGGCGCCGTGCG
>JBANGJ010000030.1:0-14404 GCA_037975505.1 Gemmatimonadota bacterium | reverse complement strand
TGAACACCCCGGTGGGACGATGCCGCGCGAGCGTCTCCGTCAGCGCGTCCATCGCATCCCAGTTCACGCCGGCCCGATGCATCCCGGTGTCGATGGCGAGATGCCACTCCCCACCCTGCTCAGCCCACGCGGTGATGGTCTCCGGCGTGGAGAGCGTGGGCGTGATCCCGGCCGTCCGGAGCCGTGGGAGGTCCGCCGGCGTGACCGGAGTGAAACAGAGGATACGGCGCCGGATGCCCGCCGCCCGGAGTTCCTCCCCTTCGGGGATCGACGAGACCCCGTAGGCGTACGGCGCCACCGATTCCAGCGCGCGCACGGCGGCGACGGCCCCGAGCCCGTAGGCGTCGGCCTTCACCATCGGGATGAGGGGGACCCGCGCGTGCCGGGCGAGGGCCTCGGCGTTCCGGACCAGCGCCGCGAGGTCGACCTCCACCCACGCGCGCGGCGCTGTGGCCGGACTAGATTCGGGAGGCATGCGAATCGTCAAGATTACCGGTCCCCTCTGAGCCATGCAAGACAAAGCCACACTTGAAGATGCCCTCGCCATCATGCGCGACCTCCGGGCGCGCGATGCCTGGGACCGCGCCCAGACGCACGAGTCGCTGCGGCCCTACCTGAACGAGGAGATGCACGAGCTCGACGACGCCCTCCGTGAGCAGGATGACGCGGCGACGTGCAGCGAGCTCGGAGACGTGCTGCTCCAGGTGCTCTTCCACGCGGTCATCGCGGAGGAGCGCGGGGCGTTCGGGCCCGAGCAGGTGGCCGGCTCCCTCGTGGGCAAGATGCGACGTCGGCATCCGTGGCTCTACGGCACCGACACGGAGCGCACCCCGTGGGAGCAGATGAAGGCCAAGACGCGGCGCTCGCTGGCGGAGGGGCTGCCCAGCGGCCTCCCCGCCCTGCACCGCGCGCATCGGCTGCAGGAGCGGGCAGCCGGCGTGGGCTTCGACTGGCCCGATGTGGCGGGCCCGCTCGCCAAGGTGGCGGAGGAGCTCGACGAGGTGCGCGCCCAGATCGCGCAGGACGGCGCCGTGTTCGACACCCACGGGGTGCCGAGCGCCGATCCGCGTCACGCGGCGCTGGAGGAGGAACTCGGAGACCTGCTGTTCGCCGTGGTGAACCTCTGTCGCAAGGCCGGCTCGCATCCTGCGCTCGCGCTCGACCGGGCCAACGCCAAGTTCCAGCGACGGTTCGAGGCGGTGGAGGCCATCGCCGCGACGCGCGGCCTCGATGTGCGGACAGCGGGGCTCGAGGCCCTGGATCGGATCTGGGACGAGGTGAAGGCACAGGAGCGCGGCTGAGCCGCGCCCGGCCCGCTCAGAACGGCTTGTACAGCGCGAAGTAGGTTGCGAGCCCGATGAGCACCGGCGTGCCCAGCAGCATCGGCAGCGCCCACCCGGGGCGCCGGTACGGCAGCATCATCACGGCGCCGAGCGCGCCCCAGACGGTGAGCTTCGCCCACAGCCAGCCTGGGAACGCCGCCATCCCCGCGCGGGCGATGCCCAGCCGCGCGAGCATGCCGAACCCGCCGAGGAGGATCAGGAAGAGCCCGGCCCCGTAGGCCAAGACGAGTGCCCGGCGCGCGCGCGGTCCGCGCCGCGTACCGCCCTCGAGCGCGTGAAGGGCCGTGGCGCCGAGCGCCGTCATCGTCAGGGCGATCCCGACGAGGTGGATGATCTCGTAGAAGTCACGCGGAAACATCGCTCACTCGCCGTAGGGGACCCAGATGTTCTTGACCTGCGTGGCCTCGCGGAGCGCGGGCCGCACATCGGTCAGCACGGACCACTCCACCGGGCCGACGTGGCACCAGGTGCGCTTCATGTTCCCCGCGCTGGCCCGTTCGACCGCGGCCCGCCCCTCCGCGGAGCCCCAGTACCAGCAGGCCTCCACATCGTCGTGCGCGGCGAGGACGCCGGCGAGCGCGTCCTTCGCCCCCGTCACGAGGTTGAGCACCCCGGCGGGCACGTCGGAACTCTCGCAGAGTGAGATGAAGTCGGTGGCGGCGAGCGGATGAGGCTCGCTCGGGATCGCCACGACGGCGTTCCCGGTGGCGAGCAGGGGCGCGACGGCCGACACGAAGCCCAACAGCGGGGCCTCGTCCGGCGCCGCGACGCCCACCACGCCGATCGCCTCCGGCATGGCGATGGCCACGCCGCGGATGGGCACATGGTGCACCGCCCCGTCCCACTTGTCGGCCCACGCGGCGTAGGTGAAGAGGCGGTCCACGCTCTCGGCGACCTCCGCCCGGGCCTGCGCGGCGGAGACACCGGTCATCGCCCGCAGGCGCGCCACGAACTCCGTGCCGCGGGCATCCAGATTCTCCCCGAGATAGTACAGGATCTGCGCGCGCAGGTGCGCTGTGGCCCGCGCCCACCCGCGCGCCGCGGCCTGCGCCGCCTCGACGGCGTTGCGCACGTCCTTGCGGTTCCCCTCGCCGACCTCGCCGATGCGACGGCCCGTCGGGCCGACGATGGCCCGCGAGTACCCCGAGTCGGGACGGACCTGTTTGCCGCCGATGAAGAGCTTCGGCGTGCGGTCGACGCCCCCGTCGGCGACGATTGAGCCCGGCGACGCAGTGGCCGCGACAACGGCCTTCCGCGACGCGCGCCCACGGTTTGTGGGGCGGGTAGCCCCACTGAGCGGCGCCAGATACTCCCACATCCCCTCGCGCCCGCCCTCGCGCCCGAAGCCACTCTCCCGGTAGCCGCCGAAGCCCGCGGCCGCGTCGAACAGGTTCGTCGCGTTCACCCAGACCACCCCAGCCTTGAGCTGCGGTGCGATGTCGAGCGCGAGGTTCACGTTCTCCGTCCACACGCTCGCCGCGAGCCCGTACGGGGTGTTGTTGGCGAGCGCCACGGACTCCGCCGGTGTGCGGAAGCTCATCGTCACCAGCACCGGGCCGAAGATCTCGACCTGCGCGATGGTGCTCGAGGGCTCGACGCCGGTGAACAGCGTGGGCGGGAAGTAGCACCCGGTGGACGGCACCGACCACGAGGGCTGCCACCGCGTCGCGCCCTCGGCCTCCCCCTGCGCGCAGAGCGCCTGGATACGGTCGCGCTGCTCGGGAGAGACGATCGCCCCCATATCCACGGCCTTGTCGAGCGGGGCGCCCACCCGGAGCGTCTCCATCCGGGCGCGCAGGCGCGCGACGAGCGCGTCGTGGACGCCCTCCTGCACGAGGAGCCGGGACCCGGCGCAGCAGACCTGCCCCTGATTGAACCAGATGGCATCGACCACGCCCTCGACCACGGCATCGAGGTCGGCGTCCTCGTAGACGATGAACGGCGACTTGCCGCCGAGCTCGAGCGAGAGCTTCTTGCCGCTCCCGGCCGTCGCACGGCGGATGAGGCGCCCGACCTCGGTCGACCCGGTGAAGGCGATCTTGTCGACGCCGGGGTGCGCGACGAGCGCCGCCCCCGTCTCACCATCGCCCGTCACGATGTTCAGGACGCCGGCGGGAAGGCCGGCCTCGTGGGCCAACTCCGCGAAGAGGAGCGCGGTGAGCGGCGTGAGTTCGGCCGGCTTGAGCACCACGGTGTTCCCCGCCGCGAGCGCCGGGGCGACCTTCCACGCCAACATGAGCAGCGGGAAGTTCCACGGAATGATCTGGCCGACCACACCGACGGGCCCATAGCCCGGGACTTCCTGGTCGCGGAGCTGCGCCCACCCGGCGTGATGATAGAAGTGCCGCGCCACGAGCGGGATGTCGAGATCGCGCGTCTCCCGGATCGGCTTGCCGTTGTCCATCGTCTCGAGGACGGCGAAGAGGCGCGCGTGCTTCTGCACCATCCGCGCCAGCGCGTAGAGGTGCCGGGCGCGCGCGTGGGGGGTGAGCTTGGCCCAGCGCGGGAGCGCCTTCCGCGCCGCGGCGACGGCGGCGTCCACGGCGCGCGCGGTGCCCTGCGTCACGTCTGCGAGCCGGGCGCCCGTGCTCGGATCGTGCACCGCGAAGCCGGGCCCCGGCTTCTGCCAGGCCCCGCCCACGAAGTGGCCGAAGCGCGCGCCGTGGCGCGCGAGCCAGGCCCGCGCCTCGGCGTCGCTTTCGGGCGCGGGCCCGTAGTCCATCGTCTCGAAGATCTCGGCAACCGTCGGCATGGCGGCGCGCCTCAGGGCATCGGGTGGCGATGGGCCGCCGCGTAGCGACCCGTCACAAAGTGTTCGAGCTGTCGCTCGATGTCGGTGAGCAGCGAGGAGGCCCCGAACCGGAAGAGGTCCGGCTGCAGCCACCGCACGCCGAGCTCCTCCTTCATCAGCAGCAGGTAGTCGAGCGCCTGCTTGGCGGTGCGGATCCCCCCCGCCGGCTTGTAGCCCACACGGAAGCCCGTCGCCCGCTCGTAGGCGCGTATCTGCCGCACCATGGCCAGGGAGACCGGGAGGGTCGCATTGACGCCTTCCTTGCCGGTGCTCGTCTTGATGAAATCGGCACCGGCCTGCATCGCCACCAAGCTGGCCCGTGCGACGTTGGTCAGCGTGGCCAGCTCCCCGGTGGCGAGGATCGCCTTGAGATGCGCGTCGCCGCAGGCGTCCCGGAAGGCGCGCACTTCGTCGTACAGCGCGTGCCAGTCCCCCGTGAGGACATGCGCCCGGGTGATGACGATGTCGATCTCGCGCGCCCCGGCGGCCACCGAGGCGCGGATCTCCTCGACCCGCTGCGCAAAGGGCGAGAGCCCCGCCGGAAAGCCCGTGGACACCGCGGCCACCGGGATGCCGCTCCCCGCGAGCGCGTCGACCGCGGTCTCCACCCAGCGGTGGTACACGCACACCGCGCCCACCGTGACGCCCAGGGACCCCGCGCCGAGGGAGGCCACGAGATCCGCGCGGAGCGGATGCCGCGCCTTGGCGCAGAGGCGCCGCACGTTCCCCGCCGTGTCGTCGCCGGCGAGCGTGGTGAGGTCGATGCAGGTGATGGCCTTCAGGAGCCACGCCGCCTGCCACTCCTTCTTCACGGTGCGACGCGCCGGCACCTGCGCCGTGCGGCGCTCCGCCGCACTGCGGTTCACGCGGATGGCGCGCACCGCCTCGAGGTCGAGCGGCTGCCCGGGGTTCCGCGGAAGCGCGCCGTGGCTCACGGGGCGCTCAGGGATGGAGCCGATGCATCATGCGCGGGAACGGGATGCACTCGCGGATGTGCGGCGAGCCGCAGATCCACGCCACCGTCCGCTCGAGGCCGAGGCCGAAGCCCGAGTGCACGAACGTGCCGTACTTCCGCAGGTCGAGGTACCAGGCGTAGGCCGCTTCGGGGAGGCCCTCCTCGCGGATGCGGGCGAGCAGCTTGTCGTGGTCGTCCTCGCGCTGGGAGCCGCCGATGATCTCGCCGTACCCCTCGGGCGCCAGCATGTCGTCGCAGAGGACGGTCCGCGGGTCGCCCGGGTTCTCCTTCATGTAGAAGGCCTTGGCCTCCTTGGGGTAGTTGCAGATGAAGATCGGCGTGGCGTAATCCTCCACCAGCAACGACTCGTCCTCGGCCCCGAGGTCCTCGCCCCACTGCACCGCGCTCCCCTTCCGCTGGAGCGTCGCCACCGCGTCGGTGTAGTCGATGCGCGGGAAGGGCGTGCGGACCTGCTCGAGCTTGGCGATGTCGCGGCCCAGCTCCGTGAGCTCGGCCCGCCGCCGCTCGAGCACGCGCTGCACGAGGAAGGCGACGAAGTCCTCCTGGAGCCGCATGTTGGCGTGCGTGTCGTTGAACGCCACCTCGGGCTCGATCATCCAGAACTCGGTGAGGTGCCGGCGCGTCTTAGACTTCTCGGCGCGGAAGGTCGGACCGAAGGTGTAGATCTTGCCGAAGGCGGCCGCCGCGGCCTCGCCGTACAGCTGGCCCGTCTGCGCCAGGTACGCGTTCCCCTCGTCGAAGTACTCGGTGGAGAAGAGCCCCGCCCGCTCCCCGATGGCGGCGGTGAGGATCGGCGTGTCGACGCGCAGAAAGCCGCGCTCGTAGAAGAAGTCGTGGATCCCCTGCTCCACCTCATTTCGGATGCGCATGATCGCCACCTGACGAGGCGTCCGCAGCCAGAAGTGCCGGTGGTCGAGCAGGAAGTCGACACCGTGCTCCTTGGGCTGAATCGGATAGTCGAGCGGCGAGGGGCCGATCACTGAGAGCGTCGCCACGCCCAGCTCGACGCCACCCGCCTGCCGCGCGTCGGCGCGCACCTCGCCGGTGACGGTCACGGAGGTCTCGAGCGTGAGCGTCCCGAAGGCCTCCCACGTGGCCTCCGGCACCTCCTTCTTGGCGAGGACGCACTGCAGGGTGCCCGTGCCGTCGCGGAGGACGACGAAGGCGATCTTGCCGGACGACCGCAGATGGGTGACCCACCCGCTCAGGGTGACGGTCGACCCGACGAGGCGGGGCAGGTCGGCGATGCGGAGAATCTGATCAGACGCGGACATCGGGCGGGCCCAGAGAGGGAGACGATGCCCTCAAAGCTAGACCCCCCCGTCCCGCCGGGAAAGCGCACCGGCGGCGTCCCCGCGGGGTCAGTGCACCAGCGCGCCCGCGCGCGAGATGCCCTCGAGGACCCGCTCCACCAGCGCCGGGTCGTCCGGGCCCACGTGGGTGGCGAGGTCGGCCTGGGCGACGATGCCGAGCACCGTCCCCCGCGCATCCACCACTGGGATGCGACGGATCTGATTCCGAATCATCCGGTCAGCCACGTCGCCGACGGCCGCATCCGGCCCCACGGTGACGAGGGGGCCGCGCGTCATGTGATCGCGCACCTTGCTCGAGTCGCCGTGGCCGAGCGCCACGTGGCGGATCACGATGTCGCGGTCCGTCAGCACGCCGATGAGGTGCTTGGAGGAGAGGTCCTCGACCACGGGCAGCATGCCCACGTTGAGCAGCCGCATGAGCTCCGCCGCGTGGGGGATGGTGTCGCCCGCGGCGATCATCGCCGGCCGGGGGGTCATGAGGTCGCGCGCGCGCATCGGCCTGCTCCTGCGGTGTGAGGGTGTGCGGACGGGTCGTCGACGACACGATGGGCGCCGCGGCCCGGCGCGTCAGTCGGCGGAGCACCGCGACCCGCGTCAGGCGTGTCCCTCGGGACGCCCCGTGGGGGTTCCCGCACACAGGTGCAGGGCTTCCCGTATCGTGCGGCGCCTGGCGCGGCCCCATCTTCGTCCTGCGTTCCCGGGACGGTCACCCGCGGACGCTGCCTCCATCGGGACGCCGCACTGGAGGCCGCTCACGGGAGTTCGACACCCGGGGGCAGGTCGTGAGGTCGCTGGACACGATCGACGTCCCCGGCGACGGGGGCACCTGCGTCGGGACCGTCCGACAAGGGGAAGACGGTGGGGGAGGCCACGTCCCGCGTGGCATGTCGAAACGAGGATCCCATCGTCGCCAGCGGAAGCGGGCTCGCATCTGGACCGCGGTACGGTCCGGTGCGGGCCCGCTCCTCGTGTCACCCCACGCGGAAGAGCTCCAGCGCCCGACCGTACCCGCGCCGGAGCATCTCCCCCATCCGCCGATGCGCCGGGAGCGCCAGCAGGGGATCCTCGGCCAGGAGCCGCTCCGCGACGCCACGCGCGACCTCGCTCAACGCCTCGTCGCGCAGGGGGTCCGCCACGCGGAAGGTGGGCACACCGCTCTGCCGCTCGCCGAACAGGTCCCCCATGCCGCGCAGCGCCAGGTCGGCGCGCGCGACCACGAAGCCGTCGTCGCTGTCGACGATCACCTGAAGACGCTCGGCCGCCTCGGGGCCCACGTCACCGAGGAGGATGCAGAACGACTCGGCCGCCCCGCGCCCCACGCGCCCGCGCAGCTGGTGCAGCTGCGAGAGGCCGAAACGCTCCGGGTGCTCGATCAGCATCACCGTCGCGTTGGGGACGTCGATCCCGACCTCGATCACCGTCGTGGCGACGAGCACGTCCACGGCCCCGTCCCGGAAGCGGCGCATCACGGCGTCCTTCTCGTCGGCGGAGAGCCTGCCGTGCAGCAACGCGAGCCGCAGACCGGCGAGCGGTCCCGCGGAGAGCTCCTCGAACGCGGTCGTGGCGGCCTTGAGCGCCACCTTCTCGGACTCCTCGACCAACGGATAGACCACGTACGCCTGTCGCCCGGCCTCCACCTGCCGCCGGACGAACGCGAAGACGCGCGCCCGCGCCGAGTCCGGCCGAAGCGCGGTGGTGACCGGCTGGCGTCCCAGCGGACGCTCGTCGAGCACACTCACATCGAGATCGCCGTACATCGTGAGCGCCAGCGACCGCGGGATCGGCGTCGCCGACATCAGCAGCACATCGGGGCGCTCCGGGCCCAGCCCCCGCTCGGCGAGGGCCGCCCGCTGGTCCACGCCGAACCGGTGTTGCTCGTCGCTGATGGCGAGCCCGAGCCGCGCGAAGCGCGTCCCCTCCTGCACGAGCGCGTGGGTCCCGACCGCGAGACAGGGCTCGCCGCTCGCGAGGCGCGTGGCGGCGAGGCGCCGCTCCGGCGCGCTGCGACTCCCCGTGATGAGCACCGGGACGATGCCGAGCGGCGCGAGCAGTCGGTCGATGGTCTGTGCGTGCTGCTCCGCGAGCAGCTCGGTGGGCGCCATGAACGCGACCTGCGCCCCGTTCTCCATCGCGAGCAGCGCCGCGAAGAGCGCGACCACCGTCTTCCCCGCCCCCACATCCCCCTGCAGGAGCCGATGCATGCGGGTCGGCGCCGTCATGTCGGCGACGATCTCGCGGATGCTCCGCACCTGCGCGCCGGTGAGCGCGAACGGGAGGACCTCGCGGAACCGCGACGTGAGCTCGCGCCGATTCTCGAATCGGATCCCCGCGCGGGCCTCCCGGGCCAGCAGGTGCGCGCGGCGCTGGAGGAGATGCACGAAGAGCAGCTCCTCGAAGGCGAGACGGGCGCGCCCCTCGAGGGCCGCGGCCACCGAGGCCGGCCGGTGCACCGCGGCCAGCGCGTCAGGGAGCGAGGGCACTCCCGCGGCCGCGAGCACCGCCGGCGGGAGGTACTCCTCCACCTGCGGGAGCAACACGTCCAGGTGGGCCTCGACGAGGCCGCGGAGGACCTTCACCGAGAGCCCCTCGGTGGCCCCGTAGACCGCGAGCACCCGCCCCCCGCTCGTGCCATCCGCCCCGGTCCCCAGGTTCACGAACTCGCGCGGGGCGAGCTGGCGTCCGTGGAAGAACCGCACGGGCCCGCTCAGGAGCAGCACGTCCTCCTTCGCGATCTGGCGATCCAGCCATGGTTGCCCGGGCCAGCTCACCTCGATGAGCCCGGACGCGTCCTGCACCACGGCTTGAAAGACGCGGAGCCCCTTCCGCGTGGGCAGGATCCCCGTGCTGATCACCGTCCCGATGACCGTCGCGTCGTCGCCCACACGTAGGGAGGCGATGGGGCGCACCGTGGAGGCGTCCTCGTACCGATGCGGGATGTGGAGCAGGAGGTCGCGCGCGGTGAAAATGTTGAGCCGCTTGAGCAGCTCGGCGCGCCGCGGCCCCACCCCGGTGAGATAGGTGACCGGGGTCTCGAGCGTGAGGCGACCCGCCGGCCGGGGGCTCACCCCTCGAGCAGCTCGCGGGCGAAGTCCGCCGGGTCGAAGGCCCGCAGGTCCGCGGCCTGCTCGCCGACCCCGAGGAACTTCACGGGCACATCCAGGGCCTCGTGCACGGCCACCACGACGCCCCCCCGCGCCGTCCCATCGAGCTTGGTGACGACGACGCCGGTGAGGGGCACGGCCGCGGCGAACGTCCGCGCCTGCTGCACCGCGTTCTGCCCCACGGTCCCGTCGAGCACCAACAGCGCCTCGTGCGGGGCGCCCGGCAGCCGCTTCTCGATCACGCGCTGCACCTTCCGAAGCTCGTCCATCAACGCCCCGCTCGTGTGCAGTCGCCCCGCGGTGTCGATGATGACCAGGTCCACGGCGCGCGCCACCCCGGCGTCGATGGCCTGCCAGGCGAGCGCCGCGGGGTCCCCACCCGGCGCACCGCCGACGAAGGCACTCCCCGTGCGATCGGCCCACACCCGCAGCTGATCGATCGCCCCCGCGCGGAAGGTGTCCCCCGCCCCGAGCAGCACAGTCTTGCCCTCCGCCCGGAGCTTGGCGGCGAGCTTGCCGATGAACGTGGTCTTGCCCGCTCCGTTGACGCCGAGCACCACGATCACGGCCGGTCCCGGGGACGGCAGGTGCAGGGACGGATCGCTGCGGCCCGCCCGCAGGGCCGCCTCCACCTCGGCGCGGAGCGCGGCCAGGAACGCCTCGCTCGTTCGCACGGTGCCACGCGCCGCCTGCGCCCGGATCGCCTCGACGAGCCGCAGCGTGACCGGCACGCCGAAGTCCGCCTCCAGCAGCATCTGCTCCAGACGCTCGAGCGCGTCCGCGTCCACCCCGCCGCGCGCGAGGACGCCGACGTCCGTGAGCGCCAGCTCCTTGAGGCGCTGCCAGAGCGACTTCTTCCCGAAGACCATCACCGGAGCCCTCGACGGCGCCGGAGAATCCACTCCGCGCAGAGCGCCGCGATGGCGAGCGCGGCGAGCCACCACGCCGAGAGCGCGCGCGGTACACGACCGACGACGGCACCGGTCCCCACCGTTCCGTCCGCGACCGTGGGCCGTTGCGGGACGAGTTCCGTGGACACGGCCGGCGGACGCATCGCTTCCCCGGTGGCGGCGGAGTCGGCGCCGGCCCAGTCGAACACGCTTCCCCAGAGGGCATCGAAGGCGTCGGCACTGCGTCCCCCGCGGAGCCGCCACCGTCCGAAGCCAGCGGCCGGGACCGTCGCCACGCGGCGCGGCGACTCCTCGAGCCGCACGACCGCGCGTTCGTCGAAGCGCCGGCCGCGCCGCGCGAGCACCGCCGCGGTCCCACGCTCGGGCATCGCCGCCACGTCGAGCGGCGGCAGGGAGTCCCAGGGGATGCCGGCGAGCACCGCCGCGAGGGGCGAATCGCCGGTACCTGCCGGATAGAAGTCCTCACCCGCCGGCGGCGGCGCGACGAGCACGAGCGCGCCGCGCGTCCGCTGGCGGGGCGGACCGAAGAGCGCGGTGTCGCCGTGCAGGACGACCAGTGGCGCGGCGGCCACGGCCTCCCGCACCGCGTTCTCGGGCACGGGTCGCAGGGCCCCGTCGGTACGCCACTGGCCCGGCGCGACGCGCCAGAAGCCCTGTACCGGACCGCGCCGCGTCCCGCGCAGCACGGCGAGGAGGAAACGGGCATCCTGGTCCGGTGCGGACGAGACGAAGGTCGCGGCCGCGGCCCCCGAGACGATGAGGGTGGTGACCGCACTGTCGTTGGCGGGGACCGCGTCCGCCGCGTCCCCCTCGAGCCGCGCGACGAGACGCAGCGTGCCGTCGCGCGCTGGAACGCCCACCCGTAGCCGCGCCTCGCGCTCCTCGTAGGCATCGAGCGCCCCCACCGCCACCTCGGCGACGGTCCGATCGCCGAGACGCACGATGAGGCGACGCGCCGGGGCGCCGACGGCTCCTCCACGGGCGACGAGACGCACCTCGATGGTATCTCCGCCGACTGCCCCCCCGGGGGCCTCGAGCGCCGCGAGCGCCGCATCGGGGCCGGCCGGCTGCGCGATCACGCGCACGCGCGATCCGCGCGGGAGGCGTCCGAGCTGCTCGGGGTCCTCGATGGCGCCGTCCGTGATCACCACGACGGGCTGACCCAAGGCGAGCGCGGCCTCGACCACCGGCGCGACGCCCGTACGCCCGTCCACCGGCTCGGTCGGCGCATCCCCGCCCCGCAGCGAGTCGCCGAAGAAGACCACGGAGTCCGCGCCCGCGCCCCGGAGGGAGTCCACCAGGGCGCGCGCCGTCGCCCAGGCGCGCGGATCCGCGGCGCGCCAGCTCGCCGAGACATCCAGGGCGACCCACGGGGCCACCGGACGTGCCGGCGCGATCGGGAGGTCGAGGAGCATCGCGAGCATGGCCGCGAGGGCGATGCCGCGCAGCAGCAGGGAAGGTCGAGACACGGAACGCGCTCGGTCAGTTCCCAGCCGGCCGTACCACGCCGGCCGGCTGGTCGAGCGCAAAGGCGGCGGCCGCGCGGAGCCGCTCGAACGTGGGGCGATCGCGCGACGAGAGCGGCGGCCCCGCAGTGGCCTGCAGGGCCCGACGCGGATCGCGCTGCCGGCCGTTCACGAGGACCTCGAAGTGGAGGTGCGGCCCGGTCGAGAGCCCAGTTGAGCCGACGTACGCGATGGTCTGCCCGATGGACACCCGGACGCCCGATCGGATTCCACCGGCGAAGCCGCGCAGGTGCGCGTACCGCGTGACGTAACCGTTGGGATGGCGCACCTCCACCGTGTTGCCGTAACCGCCACGGCGGCCGGCGTAGATGACGAGGCCGTCACCGATCGTCCGCACCGGCGTGCCGGCGGCCGCCGAGAAGTCCGTCCCCTGGTGCTGCCGGACCGTGCCGAGGATCGGATGGCGCCGCCCTCCGAATCCGCTCGAGACGCGACGGAACGAGACCGGGGCGCGCAGGAACGAGGCGGCGAGCGATCGGCCATTCTGGTCGTAATAGCGGCTGCGGCCGTTGTCACTCGGCAGGGCGACCGCCTGCACCTCGTTGCCGCCGCGCTCCAACCCCGCCGCCAGCACCTGCCCGATGCGGGTGGCCCCGGTCGCGAGGCGCTGCCGCTCGAAAAGGACGCGGATGCGGTCCCCTTCCTGCAGCTCCCGGCTCATGTCCACCCGGTACTCGAAGATGTCGGCGATGCTCCACGCCAACTCCTGCCGGGCGTTCGGCGGCAGGAAGCGCGTGCTCCCCTCCTCCACCGCGGCGTACAGGGAGGACGTCACGCGCCCCCGGATGACCAACGTGTCCGTGGTCCACGGGAGCCGCGTGTCCTCGGCCACCCAATCCGTCCCGTCGGCGGCGCGACGCACCACGATGACGCGGTCGACGCCGACGAAGAAGCGCACCTGGCTCACGGGGCTGTTCGCGGAATCGCCACTCACCTCGAGGGTCAACCCAGCGGGGATCCGGCGCGGGTCGAGCGGCGACGCGTCGACGATGGCCGCGGCATCCGGCGCGGCGAGCCCACGCTCGATGAGCAGCTCCGTCAGCGTCTCCCCGACGGCGAGGGTATCCCGTCGGAACCACCCGCGCGCCGCGTCCGCATCCAGAAGCTCGCCCGGTCGGCCGACGCGAGGGGCAGGCAAGCGAAGTGCGGCGATCGCGAGCCCCGCGACCACCGCACCGAGAAGGAGACGCGTCGCCTGACGCGTCAATCCATCTGCCTCCGGATGAACGTCGGGATCTCCATGTCGCTGAGGTCCTCGATCGGCCGGGGCGCGGGGCGCGCCCGCGGGACGGCGCTCCCGCCCGCGGCGGGGACGCCGGTGGTGCCGGCCGACGTGGCCGTCCGGGCGGCACGGAGCGCCGGGTCGAGCGGGATGATCGGGGTCGCCGCCGCGCGCGCCAGCGGCGTGCCCAGCGCGGCCGCACCGCCCTTCTTCTCGAACCCCGTGGCGATGACCGTGACGCGGACCTCGCCTTGCATCGCCGGTTCGGTGCCGGCGCCGAAGATGATCTCGCACTCCTCGCCCACCGCCTCCTTCACGAGGTCGGCGATGGTGTTGATGTCGCCCAGCGTCAGCTCGGTGCCGCCGGTGATGTTCATGAGCACGCCACGCGCGCCCTTGATGGAGATGTTGTCGAGCAGCGGCGACTCGATGGCCATGCGCGCCGCCTCGATCGCCCGCTCCTCGCCGCGCCCGACGCCGGTTCCCATGATGGCGGACCCGCCGTCCTTCATGATCGTACGCACGTCGGCGAAGTCGACGTTGATGAGGCCCGTCTGCGTGATGATGCCCGAGATGCCGCCGGTGGCCTGCAGGAGGACCTCGTCGGCCTTCTTGAGCGCGTCCTGGAAGGGGATGCCCTTCCCGACCACGGCTAAGAGACGCTCGTTCGGCACGACGATCATCGTGTCGACGTGCTTGACCATCTCGGCGATTCCTTCGTCGGCCTGGCGCATGCGCTTGCGGCCCTCGAAGAGGAACGGCTTGGTGACGATCCCGACGGTGAGGGCACCGGCCTCACGCGCGATCTCACACACGATCGGCGCGGCGCCCGTGCCGGTCCCGCCGCCCATGCCGCAGGTGACGAAGACGAGGTCCGCGCCCTCGAGCGTCCGCTTGACCTCGTCCCGGTTCTCCTCGATGGCCTGCCGCCCGATCTCGGGCCGCGCGCCGGCGCCCAGACCGCGGGTGAGCTTCCGGCCGATCTGGATCTTCACGTCGGACCGGGAGCTGAGCAGCGCCTGCGCGTCGGTGTTCACCGAGATGAACTCGACCCCCTGCAGCTGCTCCTCGATCATGCGGTTGACCGCGTTCCCGCCACCGCCACCGACGCCTACCACCTTCATGCGGGCGGACTGGGTCGCGGTATCCTCGAATTCGAAGAGGCTCATGGCGCGGCGGGCTCCATCGGGGGTGCGTGGGGACGGCGGCGAGACTGCGGGA
>JBANGJ010000168.1:0-4777 GCA_037975505.1 Gemmatimonadota bacterium | reverse complement strand
GCCTGGCGCTCGATCTCCAGCTGGACGATGCGCCGTTCCACCTCGTCGATCACCTGCGGGAGGGAATCGATCTCGATGCGCAGGCGGGACGCGGCCTCGTCCATGAGGTCGATCGCCTTGTCCGGGAGGAACCGGTCGCCGATGTACCGATTGGACAGCGTGGCTGCCGCCACGACCGCCCCATCCGTGATGCGCACCCCGTGGTGCGATTCGTACCGCTCCTTGAGGCCGCGCAGGATGGCGATGGTGTTCTCCACCGTCGGTTCGCCGACGAAGACCGGCTGGAAGCGACGCTCGAGCGCCGGATCCTTCTCCACATGCGTGCGGTACTCATCGAGCGTCGTCGCGCCGACGACGCGGAGCTCGCCGCGCGCGAGCATCGGCTTGAGCATGTTGCCGGCGTCCATTGCCCCTTCAGCCTTCCCCGCCCCGACGAGGGTGTGGAGTTCATCGATTAACATCACGAAGCGCCCCTCGCTGGCGGTGATCTCCTTGAGCACCGCCTTCAGGCGTTCCTCGAACTCGCCGCGGAACTTGGCGCCCGCGATCAGCGCCCCAAGGTCGAGCGCGAGCAGACGCTTGTCCCGGAGCGACTCGGGGACGTCCCCGTTCACGATGCGCTGAGCCAGCCCCTCGGCGATGGCCGTCTTGCCGACACCGGGCTCGCCGATGAGGACCGGATTGTTCTTGGTGCGCCGTGAGAGGACCTGCACGACGCGACGGATCTCCTCGTCACGACCGATCACCGGATCGAGCTTACCCTGCCGCGCGTCCGCGGTGAGGTCGCGGGTGTACTTCTCGAGTGCCTGATACTGCGTCTCCGGCGTCTGGTCGGTGACGCGATGCGCCCCACGCACGGCCTGCAACGCCTCGCGCAGCGCCGGGGGCGTCACCCGCTGGGCTTTGAGCAGCGCCGCGGTCTCGGCGCTCTTCGTCGCCGCGAGCCCCAGCAGCAGGTGCTCCGTCGAGACGAAGGCGTCCCCGAGCGCCTTGGCCTCACGCTCCGCCTCGGCGAGCACGGCGTTCAACTCCCGCGAGAGCGTCGGCTGCGCGTCAGACTGCCGGGGATAGCGCGCCATCTCACGCGCGAGCGCCTCCCGCAGGGCCGGCACGGCCACGCCGAGCTTCTGGAGGATGGGTTCCACGACGGACTCCTGCTGCCCGATGAGGGCGAGCAGGAGGTGGACGTCATGCACCTGCGGATGGCCCGCGGCCCGCGCCTGCGCGACGGCCTCGGCGAGGGCCTCCTGCGACTTCACGGTCAGACGATCGGCGGAGATCATGGGTGCTCTGCGAGGTGTGGTGAGAGACGCATCCGCGGCGATGGCCGCGCGTTCCCGTACCCCCGATGCTGACGCAACTCTCCGTCCACCCCAATGCCGCCGAATCGGCACACGGAACACCCAGTTCGGCATCCCGCCCTGCCGAAAGGTCCGGGCGTCAGGGTTCCCCCGGTACCTCCCGGAAGATCCGCCCCGACTCGACCCGCCGCGCGAGGCCGCGCCGATCGCACCACTCGAGGAACGGAATCAGCCATTTGCGCGTGAGCCCCATACCCTCGCGGAGCTCGGACGGCGTGTATCGCTCCCCCACGCGCACGCTCCCGCGCAGACGCCGGAGCAGTTCGACCACCGCCTCGCGCGCAAACCACCACTCGAGGGCCACGGCGACGACGAGGCCGTCCTGCTCGAGCAACTTCAGCAGTGGGACCACCTCGCCCCCGAACTCCGCCTTGAGTTCGGTGAGGCTCGGCGGCTCGACGCCGGCGGTACGCAACCGCTCGAGCACACGGTCTCGGGCGGTGCGCGCGTCTGCAGCGCTGCCGGCGGCGAAGCCGGGGCGGCGCACGATGGCCCCTTCGACGACGATGACACCGGCCCGCTCGGCGCGCCGAATGACCTCGTCCGCCAGGGCATCGTTGGACGCGAGGGTGCCCCGGACGGTCTGCCGATCAATCCCGCGCGAGAGCGGCTGCGCCTCGTGGTGCTGATCGACGGCGGCGAGCAAGGCCCCGCGGAGCCGGTCGAGCACGGGCGCCGCAAACAGCACGTCACCGATCGGTGTCACGCGACCGAGCTCCTTCACGACGCGGTCGAGCGGCGCCGGCCGCAGGCCGAGGCGCTGCGCCAGGAGCGCTCGGGGGACGCCGGCGCCCCCCGCCTCCTCAAGCATCCATCGCAGCCGCTGCACGTCCGTCGCCGCGGCCTCGGGGAACGGCTTCGCGCGGCGGCCCGGCGGGATGGCGTCCGTCACGACCCCGCCGCCGATCGTCCCGACGGGGGCGCCTTCGCGCAGGACGAAGCGATCGCCCGCGCGGGCCAGGACGGGCGCATCGAACATCAGCCGCACGGGCCGCACGCGGCCGGGCGCGACGGGGCCGCCGACGGCGACCAGTCGCGCCCCCACGTCGGCAGTGCCGAGGTGGAAGCGGACCCGTCGTCGCGGACCGATCGTCGGCGCTGCGTCAAGGAGAGCGACGTCGGCGCGGAGCACCCGTGTCGTCTGCCAGTCGTCCGCGGCGCGCACGAGCACGGCCGATGAGGCGACGGCCTCCCGATCGATGCCCGCGAGGGCCACCGCCACGCGCTGTCCCGCCGCCGCACGGTCCGCCCGCACCCCGTGCGATTCGATGGCGCGCACCCGGGCCTCGCCGTCGCCCGGGAGGAGCCGCACCGCCTCGTCACGCGCGAGCTGACCACTCCACGCGGTCCCCGTGACGACTGTCCCCGCCCCCGCCACCGAGAAGACCCGGTCCACCGGCAGTCGCCAGGGATCGTCCATCGCGCGGGGCGGGACCGCGCGTGCCGCCCCGGCCAGCGCACCCCGGAGCCGATCGAGTCCCTCCCCCGTGATGACGGAGACGTCGATGATGGGGGCGTCCGCGAGGGCCGACCCCCGCAGCGCCGCGCGCACGTCCTCATGCACCAGCGCCCGCATGGGGGCCTCCACGAGGTCCACCTTGGTGAGCGCGACGACGCCGGCGCGGACCCCGAGCACGTCGAGGATCGCGAGATGTTCCCGGGTCTGCGGCATCACGCCCGCATCGGCCGCGATGATGAGCAGGGCGAGGTCCACGCCGCTCGCGCCCGCGAGCATGGTCCGCACGAAGGCCTCATGTCCGGGGACGTCGACCACGCCGATCGGATCGAGCCCGTCCAATCGCAGGGGCGCGAACCCCAGCTGGATGGTGATGCCGCGGCGCTTCTCCTCCGGTAGGCGATCGGTGTCGACGCCGGTCAACGCCCGGACGAGCGCCGTCTTGCCGTGGTCGATGTGCCCGGCGGTCCCGAGGATCACGGGCGGCGCGCCTCCCAGGCGCGCCACGCCCGCAGGGGCGATCCATCGGCCAGGTGCTCCTCGACGAACTCCCGGAACAGGCGCTGATGTGCGCGGCGCGTGGCGTCGTCCGGCAGCGTCACGTCGTCGCCGGCGGCCCACGCGAGCAGTGTGCGTCGCGCGTCAGCCGGCAGGGTGCGTGCCCCTGGGGCCAGCGCCGCACACGGGCGACAGAGGGCACCCCCCGCGCGGTGGGCGAAGCGCACCGCCTCGTCGGGATCGAGTTCGCGATGGCAGGCCGCGCAGGACGCCAGCGTCGGCGCGAGTCCGAGCGCCCCGACCAGATGCCACCCGGCCGCGACGGTCCGCCCCCCCACCGCGTCCGGCGGCGCCGTCTCGAGCGCATCGAGCCCCGCCGAGAGGGCGGCGTGGATCGTCCCTCCGGCATCCTCCGGCGCGAAGCGCAGGCAGAGCTCGGCCAGCGCGGCCGCAGCCCCGAAGCGATCGAGCGACGCCGCGAGCCCGGGACGGGCCCGCGTGGCCTCGAACGCGGTGAGCGTATGCAGGTCACGCGTGGCGTGCAACGCGAGCTGCGCCACCCCGCCGGTGAAGAGGTCGAGCCCGAGTCCGAAGCGGCTCTTCGCGCGTCGAGCGCCGCGGGCCATCACACTCACCACGCCAGCCTCGCGGGTGGCGAGGCGCACGATCCGCGAGGTCTCGCGGTAGTCGAACGCGTGGAGGACGATGGCCTCGGTCTGGATCACCGCTCCAACTTAAGGCCCACGTACCAGGTGCGCCCCGGCGACGCGAAGCCCTGGATTTGCTGGTAGCGCGCGTCGAGCAGGTTGTCGGCCCGCAGCAGGAGTCGCGTCCGCGCCCCGACGGCGGTCGACAGCGGCAACTCCGCCCCGAGATCCACCGTGGTCACCGCCGGTAGCACCACCGGCGCCGCGGGCCACATCGCGAAATCCCGGTCCTCGCGCGTCCCCACATAGGTCGCGGTCAGGGCCACGCTCCCCGTCGCGGCCACCGACCGTACCAGTGACAGACTGCCCTGATGCGTGGGCCGGCGGATGAGGCGCCCCCCGGTGACGAAGTTCGCCCCCTCCCCCGTATCGAAGCCGGCATCGGTCACTCGTGTGTCCGTCCAGGTATACCCGAGCGTAGCCCGCGTGCCCCAGACGGCGGGGAGCGTCGCCTCGAGCTCGACCCCGCCCGCGTTGGCCGCGGCGATGTTGTAGTAGTTGGGACTGGTCGGCCCGGCGGGCAGGCCGGTGTACTGGATCAGATCGCGAAACCGCTGCTGGAACGCCGTGGCACGGAGCGCCGTGCCCGACCGAAGCACGGCCTCGATGCCGAGCTCAGCCGACGCCGCCCGCTCGGGCCGCAGCGCCGGATTCCCGATGGTGTACCCGCTCGCGAAGTTCTCGAAGAAACTCGGGGCCTTGAACGCGGAGCCCGCAGACGCCCGCACCCGCGCCGCCGGGGCCAGCTGCCACGA
>JBANGJ010000116.1:0-7131 GCA_037975505.1 Gemmatimonadota bacterium | reverse complement strand
CCCCGCACCGCGGTGCCGTTCAGGACCTCCACGCGGACCCGCGTGCCCTCTGGCACCACGCGCTCCACCGGGCTCGATGCGACGACCTCCGACGCCTCCGGCTCGGAGGCGGACTGGACCGGGTCGCCGACGGCGCGTGGGCGCGTGGTGAGCCACCAGAGGCCTCCGATGAGGACCGTCCCCGCGAGGAGATACCGGCCCTTCCCCTTGAGCCGCGGGTTCACCGGACGGCGTTCCAGAGGTCGACGGTCTCCGGGAAGAGCGCCTTCCCCTCGCGGAGGGTCCACTCAAGGCGTGTACGCACCACCTGTCGGAAGACGCCGTCGAAGTCGTGCGGCAGGTGCTCGGCCAGGAAGGCCCGGTCCGCCTTGAGGAAATTCCGGCCGGGCTCAAGGAAGTCCGCCATGTAGAGGGCTCGTCCGACGCGCGCCCAACGACCGTGGCCCACCGTGTGCCAGCGCACCGCCTCGAGGACGCCCTCGCGATGCTCCCCGTCCGCCTCGAGCCGTGCGGCGGCCGCGGGGCCGTGCAGCACGTCCACGGGACGCTCGATCCCCGGCGTGAGTCGGCGCAGCGCGGCCTCGTCGGCATCGCGCAGCGCGTCGTGATAGCGGCCGGCATCGTGCCACGCCTCGGCCTCGTCGTCGGGGAGGCGCAGCAACCGAGCCCAGCGGTCGAGGAGCCCGGTCACCCGCGTGATATGGGCGAGCCGCTTCTCCCCGACCTGGGCCCAGGTCGGGAGCACCACCGGGCGTTCGCTCATCCGCCGCTCGACACCGTCGCCGCCTCGTCCAGCGCCGCGCGCAGGCTCCGGACGAGCGCCACCGCCTCGTCGACGCCCGCCTCCGCCGCCCGCACGAGGGCACTGCCGACCACGACGCCATCCGCCAACGAGGCCACCGCACGCGCCTGGTCCGCCGTGGAGATGCCGAACCCGACGCAGATCGGGAGGTCGCAGACCTTCCGGAGCGCCGCGATCGACGCCGGCAACCCGTGCGCCAGCTCCGGCTGCATCCCGGTGACGCCGAGCCGACTGATCAGGTAGACGAATCCGCTGCCGTGCCGTGCGATCTCCGCCATCCGCTCGATCGGCGTGGTCGGCGCGACGAGGCGCACGAACTCCAGCGGCCCCGCACCGATCCACGCCTCACGCTCGGGATCCGCCCCCACCGGCAGGTCGGTCAGGAGCAGGCCCTGCACGCCCGCCGCGGCAGCGCGCTCGAGCACCTCCGGGCCCGCCGCGAGGATCGGATTGAGGTAGCTGAAGAGGACGATGGGGACCGGGATTGCCGCCTCCCGCACCAGCGACAACGTGCCCTCGAGCGTCATCCCCGCCTCGAGGGCGGCTTGGGAGCTGCGTTGGATGATCGGACCGTCGGCCAACGGGTCGGAGAACGGGACTCCCACCTCGATCACGTCGGCGCCGGCCGCCGGCAGCGCGCGCAACAGCTCGACACTTCGCGCGCGGTCCGGGTGCCCGGCCGTGACGTAGCACACGAGCAGCGGCCGGCCGTCCGCGCACCGGGCCGCGATGGCGTCCGAGAGTGGGCGGGTCACAGGAAGTAATCGCCGACGCGGATCCCGTGCCGGTCGCCGTCCACGGTGGCGACCACGGTGCGGAGGAACGCACCCGCCTCGTCGTGCGCCCCGAGGTCCACCTCCGTGCCCGGAAAGTGATGCGTGCCTTCCGGGTCGCGGATGATGCGGACGATTGGCCGAGCGGCCATCTCGACGACGGGGTTGGGACGGATGACGACCGCCACCTCTCCCGTATCCAGCACGAGGCAGGTCCCCGGCGGGTAGATGCCGAGCACCGCCCCGAGGGCCTTGAGGAGCACAGGATCGAGGGTGCGACCGGGGTTCGCAGTGAGTTCCGCCAGCACCTGCGCCGGGTCGAGCGGCTCGCCCCCCGTCTGCCGGCGGGCGGTCAGCGCGATGTACGCATCGGCCACGGCGACGATCTTGCCGTAGAAGCTCATCTCGCCCAGGCGGAGCGCGCGCGGGTAGCCGCTCAGGTCACGCCGCATGTGATGCTGGTAGGCCACGAGCATGGAGCGATACGCGAAGTCCGCCTGCTCGCGCACCTGGAAGAGGGCGAGGACGCCGAGCCAGGGGTGCGCGCGCACGAGCGCCCATTCCGCGTCGGTGAGGAGCTCGGTCTGCTCGAGCACCTCCCGGGGGATGCGCGCCATGCCCAGGTCGTGGAAGAGCCCCGCGAAGCCGAGCTGGTAGAGCTGCAGGCGGGAGAGCCCGAGACGGCGCCCGAGCGCGACCGACAGGATGCACACGTCGATGGCGTGAACGAACGGCTCCTCATGGTACCCGCGCACCGTCGTCAGGCCGACCAGCGGCATCTCGTCCGCCAGCACCTGGTCCACGACCCCCTGCACCACGCGCTTTAGCTTCTTGATGTTCGCGCTCTGCCCCTCCCGCACGGCCTCCATGACGTCCAGCGTGGCGTACACGGACTGCTCGTACGTCCGTTTCGCCCGCACCCGCATCTCCTCGGCGTCGTCGAGCGGCGCCGCCGCCTCGTCAAACGGCGTGAGGGCGAAGACCGTGACCTGCGCCTCCTCGAGACGGCGGCCCAGCGCATCGAACCGCTCCCGGGCGGTCTCCCCCTCCGGCTCCAGGAGCCCGGCGAGCACGACGGCCCAGTCGTCGGTCGTCGGCGGAGCGCGGAACGTGATCCGCTCCACATCGCTCTCGCGGCACCGCGCCAGCAGGAAGGAGAAGCTCGTGTAGTTGTCCACCTCGAGCTTCATGCGCGTGGCGTTCAGGAATAGGTACTCGCCCGCGACGCGGACCTCGCACTCGCCGTCGCGTCGCACCAGCTCACCCGTCAGCGCCGTGAAGTCCTCGAGCGACTTCTGCACGACGGGATTGTCCACCGGGTAGATGCGCATGTTCCGCATCGCCGCGTAGATCATGTAGAGGAAGGTGCGGCCGATCTCGCGGACCGCGCTCTCCGCGAGCCCCACGGCGGCGATGGAGCCGGTGACGCGCCCGAGCGAGGCCGCCCCGGGGCCGACGGGCGGCACGGCGGGCCCGGTCATGCCGTCCCCCCGGTGCGGAGCGCCCGAGCGACGGCACTGCGGACGATGGGATCCTTGTCCGCGGCGTGGGCGCCGAGCAGCGTGCGTGCCGATTCGCTCCCGATGCGCCCGAGCGCGATCGCGGCGCAGGCGCGGGTCTCCGAGTCCCCGCCGCGAGAGAAGAGCCCTCCCGCCGTCGCGAGCATCGGCTCGAGTTGCGCGACCCCGGCCTCGCCACAGACGCTGCCGAAGAGATCGAAGAGCGCGATGCGCTCCGTGCGGTCCATCTCCCGGGCGGCCTTGCCCTTGAGCAGCTCGCCCACCCGCGGCAGGATGCCCGCGTAGCGACGCGCCGCGAGCGTGCGCATCGCGTGCACGCGGATCTCGCGATCGGCGTCGGTGATGGCCGGGGAGAGGGCCGCGACGGCGTCCGGGGTCCCGATGGCGTTGAGCGCACCGATCGCCGCGGTGCGCAACGTCGTCTCGGGTGAGAGCCGCACCACCTCACCGAGCGGCGGGACGGCCGCACTGACCCCCAGGGCCCCCGCGAGCCGGATGGCCTCGCGCGCGACCTCCTCGCGTTCGTCGGCGACGAGCCGGACGATGTCGGCGGTGTGAGAGATGGCGAGCCGTTCCACCGTGGCCGACAGAATCGGCCGGAGCTGTGCGTTGCGGGTCCGCGTGCTGAACCCGAGCAGCGTGTCGATGGCCCCCACCCGCAGGTGGTCGAAGAGCTCCGCCAGGTCGTCCTCGGCCGGCAGCCGCTCCACCTCCTCGAGCACCTCCAGCATCCGCGTGAGCGTCTCGCGCTGGCTCATCCGCTCGGCGAGGCGCCCGAGGCGGCCGCGATCCTCCGGCGTGACACGCACCGCCCGGTCGAGGACGAGGAGCAGCTCCCGCAGCGAGTACGCCACGGCGTTGAAGTGGCCAGTGTCGATGAACTGCACGATCAGCGCCTCGAGATGCTCCACCACCTCCGCCCGCACGACGGCATCCGTCTGCTGCTCGAAGATGTCCATCAGGGCGCCCACGACCGCCCGGCGCACGTCGAGGTCGTACTCGCGTCGGGTCTCCTCGCGCAGGTACTCCATCTCCGCCGCCCCGAGGCGGTCGGCCTCCACGTCGAAGTCCGCCGCGCGGAGGAGCGCCGAGGCGCGGGGCCGCGGGGCGGCGGCGACCGCTGCGGACGCCCGCACGGCCGCGAGGGCATCCGCGAGCGTGGGCGCCCCCTCGGGCCGGACCGACCAGAGCCCCGGCGTCTCACCGATCGTGAGGGGCGGCACCGTGTCGTGCGTCTCGACGTAGCGGTACTGCAGGAACTCGAAGTCCTGCTCCCAGAGCACCGTCAGCAGGTCGTCCTCGTTGGCCTTGACGCGACGGACAGTGGAGAAGGCGCGCAGCAGCTTCACGATCTCCGCACCCTCGAACCCCGGGTAGAAGAGAGCTTCGCGCAGGCCGTCCTTGTACAGCAGCCACGGAATAGAATCCCCGCCCTTGGATTTGCTCTCGTGCACGATGACGCCGTGCCACAGGATCTCGGCATCCGTCACAGTGATCGGCATCTCGGGGACCTGCATCCACAGCTTCCGCATCGCCGCCCGCGCGGCATCCACGGTGCGGGTGTACGCCGGATTGTTCGGGAGGTAGAGCTGATGGGCGCGCAGCGCCTTGTCGAGCGCCTGCCACACCTCGACGACGAAGAGCGGATCGCACGGCGGCGGCGCGATGACGGCGGGGGTCGTCATGCCCGCCCGTCTATCGTGAGGAGCTCGGCTACCTGGGCCACGTCCTTGTCTCCGCGCCCGCTCACGCAGAGCAGCACCGCGTCGTCCGACGTCCAGCGCCCGCGCTCCGCCGCGACCCACGCCACGGCGTGCGAGGTCTCGAGGGCCGGGATGATCCCTTCGAGCCGACTGAGGAGCTCGAGGCCGCAGAGGGCGGCGCCGTCCGTGACCGACACGTACGTGGCGCGTCCCGAATCCTTGAGGAAGGCATGCTCCGGCCCGACGCCCGGATAGTCGAGCCCCGCCGAGATGGAATGCGCCGGATGCACCTGTCCGTCGGCGTCCTGCAGCAGATAGCTCAGCGTGCCGTGCAGCACCCCGGGGACGCCACGGGTCAGGGACGCCGAGTGGCGCCCGCTGTCGAGGCCCTCCCCCGCGGCCTCCACGCCGACGAGCTCGACTGCGAGATCGTCGACGAAGGCGTGGAAGATGCCCATGGCGTTGGACCCGCCTCCGACGCAGGCCACGACCGTGCGGGGCAGCCGCCCGGCCCGCTCCAGCATCTGCGCGCGGGCTTCCTGACCGATCACGGCCTGGAAGTCGCGCACCATGCGCGGATACGGTGCCGGCCCGACGACCGACCCGATGATGTAGTGCGAGTCCTCGCAGGCCGACACCCAGTCGCGGATGGCCTCGCTCGTCGCATCCTTCAGCGTCCGCGTCCCCGCCGTCACCGGCACGACGGTCGCCCCCATGAGCCGCATGCGGAAGACATTGAGCTGCTGGCGGCGCATGTCCTCCTCGCCCATGTAGACCACGCACGCGAGGCCGAGCCGGGCGCAGACGGTGGCGGTCGCCACCCCGTGCTGGCCGGCCCCCGTCTCCGCGATGATCCGGCGCTTCCCCATCCGACGGGCCAGCAGCGCCTGGCCGAGGGCGTTGTTGATCTTGTGCGCCCCGGTGTGATTGAGGTCCTCGCGCTTGAGCCAGACCTCCGCGCCGATGCGCTCGGAGAGCCGGGGCGCCTCCGTCAGCGGCGACGGCCGACCGACGTAAGTCCCCAGCAGGTGCGTGAGTTCACGGCGGAACGCCGGGTCCGCCAGCGCCTCCGCGAGCGCGACCTCGAGCGCCTCGAGCGCCGGGACCAGCGTCTCCGGCACGTAGCGCCCGCCGAACATCCCGAACCGATCCGTCTCCGTCCCCGTCATGCCGCTCCATCGCGAGGCGTCGCCTGCACGAACGCCCGCAGCAGTTCCTCGTCCTTGATGCCCGGCGCCGACTCGACGCCGGAAGAGACATCCACCACTGACGGCGACAGCGTCCGCACCGCCGTCCCCACCGTCGACGGCCGCAAGCCACCGGCCAGCACCCACCGCCGCCCCGTGAGCCGCGCCGCCACCTGCGGCCGCGCGGCCACCCAATCAAAGGCGACCCCGGTCCCCCCCTGGCGCCCGGCCACCGACGTATCGAGCACCACCGCATCGAGCGCGTCGATGGGCCACGGGAGGTCACCCCACGCGCCATCGGCGTCGACACCGATCACGCCCCAGACGGCCCCGGCGTATCTCTCCCGCAAATTACGGACTGCGTCTCGGTCACCGCCAGCGTGGAGCTGCACCACGTCCAGAGCGAGGATCGCCGCCGTCTCCGCGATGTCCGCCGCCGACGCGACTCCGAACACGCCAACGCGTCGGACGGCGCTCCCCCGCAGTCCCGCGAACACCTCCGCCGCCTGCGCCACCGTCCGCCGGCGCGGGCCTCCCGCGAAGATCACCCCGGCGTACGCGGCACCGAGCGCCGCGGCCACCGCCGCGTCCTCGGCCCGGGTGAGGCCGCAGATCTTGATCTCAGCCACGGGCGCGCCGCGGGACGCCGGCCAATGCCGTGACGGCCGCGACGGGGTCCGCGGCCACCGAGAGCACCGACCCCACCAGCACGGCATCGGCCCCCGCCGCCGCCGCGCGCTCCACGTCCGCGGTCGACTGCACGCCGCTCTCGTATACGGCGACGCGGTCCGGCGGCACCAGCGGAATCAGGCGTGCACCCACCGACGGATCGATGACGAGCGTCTCGAGGTCGCGGTTGTTCACGCCGATGACCGCCTGCGGCACGGCCAGCGCCGTACTGAGTTCGGGGGTCGTGCGCACTTCGATGAGCGGGGTGAGCCCGAGGGCGACCGCCTCGAGCGCGAGATCACGCAGCTGTGCGGGCGGGAGCGCGCGGGCAATCAGGAGGACAGCCGACGCCCCGTGCGCCCGCGCCTCGAGCAGTTGGATCGGGGCCACCAGGAAATCCTTCCGCAGGAGCGGCGCCGGCACTGCCGCGCGGGCGGAGGTCAGATCATCGAGCGCCCCGCCGAAGCGCACGGGCTC
>JBANGJ010000093.1:0-17359 GCA_037975505.1 Gemmatimonadota bacterium | reverse complement strand
GCACACCGATGACGACGCCGTCCAGGCGCCCCTCACCCACGCGCATCGCGGGGACCGGCCGATCGCTCGACGTCGCATCGAGCGGGTCGTGCCCCGCGATGACCTCGAGCGCGAGCGCCGCGTCATCGACGGTCCGACCGAAGGGTGCCACGCAGTCGAGCGAGGAGGCGAAGGCAACGAGTCCGAGGCGCGAGACCCGGCCATAGGTCGGCTTGACGCCGACGATGCCGCAGATGGCCGCAGGTTGCCGCACGGAGCCGCCGGTCTCGGAGCCGAGGGCGATCGGCGCGATGCCCGCGGCGACGGCCGCGGCCGAGCCGCCGGAGGAGCCGCCCGGCGCGCGGGTCCGGTCGATTGGATTGCGCGTGGGGCCGTAGCAGGAGTGCTCCGTGGAGGAGCCCATCGCGAACTCGTCCATGTTCGCCTTGCCCACCACCAGCGCGCCCGCCTCACGAAGGCGACGCACGGCCGTGGCCTCATATGGGCTGACCCAATTCTCGAGGATGCGCGATCCGCACGTCGTCGGCAGATCGACGGTGGCGAGGTTGTCCTTGATGGCGACGGGCACGCCGGCGAGTGCGCCTGTGCTGGCCGACGTCGCCGGCGGCGCGGCCCGATGGACGACCGCGTTCAGCCCGTCGGGGCCAGCGTGCGAAGTATCCAAGCGCCCGGCGGCCTCCGCCCAGACGGCCGCCGCCGTGACCTCCCCGGCCTGCACGGCCGCCGCGATGGCCGCCGCGCCCCGGTCGATGAGGGACGCGCTCATGCGCCCTCTCCGGCATCTTCGTGCGTGGCGAGGCGCGGCACGAGGAAGAACCCGTCGCGTACCGCCGGCGCGAAGGCCTCCGGCTGGGTGTTGAGCGCGACGGCGCCGGGCGCGTCGTCCCGCAGCCGCATCCCCTCGGCGGCATCATCCGCCGCCTGCGCTGCCCCGGCACTCGCCACGCGCTGCAGGGCGTCCATGTGGCCGAGGATGCCGTTGAGCTGCTCCACGTACCCCTCGAGCTGCACCTCGGGGATCGTCAGTCGCGCGAGCGCGGCCACGTGCCGCACATCCTCCGGAGTCACCGCCATCAGTCGAATCCTCGCTCGAGTCCGGCGAACGCGATCACCAGTCGCTTCCGTCCGACGCTCTCGTCATCGAAGTCCACCGTCACCTTCGCATCCCGCCCCGTGCCCGCCACCTCGGCGATGGTGCCCGAGCCGAACCGGGCGTGCCGGACCCGCTCCCCGGAGATGAAGCGGGGCAGGTCCTGCGACGTTTCCTCGTCCTGCACAAAGCTCGCGACCTTTTCGCCGCCACGTGGGGCCCAGCTCGGGGCGCGGGACCGACCGAAGGCCGGCGCCTCGTCGTCGCCCCACCGACCCCCGAGGAAGGGGGAGGCGAGCCGCGCCGAGGCACGAGCGCGGACGGTGCTGGTACGCTCGCACTGGCCCGCAGCGACCCCGCGCAGGAAGCTCGACATCGTCCCCGGGAGCAGCTCGCCGTTGCGGCGTCGCTGGTGCGCCCAGGAGAGCTGCAACCGCTCCCCGGCGCGGGTGATGGCCACGTAGAGCAGCCGGCGCTCCTCCTCGAGCGTCTCGGGGTCGTCCAGCGCGCGCGCCAATGGGAAGAGCCCGTCCTCGAGTCCGCTGACGCAGACCATCGGGAACTCGAGGCCCTTGGCCGTATGCACCGTCATCATCGTGACGGCGTCCGCGTCGGGTCCGAGCTGGTCGAGCCCGGTCACGAGGGTGGCCCGCTGCAGGAAGTGATCGAGCGGACGCAGGCCCACCTCGCCGCCGTCCTCGATGATCACTTCCGCTGCGGAGGTCACGAGTTCGCGCACGTTCTCGAGCCGTTCGAGCCCCTCTGGTCCTTCGGCCCGCAGCGCCTCGTCATAGCGGGTCTCGCGGATGACCTCGAGGAGGAGCTGATCCACCCCTGCGTCGGCCGCGAGGGCGCGCACGCGATCGACCGTGGCCACCAGGGCCTGCAGGGCGGTCTTGGTGGCGGGCCGCACGCCCGGGACCGGCGCGATGCGACGGGACTGTTCGAGGAGCGGGATCCCCGCCGCGCGCGCCTCGGTGGCGAGCAGCTCGAGCGTCGTCTCCCCCACCCCACGCTTCGGGGCACCAAGCGCTCGGCGGAAGGCCTCGTCGTCGGCGGGGTTGGCCACCAGGCGGAGCCAGGCGACGAGGTCCTTGATCTCGCGACGGTCGTAGAAGCGGACGGCGCCGACGAGTCGGTATGGGATGCCGGCACGGCGCATCGCCTCTTCCATCGCGCGGCTCTGCGCGTTGGTCCGGTACAGGACGGCACAGTCACGCCAGCCGCCCCGCGTCGCCTGCCACTGGCGCGCGGCCTCCGCCACGGCCTCCGCCTCGTCGCGGTCGTCAGCGGCCTCGAGCAACACCACGGGCTCTCCGCCGGCGCGCGTGGCCCGAAGTGTCTTGCCGCGTCGGGACTCATTGGCGCTGATCACGTCATTCGCGAGGGCCAGAATGGGAGCCGTCGAGCGGTAGTTCTCCTCCAGCCGGATGACGGTGGCCGAGGGGAAATCGCGCTCGAAATCGAGGATGTTGCGGATATCGGCGCCGCGCCAGCCGTAGATGGCCTGGTCGTCATCGCCCACCACCGCGAGGTTGCCATGGCCGCCGGCGATGAGCCGCACGAACTCGTACTGCGCGCGGTTGGTGTCCTGATACTCGTCGACGAGGACGTGCCGGAACCGCTCGGCGAGCCCGGCCCGGATCTCCGGCTGCTCGCGCAGGACGCGGACCGGGAGGACCAGCAGGTCGTCGAAGGTGACCGCGTTCGCAGCGCGGAGCGCACCCTCGAGCTCGCGATAGACCAGGGCCGCGGCCTTGGCGAGCGGCGTGCGCGCGAGGGTCTCGTACTCGTGCGCGTCCACCAGGGCGTTCTTGGCCGACGAGATCTCGGCGAGGATCGCCTTCGGGGCGAGATCCTTGGCCGAGACGCGGAGCCGCTCCATCTCGCGCTTCACGAGCGCGAGCGTGTCGTCCTCGTCGTAGATGGTGTACTCGGCCGTGCGGCCCACCCGGTCGGCGTAGCGCCGCAGCAGGCGCGCGCCGATGCCGTGAAAGGTGCCGATCCACATCCCCGCCGGGTCGCGCCCGAGCTGGCGCCCGACGCGCTCGCGCATCTCCCCCGCGGCCTTGTTGGTGAAGGTCACGGCGAGGATGGCGGCGGGCGACACCCCGCCCTGCTCGATCAGGCGCGCGATGCGGGTGGTGAGCACCCGCGTCTTCCCCGAGCCCGCTCCCGCGACGATGAGGAGAGGGCCCGATCCGTGCTCGACCGCGGCGCGCTGCGCCGCGTTGAGCGGCGTGCTCACCCGATGCGGTCCGTGCCGAGGAAGGGCCGGAGTGCCTCGGGGACCTCCACGCGCCCATCCGCCTGCTGGTAGTGCTCGAGGATGGCGGCGAAGATGCGCGGGAACGCGAGCCCGGAACCGTTCAGGGTGTGGACGAACCTCGGCTTCTCGCCCGCGGCGGGCCGATAGCGGATGTTCGCACGCCGCGCCTGGAAGTCCGTGAAGAGCGAGCAGGAGGAGACCTCCAGCCACTTGCCCACGCCCGGCGCGAAGACCTCGAGATCGTAGGTCTTGGCGCTCGCGAAGCCCAGGTCGCCCGCCGCGAGCAGGACGACGCGGTACGGCAAGCCCAGCCGCTGCAGGACGGCCTCCGCGTGCCCGAGGAGCCGTGCGAGCTCCGCCTCCCCCTCCTCCGGTCGGCTGTACCGGACGAGCTCGACCTTGTCGAACTCGTGGACGCGCAGCACGCCGCGGGTGTCCTTGCCGGCCGACCCCGCCTCGCGCCGGAAGCACGGGCTGTAGGCGCAGAGCGCCTTGGGCAGTTCCTCGCCCGTGAGGATCTCGTCGCGATAGAGGTTGGTGACCGGGACCTCCGCCGTTGGGATCAGGAAGAGCTCCTCATCCCGGAGGGCGTACATATCGTCCTCGAACTTCGGGAGCTGGCCGGTGCCGATCATCGACGCGCGATTCACCACGACGGGGACCCAGCACTCCTCGTAGCCGAACTCGCCGGTGTGGAGGTCGAGCATCGCGTTCATGAAGGCGCGAATCATCCGCGCCCCGGCCCCACGATAGACGATGAACCCCGAGCCCGAGATCTTCGCCCCGCGCTCGAGGTCGAGGAGCCCGAGCGCGGCACCCACCTCCCAGTGCGGCTTCACGCCGTCGGTGGCCCGGGGCGTGCCCCAGCTCCGGACGACGACGTTGTGCGACTCGTCGCCTTCCGGCACGTCAGGGAGCGGGAGGTTGGGCAGGCCGAGGAGAAGCGCCTCAAGGCGCGCCTCGGCAGGCCCGAGCTGGGCCTCGAGCGCCGCGATCTCCTCCCCGAGGGCGCGCGCCTCCGCCATCTCGGCACTCGCGTCCTCTCCGGCCTTCTTCTTGCGCCCGACCACCTGCGTGGTCGCATTGCGCTGCGCCTTCTTGTCCTCGACGGCCTGGATCATGCGCCGCCGCTGCCGGTCGAGGGCCTCGGCCTCGTCAATCGCCGGCCCGTAGAGGTCGAGCTTGCCCCGACGACGCATGCCCTCGCGGAGCTGGTCGGCCTGCTCTCGGATGGTCCGCAGGTCGTGCACGCCTAGAACCCCGGCAGGCCGTCGGCGAGCGAACGGAATCCGCAGTTGGGATTGATCCGGGCCGCGAGGGTGATGCGACGCGTCACGGGGTCCGCCGACTCCACATAGAACTTAGCGTACACCTGCTGCCGGAGCTCGTACTGGCAGTAGAGCGTCGTGACCTTGGCGAAGAAGCTCGAGCCGGCGTTCACGACCAGGGCGGAATCGTCCACCCAGCCGTCCTTGGGCGCCTCGAGGATCGTGTTGTAGACCCCCGAGGCGCGCTGGAGCGCGACCTTGCGGGTGCCGATGATCGGCTGGACCACCTGCGACACCGGGAGGATCACGACGCGACCGGCGGCATCGATGTCAAACGCGAGGTCGAAGGCGCCCGCGGCGTCGAGCCGGGTGGCGGTGCCGGTAGGGACGATGATCGCAGCGGGCAAGGTCGCCGACGAGCCCGAGATCGCCCAGACCTCGAAGAGCTTGTCGACGTTGACCTGCCGGGCGGTCAGTTGGAAGGGATCGTCGCAGGCCGCGACGCCCAGCGCGAGCCCCAACGCGGGGAGGAGGCGCCGAAGCGCTCGGACAGGAGGCATTCTCACCCGCGGAAAACTAGTCGGCGCCCCCTCGCCGCGACAGGCGAAACTGCTTGACTTCGCGGGGTGCGCCCGTATCCTCCCCGTGATGCCCGGGCACCCCCTTCACACGCTGGTGACGACGCTGCGCCGCCGACCTGGCGTGGAGGCGGCGCTCGTCGTGAGTCTCGATGGCCTGGTGATCAGTCAGGAGGCCGCCGATGGCGTCGCCGTCGAGGCGCTGGCCGCGCAGGTTCCCCGACTGCTGGCGCCGGCCGCCGCCGTCGGGACCATCGCCGGGCGCGGCCCGCTGCAGCTGGCCTTCCTGAACCTCGAGACCGGGAGCCTAGTGCTGGCGCCGCTGTCGGACGAGGCCGCCCTGCTCGTGGTGACGAGTCCCGCGTGCGACCGGGCCGGACTGGTGTCCGACCTGCGCCGGCACCGCCTTCACCTGGCGGCCCTCGCATGACGTCGCTCGGACTGGTGAACGCGGCCGCGGACCGGCTCCACGTGGTCGTGGCCGACGACGAGCCCCACATCGGGCGCATCATCAAGACGAAGCTCGAGCAGGGCCCGTTCCGCGTGACGTTGGTCTATGACGGGGCCGAGGCGCTGGCGACGCTCGACGCCCACCCCGACGTCCGGTGCCTCGTGCTCGATCTGATGATGCCTCAGGTCTCCGGGCTCGAGGTGCTGGACCGGGTCCGGGCCGACGCCCGCTGGTCCTCCCTCCCGTGTCTCGTGCTGACCGCAGCCGGCCAGGACCATCAAGAAGCGGACGCCCGTCGACGCGGCGCCGACGATTTCATCACCAAGCCCTTCAGTCCGAAGCGCCTCCTCGCGCGTGTGGCGGAGGTCACCGGAGTGGACACGCCGTGACCGCCCCCCTTTACGCGGTGGTCCTCGCGGGGGGCGTCGGCTCGCGCTTTTGGCCGCTGAGCACTCCGGAACGCCCCAAGCAGCTGCTCCCGCTGATCGGCGAGGCGCCGATGCTCCGCGAGACGATCGACCGACTCGTGCCGCTGGTCGGGGCCGACCGGATCCTGATCCTCACAAGCGATCGCCTGCGTACCCCGATCCTCGAGGCCATCCCCTCGCTCGCGGCGGACCAACTGCTCCTCGAGCCGCGCCCAGCCGGCACAGCGGCCGCCCTCACCTGGGCGGCGGCCGAAGTCGTCCGCCGTGGCGGCGACGACGCTCGCATGGTGTGCGTGCACGCGGACTGGGCCATCGGCGACCCAACGCGCTTCCGCGAGACGCTTGCCGCCGCCGCGGCGGCGGCCGCCGACGCGAACGCCTTGGCCACCGTGGGGATCGTGCCAACGCGCCCCGACCCGGGGTTCGGCTACATCCAGCCCGGCGACGCCACCGGCCCGGGCGTCCGCCAGGTGGCCCGCTTCGTCGAGAAGCCGGACATCCCGCGCGCCGAACGCATGGTCGCCGATGGGTACCTCTGGAACTCGGGCATCTTCGCGTGGCGCGCGGCCGACCTCTTGGCTGAGGTGCGCGCCGTGACGCCGGAGTTGGCGGCGGCCCTGGCACGGATCGATGACGGCGCCGCGGCGTACTTCAGGGCCGTCACCGGCGGCGTGAGCATCGATGTCGGCGTGTTGGAGCGGAGTCGCCGGGTGATCGTGTTGGCCGGCGACTTCGGGTGGGACGACGTGGGCACCTGGGCCGCCCTGCAGCGGGTCCGCCGGCACGACGCCTCGGGCAACGCCAGCTTCGGCCGTGTGGTCGTGAAGGCCGCGGAGCGCAACGTCGTGCACGCTGAGGGGAGCGCGGTGGTCCTGTACGGCGTACACGATCTCGTCGTCGTGGTGCGGGACGGTGTCACGCTCGTGACGACGGTCGAGCGCGCACACGATCTCAAGACACTCGTGGACGATCTCCCGGCCGACCTCAAGGAGCTTCGATGACCGGATTCGTCCTGTATGACGATGTGCGGGCGCGTCGCTTCGAGCCGTTCGCGCTGACGCGGCCCGTGGGTGAACTGCGCGCCGGCGGCGAGCTCATCCGCCGTCGCTGGGCGCACGTGACCGGCCTCGACGCGATGGCCTTCGTCTCGTCACCGCACCTGGCCGCCTTCGAGGAGTTCGATGCCCCGCCGGCGGCCACCGGCGACTTGCCCGCGGGCGCGTGGCTGGTCCACGCCCGCTGCGCGCCGGCGCTGAGCCGACCGATCCCCTCGGGGGCGACGCAGGTGCTCGTGGGCGGCCGCATCGCCGCGGTCCGCCTGGCGCAGCCCCTGCCCCTGGCCACGCTGGCTGATGGGAGCGCGTCACTCGACCAGCTCGCACCCGCCACGGGCGTCAGTGCATCGCTCGACGGCTGGTGGCTGGACGAGGTGTGGGACCTCGTGGGGCACCTGCCCGCGATGCTCGCCGCCGACGCCATCGCCCTCGCGCCGTCTGCCCCTGCCCGGCCCGCCGGCCTCACCGTGCTCGGCACGCACCAGGTGCACATCGACCCTGACGCGACCGTCGAACCGATGGTACTCGTCGACGCCACGGCGGGGCCGGTCCTCGTCCGCCGCGGCGCGATCGTGCAGGCGTTCACCCGGCTCGTGGGACCGTGCGTCGTCGGGGAGGACGCGGTCGTCGGCGGGGGCCGCGTGGCCTGCTGCGGCATCGGCGAGCGGGCCAAGGTCCACGGGGAGATCGCGGTGACGATCGTGCTCGGCCACGCGAACAAGGGGCACGATGGCTTCGTCGGCCACTCGGTGATCGGTCGCTGGGCCAACCTCGGGGCCGGCACCATCACGAGCAACCTGAAGAACACCTACGGCACCGTTGCCCTCTGGACGCCAGCCGCCGTGCAGGACACCGGGGCGCAGTTCCTCGGCAGCCTCATCGGCGACCATGTGAAGACCGGAATCGGCACGCGGCTCTCGACGGGGACGGTGCTCGGTGCCGGGGCCAATGTGTTCGGCGACGCCATGCCGCCACGGGTCGTGCCCCCCTTCTCGTGGGGCGGTCAGCCCGGGGCGCCCGTGTTCGCGCTCGAGAAGTTCCTCGACGTCGCGACGCGCGTGATGGGCCGACGGGCGGTGGAGATGTCGCCGCGGCTGCGCACCCACCTCGCGGCGGTCCACGCCGCGCGGTGGACGGTCTGACGCGGCCTCAGCCGTCGTGCGCGCCTGGACGCTCGGGAGCGGCAGCTCCGGCAACGCGCTCGTGGTGGAGAGCGGAGGCCACCGCGTCCTGATCGACTGCGGCTTCGGGCCCCGCGCCATCGCGACCCGGCTCCGCGCGCTCGGCATCGCCCCGGAATCGATCGGGGCGCTGCTCCTCACCCACGAGCACGTGGATCACGCCGTGGGCGCTGAGCGCGCGCAGAAGAAGTACCGCTGGCCCGTGATCGCGTCGCCGGGGACCCTCGCCGCGCTCCCGGCCATCGAGACGCGTTGGCGCCGCCCCATCGAGGCCGGGGCCGCGCTCGCCATCGACGGCTACACGGTCGAGGCCGTCTCGGTGCCCCACGATGCCTCAGCTCCACTCGGCTTTGTGCTGACGGCCACGGCCAGCGGGGCACGAGTCGGCATCGCGCACGACCTCGGGCGCGCCCCCGAGGCGCTCCACGCCGCCTTCGCGCGGTGCGACGCGCTCTGCCTGGAGGCCAACCACGACGTTGAGATGCTTCGGCACGGGCGCTATCCGCCGCACCTGCAGGCGCGCATCCGCGGAGGCACCGGTCACCTCAACAACGATGAGGGCGGCGCTGTGGCCGCGGCGCTGACGCATCCCGGCCTGCGGGCACTCACCCTGCTGCATCTCAGCGCCGAAAACAACACACCGGAGCTGGCCGAGCGCACGGTGGCCCTCGCCGTGCGGCGCGCCGGATACCGGGGGGCGGTGCGCGCCGCGCCACGGCGGGAGCCCGCACTCGCGTTCAGTCTCGACGGCCCCGCCGACCGCCCCCTCCAGCTCTCGCTCGGGGTCTGACCGTCAGGCGGCGAGCCGCGCCGCCATGTCGTGGTAGAGCGGGATCCCGACGAGCAGGTTGAACGGGAAGGTGATGACGAGCGCGAGCGTGAGCGAATAGGTGGGGTTCGCCTGCGGCAGCGTGCCTCGCACCGCCGGCGGCGCGGCGATGTAGGAGGCGGAGGCGGCCATCGTCCCGAGCATCGTGCAGCCACCGACTGAGAGCCCAGCCCACGCCCCGAGCGCGACGCCGAGCGCCCCGGCCACCACCGGGAAGAGGACGCCGAAGGCCAGAAGGAAGAGGCCGACCTTCCGCAGGTCCCCAAGCCGCTCCCCGGCGAGGAGGCCCATCTCGAGGAGGAAGAGGCAGAGGATGCCCTTGTAGATGGGGGACGCGGTGTCGTAGAACGGCGCGATGGATTCCCACCCTGACTCCCCGAAGAGGGCGCCGATCAGGAGCCCCCCGACGAGCAGCACCATCGTCCGGGCCGTGAGGATCTCGTGGAGGGTGGCGCGCCAGTCGAGCGCGTGCCCCTCCGCGGCCGGATCGCCCTCGTGGTCGCCGTCAAGCAAGATGCCGGCCCGGCCCATGCGGGCCGCTGACGGCACCTTGGCGGCGGCGGCACTCCCCTCGCGCGCGATGCCGAACACCCCGATCGCCAGGGCGATGTGGATGCCGGGGCTCTCGAGCAGGGTCAGGAGCGTCGGCATGAACCCTTCCGCCGGGACTCCGTTGCGCCGCAGGAACTGCTCCGCGGCGATGTACGTGACGGCCGACACCGATCCGTAGTGCGCCGCGATGCCCGCCGCGTCGGCGATGGTGAATCGACCGAGGCGTCGCAGGGCGGCGTAGCAGAGCACCGGGACCAGGGCGCCGAGCGCAAGCGTCGCGATCGCCGGCCAGAGCAGCGCGTCCCACGAGCTCCGGGCCAGCTCGACGCCGCCGTGCAGACCGAGCGCGAAGAGCAGGTACACGGAGATCCCGTTGTACATCTCCTTCGGGATGGAGAACTCGCTGCGGATGATGCGCGCCGCGAGCCCGAGGGCGAACGAGAGCGCTACCGGCGAGAGCAGATTGGAGCGAAGAGCGTCAGACATGGACAGCCGTAAGACCCGAGGAAGGGTGTCGCGCGGGGGACCCCCGACAGAGTAGCGAGGTGTCCCGCGGGGGAAAAGCGGTGCAAGTTACCCCGATGCAGAACTACCGGCGGATCTTCGAGAACAACGCCCAATGGGCCGCGAGCGTGCTGGCCGACGACCCGGCCTTCTTCGCCCAGCGCGAGGCCGGCCAGGATCCGCACTTCCTCTGGATCGGCTGCTCGGACTCCCGCGTGCCCGCGGAGACGCTGGCCGGCCTGATGCCTGGGGAGATGTTCGTGCACCGGAACATCGGGAATCAGGTGTGGAGCACGGACATGAACATGCTGGCCGTGGTGGAGTACGCCGTCCGGGTGCTCGACGTAAAGCACATCATCGTCTGCGGCCACACCAACTGCGGGGCGCTCAAGGCGGCGGTCTCGGCCTCGGGGCTGGACGGAGTGCTGGGGCACTGGCTGAGTGACATCCGCAGCACCATCCGCTGGCATCAGGCGGCGTTGGACGCCGTGGCGGATGAGGCGGCCCGGATGGACCTGCTCGCCGACCTCAACGTCCGGCAGCAGGTGGGGATCCTCTCGCGGACCCCGACGATCCTCGACGCCTGGGGCCGCGGCACGCGGCCGATGCTCCACGGCATCGTCTACGACGTGCGATCGGGGCGGCTGCACGCCGTCGTGGAGGCGGTGGACAGCGTGGAGCGGGCCGAGGCGCTGCTGCCGCACGCGTAGGGCGCGGGTCCGCCCCGCCCCGATCGGCCGACGGGCCCCGGTCGCGGAAGCGACCGGGGCCCGTCGTCTGACCGCGGACCGGGTCCGGGCTCAGTACATCCCGCCCATGCCGCCGCCCGGAGCGGCCGGCGCCGGGGCCTCCTTCTCCTTCTTCTCCACGATGAGCGCCTCCGTGGTGAGCAGGAGCGAGGCGATCGACGCGGCGTTCTGCAGCGCCGTGCGAGTCACCTTGGTCGGGTCGATGACGCCGCGGGCCACGAGGTCCTCGTACTCATCCGAGTACGCGTTGTAGCCGAAGTTCTTGTCCTTCGCGGCACGCACCTTCTCGACGACGATGGAGCCCTCGCCGCCGGCGTTGGCGACGATCATGCGGATCGGCTCCTCGATCGCGCGACGGATGATGTCGACGCCGATCTGCTCGTCGCCATCGAGCTTCATGCCCTTGAGGGCGCTCTGGGCGCGGATGAGCGCGACGCCGCCGCCCGGGACGATGCCCTCCTCGACGGCCGCGCGGGTCGCATGGAGCGCGTCCTCGACGCGGGCCTTCTTCTCCTTCATCTCGCTCTCGGTCGCGGCGCCGACGTTGATCACCGCCACGCCGCCGGCGAGCTTCGCCTTCCGCTCCTGGAGCTTCTCCTTGTCGTAGTCGCTCGTCGACTTCTCGATGGCGACCTCGATCTCCTTGATGCGGCCCTTGATCTTGTCCTCTTCGCCGTAGCCATCGATGATCGTCGTGTTATCCTTGTCGATCACGATGCGCTTGGCGCGGCCGAGGTCGGCGAGGACGGCGTTCTCGAGCTTGAAGCCGACCTCCTCGGAGATCACGTTGCCCTTGGTGAGGGTCGCGATGTCCTCGAGCATCGCCTTGCGGCGGTCGCCGAAGCCCGGCGCCTTCACGGCGGCGACGCGGAGCGTGCCGCGGAGCTTGTTCACGACGAGCGTGGCGAGCGCCTCGCCCTCGATGTCCTCGGCGATGATGCAGAGCGGCTTACCCGTCTGGGCCACCTTCTCGAGCACCGGGAGGAGGTCCTTCATCGACGAGATCTTCTTGTCGTGGATGAGGATGTGCGCGTCCTCGAGGACGGCCTCCATCTTGTCCGGATCGGTGATGAAGTAGGGCGAGAGGTAACCGCGGTCGAACTGCATGCCGTCGACCGTGTCGAGCGTGGTCTCGAGGCCCTTGGCCTCCTCGACCGTGATCACGCCGTCCTTGCCCACCTTCTCCATCGCCTCGGCGATGAGGTTGCCGATCTCCGGGTCATTGTTCGCGGAGATGGTGCCGACCTGGGCGATCTCCTTCTTGCCGGAGGTCGGGACGGAGAGCTTCTTGAGCTCCTCGACGATGGCCGCGACGGCCTTGTCGACGCCGCGCTTGATCGCCATCGGGTTGGCGCCGGCCGTCACGTTCTTGAGGCCCTCGCGGAAGATGGCCTGCGCGAGCACGGTCGCGGTGGTGGTGCCGTCGCCGGCGAGGTCGGAGGTCTTGGTCGCGACCTCCTTCACCATCTGGGCGCCCATGTTCTCGATCGGATCCGCGAGCTCGATCTCCTTGGCGACGGTCACGCCGTCCTTGGTGACCGTCGGGGCGCCGAACTTCTTATCGATGACGACGTTCCGGCCCTTCGGCCCGAGGGTGACCTTCACCGCCTCCGCGAGCTGGTCGACGCCGCGCTTGAGCGCCGCGCGGGCCTCGGTGTTGAAAAACAGTTCCTTGGCAGCCATGTCTGTGAACCTGTGTGATGAGAGGGGTGACGCTTACTTGACGATCGCGAGGATGTCGCTCTCGCGGAGGATGAGGAGCTGCTCGCCGTCGATGGTGACCTCGGTGCCCGAGTACTTGCCGTAGAGCACCTTGTCGCCGGCCTTCACCTCCATCGGGACGCGCTTTCCGTCCTCGGTGCGGCCCGGGCCGACGGCGATCACCTCGCCCTGCTGCGGCTTCTCCTTGGCGGTGTCGGGGATGTAGAGCCCGCCGCGCATCTGCTCGGCCTCCTCCATCGCCTTGACGACGACGCGGTCGGCCAGGGGCGCGACCTTCTCGCTGGCATTCTTCGCCATGGGTATCCGATCTCCTGCTGAAGTAAGGGGTGATGACGTGAGATGTTGGCACTCAAGAAAACGGAGTGCTAACACCACGGATATTACAGGCAAGAACCGGGCCAGTCAAGAATGCGGACCCCGACACACCGTCAGGCCAAACCGTTGCCAAATAACAGGTTAGACAGGAGTTGAGTCGGCCATTCTGGCGCAAACAAAACGCCGAGTTGACCCGGCGCAGGTGTCAACTCGGCGGACCACCGGCCCATGACCGGCCGGCGCAGGCAGGCTCAGGGTCAGGCGGAGAGCAGCGCGTGCGCCAAACGGAGTCCGTGCAGGGTCAGGTCCGGCTCCACCCGCGCGATCTCCGTGGAGAAGGGCCGCACCACCTCCGCGAGCCCGCCCGTGGCAATGACCAACGGCACCGCAGGCCGCGGCCACTCCGCCTTGATCCGCCGGACGATCCCATCCACCGCATCCGCCGCACCGAAGACCACCCCACTCCGCACGCACTCTTCCGTCCGCGTCCCGATCACCTTGGCCGGCGCGACCAGCTCCGTCGCCGAGAGCTTCGACGCGCGACGGAACAGCGTCTCCGCCGAGGTGCGGACCCCGGGCTGGATTACGCCGCCAAGAAAGACCCCGTCGGCGGTGATGCAGTCGTAGGTCGTCGCCGTGCCCAGGTCGACGACGATGCAGTCCACCCCGTGCAGGCGGCTCGCCGCCAGCGTGTTGATGATCCGGTCGGCCCCGACGGTGAGGGGTTCATCGACCGCCAGCGTGATCCCGAGCGGAGAGCGGGCATCGACCACCAGCGCCGCACGCCCCGTCAGGCGCGTGATGGCGTCGGCGAGCGGCGCCGTCACGGGGGGCACCACCGACCCGATGGCGCCGGCCGTGACCTGCTCCGGGGCGATGCCGGCGGCGCGGAGCAAGCCGTGCAGGAGCAGGTGCACCTCGTCCGGCGTGCGGGCCGTCTCGGTGGTCACGCGCCAATGGTGCGTGACGGCCTCTCCGGCGCAGAGGCCCAACGTGGTCTCGGTGTTCCCGACGTCAGCGACGAGCAGCATCTCAGAGTCCCTCGATGGGGGCGAAGATGAGCGAGCCCGACCGGACGGGGGTCACCCCCGCGGCGGTCTCCACCAACAGTTCCCCGGACGGGGCGATGCCGCGGACACGGCCGTCCGCCGGTTCCGCGATGCGCTGCCCGAGGGCGAGGTCCCGGCTCGCGAAGTCGGCCACCTCGGCGTCGGAGAGCGGCCCGTCCGCGAACGCCGCCGCCCGGAGCGCCGGGATGACCTCGGCGAGCACCTCGCCGGGATCGGCGTCGCGGAGTGCGGCGCCCACGAACGGCCCCGCGGGGGACCGCAGATTGATCCCGAGGCCGATGGCGACCCAGTCGGGTGCCGTGCCGCGCCAGCGCGTCTCGACGAGGACGCCGGCGAGCTTCCCCGCCCCGACGAAGAGGTCGTTGGGCCACTTGAGACGCACCGGGCCGAGAGTCCAGCGCTCGAGGACCGGCGCGAGCCGCAGGCCGATGCGCAGCGACAGGACGCCGAGGGCGGACGCGTCGCGCGGGCGCTCGACCAACGTGAGCCAGAGCCCTGCCCCGGACTCCGACTGCCAGCGCTTCCCCACGCGGCCGCGCCCGGCCTGCTGGGCTTCCGCGAGGACGAGCGTCCCCGCGGGCGCCCCATCGGCCGCGAGCGCGTGCGCCACGTCCATCGTGCTGTCCACGACGGGCCGCGCCTCGACCCGCGGCAGGTCGAGCTGACGGGCGAGGTCCTGCCCGGAGCGTCCGAACCAGCTCACCACGCCCCCCGTGCCCCGAGGAGCCAGAGAATCATGAGGCCGAGCGCCACGCGATACGCCGCGAAGATCCCGTACCCGCGCTGCGAGACGTAGCGCAGCAGGACGGCGATGGCGGCCCAGCTCGACAGCGCCGCCGTCACCACGCCGACCACGAGCGGGACGGAGACTCCGCCCTCCCGCAGGGCTGCCGGCACCTTCAGCACGACTGCCGCGAGGATGATCGGCATCGACATCAGGAAGGAGAACACCGCCGCCGCGCTGCGGTCGAAGCCGAGCGCGCGCCCCGCCGTGATGGTCGACCCCGAGCGCGAGACCCCCGGCACCAACGCGAGTACCTGCGAGCACCCGATGAGCCACGCGTCGCGCCAGGTCATCGCCGCACGGTCGCGGGTGCGCGCCGTCCGGGTGTCGACCCCCCAGAGCACCAGGCCCATCAGGATCAGCGCCACGGCGGTAATCATCGGGGCGCGGAAGACCGTCTCCGCATAGTCCTCGAGCAGCACCCCCGCGGCCGCCGCGGGAATCGTGGCGAGCAGAACGAACGCGGCCCGGCGCGAGGCGTCATCCACCACGCGGCCGTTGCGCATCAGCGTGAGCCCGCCGCCGATGAGGGCTCGCCACTCCGCCCGGAAGTACCACGCGAGAGTGAGGAGCGTGCCGACATGCAACGCGAGATCGAACGCCAGTCCCGCGGGCTGCCAACCGAACACCCACGGGGTGAGGGCGAGGTGGGCCGAGCTCGAAACGGGCAGGAACTCGGTGAGCCCCTGGAGGGCCCCGAGGACGATGGCCTGGAAGACGGTGGGTTCCTGCATCGCCGGAAAGCTACGCGACGGTCACCGCGCGCGCGCCAGCGCCTCGGCGTAGATCCCCTCGTACCGCGCCACCACGTCGGCGGTGGCGAAGCGGGCCCGCGCATCCGCGGCGGCGGCAGCGCTCGCCTCGCGCCAGCGCGCCGGTTCAAGAAATGCACGGACGGCCCGGGCCATGCCCTCCACATCGCCCAACGGGAGGAGCGCGCCCGTCACCCCATCGCGTACCACCTCAGGCACACCGCCGACGCGCGCCGCGACCACCGGCACCCCGCAGGCGAGCGCCTCGAGCGCACTCAGTCCGAAGCTCTCACTTTCGGAGGGGAAGACGTAGACATCCGCCGCGGCGAGGAGCGGCGCCACCGCGTCGATCTTGCCGAGGAAGCGAACGTCGGCCGCGACCCCCAAGGTGCGCGCCTCCTCCTCCGCCGCCTGACGATCGGGCCCGTCGCCGACCATCACGAGCACCGCCTCCACCTGTGGCCGCACCTGCGCGAAGACCCGCACCACGTCCCGCACCCGCTTCACCGGCCGGAAGTTCGAGATGTGCATCAGGATCGGGCGCCCGCCGCCCAACTCCTGCCGGAGCGCGTCCCCGTACCGGGCGCGGTCGAAGATCACCGGATCAACGAAGTTCGGGATCACCTCCACCGGGCACTCGCACCCGAAGGCGCGGATGGTCTCGTCCTTGAGCCACTGGGACACCGCCGTGATCCGGTCCGACTTCTCGATCGAGAAGTGGGTAATGGCCCGATACGAGTGGTCTTGGCCGACGATGGTGATGTCGGTGCCATGCAGCGTGGTGACCACGGGCAGCCGCCGACCCTGCTCGCGCAGCATCTCCTTGGCGATCCACGCGCTCGTCGCGTGAGGGATGGCGTAGTGCACGTGCAGCAGGTCGAGGCCGTGCGCCAACACCACATCGTGCATGCGCACGGCGAGCGCCAGATCGTACGGCGGGTACTCGAAGAGCGGGTAGCTCCCGATGCTGACCTCGTGGAAGTAGACCCGCGGCAGGAAGTGCGGCAGCCGAAACGGGTGCTCATACGAGATGAAGTGCACCTCGTGGCCGCGGCCGGCGAGGGCGATGCCCAGCTCGGTGGCCACGGCCCCGGAGCCGCCGTAGGTGGGGTAGCAGGTGATGCCAATCTTCATGCGTCATCTCCGTCGAGGAACCACCGCTCCGCCGCGGCCAGCGCGTCCGGCGCCCCGGGGTCAAGCCGGGTGACCGCGGCCGCCGGGCCGAGCTGATGGCGGAACCAGGTGCGCTGCCGCTTGGCGTACTGTCGCGTGGCGACGAGGATGGCCTCGCGCACCGCCGTCACCGGCACGCCGGCGACCACCGCCTCTTGAACCGCGCGATAGCCGCAGGCGTTCCACGCCGGGGCGTCCGCTGGGACGCGGGCCATCAGCGCGCGCACCTCACCCTCCCAGCCCTCGGCGAGCATCCGGTCGAGGCGCGCCGCGAGCCGGTGCTGCAACGCGGGCCCCGGATCGACGACGAGCCACCGCGCGGGCCGATGTGGCGCGTCGGCGCCGGCGGCGATCGCCGCGCTCAGCCGTCTACCGGTCAGCAACGCCACCTCAGCCGCCCGCAGCAGCTGCGTGCGCCCCAGCGCGGCCCGCGGTGGGTCCAGCGTCTCCACCCAGCGACGGAGTGTGGGCGTGTCGAGGGCGCCGAGGGCCTCCTGCATCGCCCGGCGGCGCGCGGGGTCCATCGGCGGCTCCTCCGCCAGCGGCGCCACGAGCGCCTTGAGCCAGAGCCCCGTCCCGCCGCACACGA
>JBANGJ010000138.1:0-7431 GCA_037975505.1 Gemmatimonadota bacterium | reverse complement strand
ACAAGGCGATCGACCTCATGGACGAGGCCGCGTCCCGCCTGCGCATCGAGATCGATTCCCTCCCGCAGGTGATCGACGAGGTGGAACGGCGCATCGTCCAGCTGGAGATCGAGCGCCAGGCGCTCGCCAAGGAGCAGGACGCCGCGTCGGTGGAGCGGCGCACGGCCCTCGAGCAGGAGCTCGCGCAGCGGCGCGAGGCGGCCACCGCGATGAAGGCGCAGTGGCAGTTGGAGAAGGACGCGCTCGGCAAGGTGGGGAGCATCAAGCAGCGCATCGAGGAGGCGCGCACCGAGGTCGATCGCGTCACGCGCGCCGGGGACCTCGGCGCGGCGGCGGAGATCCGCTACGGCCGCATCCCGCAGCTCGAGGCGGAGCTGCAGGCCGTCGAGGCCGCGCTGCAGGCGCGTCCGGGCGGGGCCACCCGCTTCCTCAAGGAGGAGGTCGGCGCCGACGACATCGCGGAGATCGTCGCCAAGTGGACGGGAATCCCCGTGGCGCGAATGCTGGAATCCGAGCGCGAACGGCTCGCCACCCTCGATCGTGAGCTCGCCAAGCGGGTCATCGGGCAGCGCGCGGCCGTCACGGCAGTGGCCGACGCGGTGCGGCGCTCGCGGGCCGGCCTGCAGGACCCCAATCGCCCCGTCGGTTCCTTCATCTTCCTCGGCCCGACCGGGGTCGGGAAGACGGAGACGGCGCGCGCGCTCGCGGAGTTCCTGTTCGACGACGAGCAGGCGATGGTCCGCATCGATATGTCCGAGTACATGGAGAAGCACGCGGTCGCGCGCCTCATCGGTGCGCCGCCGGGATATGTCGGCTACGAGGAGGGGGGGCAGCTCACCGAGGCCGTGCGCCGCCGCCCCTACAGCGTCCTCCTGTTCGATGAGATCGAGAAGGCGCATCCCGACGTCTTCAACATCCTGCTGCAGATCCTCGATGACGGTCGGCTGACCGATGCCCAGGGGCGCACGGTCGATTTCCGCAACACCGTCATCATCATGACGTCGAACATCGGGTCGTCGTGGATCCTCGAGCAGGGCACATCCGACTGGGCGCTCGTCGAGACGCAGGTGACGGCGGCGCTGCGCGGGCATTTCAAGCCCGAGTTCCTGAATCGTGTGGACGACATCATCATCTTCCGCCCGCTCGGAGCCGCGGAGCTTTCCCCGATCGTGGAGCTGCAGCTCGCGCGGGTGGCGCGCCTGCTCGCGGAACGGCACATCACGCTGACGGTGACTCCAGAGGCCCGCGCGGTGCTCGCGACCGAAGGCTACGACCCCGCCTTCGGGGCCCGGCCGCTCAAGCGGGCCATCCAGCGCCTCCTCCAGAACCCATTGGCATTGGCGCTCCTCGAGGGCAAGTTCAAGGACGGCGACACCATCGTGGTGGGCGCCGAAGGTGGACACCTCCGGTTCGAGAGCGCATGACCCGTCGCGTCACCCCGCGCATCACCCGGGCGGCGCTGGGGATCCTCGCGATCCTCGGCGCCGTCGGCTGTGGGCCTGGGGCGGCCGACGACGCGGGCACGGGATCCCAGACGCCAACGACGCCGACCGGCCCCGGGACGCCGCCGGCGCCCCTCCCCGTGGCCGATTGGGTCGAGGGGATCGACGGCACCATCCCGCTCGTCCTCATTGCGCCCCACGGTGGGGATCTCACCCCCGCGGACCTGCCGGACCGGGTCTGTGCCGACTGCGTGACCGTGAACGACGCGAACACGCAGGCGCTCGCCCGCACCATCAGCGACGCCTTCTTCGCACGGGTGGGGAAGCGGCCCTTCCTGGTCATCAATCGCCTCAACCGGCGCAAGTACGACGCCAACCGCGCGCTCCCCGAGGCCACCGCCGGCTATGCGCCCCTCGAGCCGATGTGGACGCTGTTTCAGGCCACGGTGGATTCTGCCAAGGCGCGGGCGCGGCGGCTGCATCCCCGGGCGCTCGTCATCGACCTGCACGGGCACGCCCATACGGTGCAACGCCTCGAGATGGGATACCTCCTGTCCGCCAGTCAACTGCGCCTCGCCGATGCGGCCCTCTCGCCGTACGTCTCGGGCAGCTCGGTGGCGCAGCTGAGCCTGGTCACGCCCGCGCGTGACTCGGGGGTGGCGATCCTTCGCGGTCCGCGGGCGCTCGGCAGCCGGTTCGCGGCGCTCGGCTTCCCGGCAGTCCCGTCAGATGTTGATCCCGCGCCTGCCGTCGGGCAGGACTACTTCGACGGGGGCTACAACACGTCGCGCAACGGGTCGTCCCTCCTCGGCCCCGTCGACGCGGTGCAGATCGAGTGCAACTACACCGGCGTCCGCGACACCGCGGCGAACCGGGCGGCCTTCGCCGAGGCGTTCGTCACGGCCCTGCTGGCGTTCCTGCAGGATCACTACGCGTGGCGGCCGGCGTGACCGGGCCAGTGACCTTCGCGTCGCGGGCGGAGGAGGACGCGTGGTGGATGGGGCAGGCGCTCGCTGAGGCGGAGCGCGCGCGCGCGGCGGGCGAGGTCCCGGTCGGCGCGGTCGTCGTCCAGGCGGGGACCATCGTGGCGCGCGGGGGCAATGCCATGGTCGCCGCCAAGGATGCCACCCAGCACGCGGAGCTCCGGGTCCTGCGTGCGGCGTCGTATGCCCTGCGGGACGCCCGTCTGCCCGGGGCCACGCTCTACGTCACCTTGGAGCCCTGCGCCATGTGCGCGGGCGCCATCCTCTTGGCGCGCGTGGGGCGCGTAGTCTTCGGCGCCTGGGACGACAAGGCGGGGATGGCCGGCTCGGTGGGCGACCTGCTCCGCCATCCGCGGCTCAATCACCGGCCGGAGGTGCAGGGCGGGGTGCGCGCCGACGAGTGCGGCGCGCCGTTGTCCGACTTCTTCCGCCAGCGCCGCGGCTAGGCGCGGCACCCCGCGCGCGCCACGCGGGCCCGCACATCCGCCGCTGACTGCGTGCGTTGCGCGGCATCGGGCGCGCGAAAGACGATGAGATAGGCCCCATCGGGCATCTCGTCCCGACGGAGGCGCTGGTACCCCATGGCGCCCAGCTCGCAGACGAGCAGTCGTGGCGGCGTCCCGTGCCGGTCGGTCGGGGCATCCTGATCGAGGATCGCGAGTCGCCCCCCGGCGCGGAACGCGGGTGCGAGCTGATGCAGCAGGGCGAACGGCTCGGTGATCTCGTGGTACATATGGATCATCAGCGCCACGTCCACACTGGCCGCGGGGAGCGCGGGATCGCCGGCAGTGCCCGCCACGACCCGGACGTTCGTCCAGCCCGCCTCGGTGACACGTTGGCGGAGCAGCGCGAGATAGCGCGGTTCGATGTCCTGCCCGTACACCACCCCGTTGGCGCCGACGCGCTCGGCGAGGTGCCGCACGTAGTAGCCGTCGCCGGCACCGATGTCGGCCACCCGGCTGCCGGCCCGGATCTGCAGGGCGTCGAGCACCAGTTCCGCCTCCCCGTACGCGTCGCGATCCTCCTCCGCGATCCAGCGCGGGGCGACGATGCGTGACACGGGACGGTCGGGGCGCGGGAAGCTGTCCGTCGTCACGGGCTGCGCCGTGAGGCGGGCCCCGGCGAGCAGGAGCAGTGCGATGAGCGCGCGGGGGCGGGGGAGGCGGAGGGGAAGCGGCATGCGGGATGAGCGCCCGGCCGCGCGGCGGTGTTCCCCGAGGTGCGGGCGTTGACCCTCCCCGCGGGGACCGCTTAACTTGCCCGTCTGGGACAGATGGCCGAGTGGTTGAAGGCACCGGTCTCGAAAACCGGCATACCGGCAACGGTATCGTGAGTTCGAATCTCACTCTGTCCGTGTGGGTCCCGACGCGCTGGCTCCGCCGGCGCGTCGTCGTTTGCAGGGGGGCCGGCGTGACGCCGGACGTCCCGGACGGGTGGCCGAGTGGTTTAAGGCGCACGCCTGGAAAGTGTGTGTACGTTAAAAGCGTACCGTGGGTTCGAATCCCACCCCGTCCGCTCGAACGGCAGGGTCTCCATGGGAGGCCCTGCCGTTCGGCCATCCGGGAGGCCATATTCCCTCTCCGGAATGACCGACGCCCCCGCAGTCGTGCTCAACGCACGCGCCGTCGCCCGGACGATCTCCCGCATGGCGGATGAGATCCTGGAGCTCAATGAAGGCACCGAGGGACTCGTCCTCGTGGGGATCCAGCGCCGTGGCGTGCAGATCGCGGAGCGCATCACCGACGTCATCCGCGAGCGCGAAGGGGTCGATGTCCCGCGCGGCGCCCTCGATATCACGCTCTATCGCGACGATCTGCAGAGTGTCGGCCCGCGTCCGGTGGTCGGGCGCACCCACCTCCCGATCGACCTCGAGGGCCGCACCGTGGTGATCGTGGACGATGTGCTCTTCACGGGACGGACCATCCGGGCGGCACTCGACGAGCTCGCCGATTTCGGCCGGCCCGCGCGGATCCTCCTCGCCGTCCTCGTGGACCGCGGCGGTCGCGAGCTGCCGATCCAGCCGGACGTCGTCGGCAAGACGGTCGAGGTGGGCCCGCGGGGCCGCGTGGACGTCTTCGTCCCGGCCCTCGATGGCCGCGATGAGGTCGTCGCGACCGGGGGGCGTGCGTGAGCATCCTCGGCAAGGACCTCCTCGGGCTGCAAGGGCTCACCCGCGAGCAGATCACCACGATCCTCGACGTCGCGGAGCCGCTCAAGGCGATCTCCGAGCGCGCCATCAAGAAGGTGCCGACCCTCCGCGGGATGACGGTGGTGAACCTCTTCTTCGAGGCCTCCACCCGCACGCGGATCTCCTTCGAGTTCGCCGAGAAGCGGATGTCGGCGGACACCGTGAACGTCGCGGCGGCGGCCTCCAGCGTGTCCAAGGGGGAGACCCTGGTGGACACGGCCCGCAATCTCGAGGCGATGAAGATCGATATGGTCGTCATCCGGCACCCGGCGTCCGGCGCGCCGAAGTTCCTCGCCGAGCGCATCGAGTCGAACGTCATCAACGCCGGCGACGGGACGCACGAGCACCCCACGCAGGGCCTGCTCGACCTCTTCACCCTCCGGGAGAAGCTGGGCGGCCTCGCGGGCAAGCGCATCTGCATCTGCGGCGACGTGCTGCACTCGCGCGTCGCCCGCTCGAACATCTGGGGCCTCACGGCGATGGGCGCTGAGGTCGCCGTGTGCGGGCCGCGCTCCCTCCTGCCGGTGGGCATCCGCGACCTCGGCGTGCAGGTCTTCGATCGCATCGAGACGGCCATCGAGTGGGCCGACGCCCTGAACGTCCTCCGGCTCCAGCTCGAGCGGATGGAACGGGGGTACATCCCCTCGCTCCGCGAGTACAACCGCGTCTTCGGGGTCACGCGCGCCCGGCTGGAGCGGGCGCCACGGGACCTGCTGATTCTCCATCCCGGTCCGATGAACCGCGGGGTCGAGATCGACTCCGATGTCGCAGACGGGCCGCACAGTGTCATCCTCGAGCAGGTGACCAACGGGGTCGCCGTCCGGATGGCCGTGCTCTACCTCCTCGCCGGCAACACCGCGTCGCTCGCCGACGCCGCCAAGGGATCCGTATGACCGCTCCGCTCCTCCTCACCGGGGGTCGCCTCGTCGATCCCTCACAGGGCCTCGACGCCGTCGGGGATCTCCTCCTCGTCGATGGTCGCGTGGCCGCCGTCGGTGGCCGCATCGCCGGCCCGGACGGCGTGCGCGTGATCGATTGCGCGGGGCAGGTGGTGGCCCCGGGCCTCATCGACGTGCACGTCCATCTCCGGGAGCCGGGGCGTGAAGACGTCGAGACGGTCGCGACGGGCGCCCACGCGGCCGTCGCGGGCGGCTTCACCGCCGTCGCCGCGATGCCGAACACCCGCCCGGTCACCGACAATCAGGCGACGGTCGGCTTCGTGAAGCGTCAGGGCGAGGCCGCAGGGTTCGCCCGTGTCTACCCCTACGGCGCCATCTCGCTCGGCCAGCAGGGCGAGACGCTCGCGGAGTTCGGCGAGATGGTCGCGGCAGGGGCCGTCGCCGTCAGCGACGACGGCAAGCCGGTGGAGAATGCCCACCTCATGCGCACCGCGCTCGAGTACGCCCAGTCCTTCGGGATTCCCGTGGTCGAGCACTGCGAGGTGATGGCCCTGGCCCACGGCGGCGCGATGCACGAGGGGGTCGTGTCGGCCCGACTCGGCCTCAAGGGCATCCCGGCGGAGGCCGAGGAGATTGACGTCATTCGCTGCATCCTGCTGGCCAAGCTCACTGGCGGACACATCCACCTCTGCCACCTCAGCACCAAGGGCTCGGTGGACCTGGTGCGCTGGGGCAAGGATCAGGGCGTGCACGTCACCGCCGAGGTGTGCAGTCACCACATCTCGCTCACGCACGAGGCGGTGGAGGGGTACAACACCAACGCCAAGATGAACCCGCCGCTGCGCACGGCGCGCGACGTGGAGGCCCTGCAGCAAGGCCTCAAGGACGGGACCATCGACCTCCTGGTCACCGACCACGCGCCGCACCACTACGACGAGAAGGAGCGCGAGTTCGCCGACGCCCCCAACGGGATCGTGGGGCTCGAGACCGCGCTCGGTGTGAACGTCACCTGGCTGCTCGAGCCGGGCATCCTCACGCTCTCCCAGCTCGTCGACCGGATGTCCTGCCTGCCGGCGAAGGTCTTCCACCTCCCGGGCGGGACCCTCGCCGCGGGGAGCATTGCGGACGTGAGCGTCTTCGATCCCACGCGCGAGTGGGTCGTCGATCCCGCCGCCTTCAAGTCGAAGGGCCGCAACACCCCCTACGGCGGCCAGACCCTGCGCGGGCGGGCGATCCGTACCATCGTGGGGGGGCGGGTCGTCTACGATCTGAACGGGTGACCGCGAGGGCGGTCACCGCGCACCGGATCGACGATGCCGCACCCTGACACCTCCCGGGCCGAGGCGCTCGACGCGCTCCTCGCCGACAAGCGGAAGCACGAGGGCTATCTCGCCCGGCTCGAGGAGCGCCGGGCGACGACGCCCGCGCACCTGTTCGACCGGCTGTATGCGGAGTACCACGGCCGCCTGGCCGCGCTCCGCGAGCGGGCGCAGGCGGAGGCCGCGGCCCTCAACGACGGGCTCGCCGAGGATGAAGCGGCCGTCGTGGAGGTCGAGGCGCGGCTGCAGGGCATCACGGAGGAGCGGAGCGAGGGCGAGCTTCGCGCCGCGGTCGGCGAATATGACCCGCGGAGCTGGGCCAAGAAGCTCGCGGCCCTCAATGCCACCATCAGTGCCATCGAGTCGGAGCGCGACGCTCGGCTCGCCGCGCTGGAGCACCGACGGGCGCTCCTCGCCGAGGCGAGCGGGGCGATGACCCCATCGGCCATCCCGGAGCTCCCGGTCGTGCCGCCGCCGCAGGTGCTGCCGGTGACGCCGGTCCCCCCGCGAGTGGACCGTGCCGACGAGCCGTTCGCCGACTTTCCCCCGATCGCCGCCGGTCCGGATCGGGCGGTGGCCCCCGACGCCGGGCTCCTGATG
>JBANGJ010000088.1:0-10780 GCA_037975505.1 Gemmatimonadota bacterium | reverse complement strand
GTTGCTTCGCAAAAGTGAGATGGGTTTGAGGCATTATGAGTAGGACCCGCGGAGCTATCGGCAACAAACGGAGAGAGAAGCCAGGAGCACCGCCGGTGCCGTACAGCGGCGCCCGGGTCTCCAAGGCGCTCGTGCGTGGGCTGGTGAAGGACTCACCCCTCGAGTCAGCCCACGCGAAGGCTCTGCTGGCACAGGCGGCGGGACTTCTCTCGGCGCAGCTCCGGGACCTCGAGCATCGGCTCGCGACCGGGACTATCTCGGCCGAGGAGCAGCGGGCGATACCTGCGGTGGCGAGCAACCTCCGTCGTATGTGCGAGAGCCTGAAGGTCACCGTCGAGGCCGACGAGGACGACGGGCTGGGGGTCTGATGGTGCGTGGACCAAAGCCCCCGGAGTCCGGCTCGCTGCTCGATCGGCGTGTAGCCTTCGCCGAAAAGTACGTCACGGACTCGAAGGGCCGCCGCTTCTCGCTCGAGGGCCGAGAGTGGGTGCGGGACGAGCTCTGGCGCGCGCTCGACGGCTTCAAGCTGTGGCCGGTGGACCGCGATCGGCTCTGCTCCCGGTGCGTCACCCGCGTCGGAGAGATCGTGCTCGACCCCGAGGAGGCCAACGCGGTGGAGCACGCGGGGGACTGCGCGGGGCTCGAAGCCGCCCCCATCATCGTCACCGTCGCCTGCCTCGAGCGGCGCGCCGGCAAGACATTCAACTCCGCCGCCTACGTTCTCTCCACCCTGTTCCTGCTCTACTGGCGCTCGATCGCGTACGTCGCCGCGGCGTTCGGCCAGACGGCCGCGCTGGTGCTCGACAACTTCACGCGGCCGATCGACCAGTCGAAGGCGCTGGGAAAGCTCGCCCGGATCGTGGGCAACACGATCGCCGTCGAGAAGACCAAGAGCCGCTTCGAGTTCGTGCCGACGTCGCACCGCTCGATCACGGGGCGCGGGCGCACCATCGTGATCATCGACGAGGCCCGCGACGTCGCCGCCCGCACCGCGATGGCGCTCCTCCCCTCGGTGCTCGAGTCCCACGGCTACGAGTGCCCGAACGGCCACGTCCGCCTCGACGAAGGTGCGGAGCCACTGGATCGCCGGTGCACTGCCTGCGGGACGAAGCTGCGGCGGTGGCAGGGGCGGATCCTCATCATGTCGAGCGCAGGACTCTCCGACGGCGCTGGCGAGCACGACTGGTTCCGCGAGCTGGTGACGCAACTCGAGCAGGAGCCGCAGAAGAACTATCACCTCATCCGGATGGATTCGGGCGCGAACCCGCTGAAGAGCAGCGAGGCCTCGGACGCGCTCTCGGCGGTCTTCGGGCGCATGGAGTCCACGCAGGCGCACATCAGCGTGGAGCTCGGGAACCAATTCGCGCGGCCCGGGGACGACGCGGTGACAGAGGCGCAGATCAAGGCGATCCTCGACAAGCGGTTGGTGAACGCCGAGGGCTCGACGCGGCGGAGCGTGGGCTTCCTCGACACCTCCGACGTGACCGAGCTGACCTCGATCGTCATCATGGCCGAGGAGGACGCGGCGCCAGACGCACCAGCAGCGCCGTGGGCACGGCTCTTCTCCGAGCGCATCGACTACTGGCGGCCGGCGGACCAGGAGGGCCACACGATCGACGAGCGGCTGATCCTCGCGCACCTCGACGTGTACATGCCGCTGTTCCCGATGCTGACGAAGCTCGCCGTCGACGTCCGCGGGAGGCCGTGGGCGGAGCGGCTCGTGAAGTACGTGACGGTGCACCGGCCGTGGGGCCGGCGGGTCATCCGCTTCACTGGGCGTGACCTCGAGCGCGTGGCGGGCTGGTCGTTGTTTCGCCAGCGGGTGCAGGCGCGGCCGCCGACGATCCGCCTGCAGGACCACCCCGTGCTGCGGAAGGAGCTCGGCGGGCTCCGTGTGAAGCCGCGGCCGGACGGGAGCGTGGACGTCGTCGACAAGAACCGGCGGCGGTCGCACGCGGACATCGCGGACGGGATCGCGTCGTGCTGCTACCTGGTGCACCTGGAGCAGGTGACGGCGCGGGCCTCGCTCGCGAACCTCGACGGCGCGAAGGCGCGGGGCCGGGGCGGGGCGGCCGCGTTGATGGACAAAGTTTTTCGCCCTGTGATGCGCGGGATGCGCGAGGATGGCTTCTAGGCCGCCAGACCCGAGCACGACCACGACGTGTAGTGTATCCCTGCTATTTACTCGGCGACGTTCTATGGTCAGGCCCTCAATGTGCTGGAGTCCATCCGCGCCTCGGTCGCCTCTGCGGCGGCTGTCGTGTGGGCGGTCTTCGGCGGCGGCCCGAAAGCGGCCGCGTCTTCGTCTCCGCAGGTCCTCGCCATCCCTCCTCCCCGGCCCCGCCCCCGCGGCGGCGCCGGGACCCTCATCTCCGCCGGCTCGATCGACGACACCGACGAGAACGCTGACGTCCGCAACGAGCGCTGGTACGGCTCGCCCGGCGTCGCGGGCTGGGCGCAGAAAATGGAGCGCGACGCGCACGTGCGGCAGTCGCTCTCCGCGCGCAGTGCCCCCCTCCGCGGCGCGCTCTGGGACTTCGAGGCCGCGAGCGAGGCCCCCGCCGACGTGGAGGCCGCGGCCTTCGCGCGCTGGGCCTTCTTCGAGCGACTCTCGTGGGACCGCTTCATGCGCGACGCGCTGCGGTTCCATCGCGACGGCTTCTCGCTGTTCGAGTTGACCGACGACACCGCAGCGATCCCCACCGACCGCTTCCCCCTTCACCCCGGGCGCGGCACCGGCGTCGTGTACACGGGCCTCCACCACCGGCCGGCGTGGACGGTCTACCGCTGGGCGCAGTCGACGAGCGATCCCACGCAGCTCGCCAGCGTCGAGCAGCGCCTCCAGGGCACGGACGGCGAGAAGCCTGGCTTCGTCTCGATCCCCGGCGGCGCGCTCCTCCGCTTCACGCAGGAGCAGGAGGGCGCGAACTTCGCCGGCTTCTCCACCGCGCGCAGCGCGTACGGGCCGTGGAAGATCAAGCGTCTCCTCCTCGTCCTCGACGCGATCCGGCACGAGCGGATGGGCGTCGCCACCCCGGAGCTCACGCTGCCCGAGGGCGTCGAGGCGAACGACGAGGAGGTCATCGCTGCGCGCTCGATCCTCGCGGAGATGCGGAGCAACGAGAAGGGCTACATCCTTCTGCCGCACGGCTACGAGTTCAAGTGGGCCTCGGGCGGCGAGAGCACCAACATCGGCGAGGCGATCGAGCGCTGCAACCGCGACATCGCGTTCAACACGGGCACGGGCTTCATGCTGCTGGGCCTCACCGGCGGCACCGGCAGCTACGCGCTCGCGCAGTCGCAGGACGGCCAGTATCAGGTCTCGCTCGAGGGCGACGCGAAGTTCGTCTGCGACACGATCAACCTCGGAAGCGACGGTTGGTCCCCGGTCGAGCGCTTGATCCGCTTGAACTACGGCGCGAAGGTCGGGCTCCCGCGGATCTGCGTGCGGAACATGCCCACGCGCAACTGGGAGAAGCTGCTCCCCGTCGTCAAGGACCTGGTCGGCGCGAAGATCATCACCGTGGACAACAGGCTCGAGGACTTCACGCGGAAGGTGACCTACCTCCCCGCGCGAGACCCCGCCACCGCGCGCAAGGCCATTGAGCCGCCGCCGATGGTGCCCGGCCAGGCACCGGCGCCCGCGAAGGACGAGCCCCCGGCCCCCGCCGAGGACAAGCCGGCTGAGCCGATGAAGGAGGCCGCGTGAATCGCGCCGCCCTCCTCGCCGAACTCAGCGCCGAGCGCTGGCTGATGGAGCCGCGCGCGCTCGAGGCGATGCTCTCATCGCTCGCAACCCAGGTTGCAGCCGCCGATCCCGCCGAGATGCTCGCGGCCTCGAGGCGGAGCGAGCCCGACGGCGAGGACCTGCCGTACGCGCTCGTCGACGGCGTCGCCCACGTGGCGATCGACGGCACGATCATGAAGCGCGTGCCGTGGTTCATGCGCTTCTTCGGGGCGCGCGCCACGAGCACGACGCGCGCGCAAGCTGCGTTGCAGCACGCCGCCGAGAATCCGGAGGTCCGCGCGATCCACCTCTCGGTCGACTCCCCGGGCGGCACCGTCGCCGGGACCCAGGAGCTCGCCGACACCGTCTTCGCTGCGCGCCAGCACAAGCCGGTGGTGGCGCATGTCTCGGACCTCTCCGCTTCCGCGGCCTACTGGGTCGCCTCGCAGGCCTCCGCCGTCCTCGCGAACGAGACCGCGATGGTGGGCTCGATCGGCGTCTACACGAAGGTGATGGACGCCTCGAAGCTCGCCGAGAAGGAGGGCGTCAAGGTCCACGTCATCCGCTCCGGTCCCCACAAGGGCACCGGCGAGTTCGGCTCCGAGGTCACCCCCGAGCAGCTCGCCGCGGAGCAGGCGATCGTCGACGACCTCGCCGCGCAGTTCGTCGGCGCCGTCGCCCGCGGACGCCGCGCCCCCATCGACGCCATCGCGCCGCTCGCGAGCGGGCGCGTGTGGATTGCCCCTGAGGCTCGGGCGCTGGGCCTCATCGACGCCGTCAGCTCCGCGGACAGCGCACGGCGCTCCACGGTGAAGCTCGCCGGCCCCACCCCACGAATCCCGATCACCACGGCCGCGCAGGCCACCCCACGAAAGGATCACAAGATGAGCACCGAGAACGAGATGGAGGCCCTGCGCGCGCAGCTCGCGGAGGCGAACGCGGCGAAGGCGAAGGCCGAGGCCCGTGCGGAGGCGCAGGCCGTGGCGCTCGCCGAGACCCGCAAGAACCAGATCGCGAGCGTCATCGACGCGGCGGCGAAGGCGGGCCGGGTCACCCCCGCGCTCCGTCCGAGCGTCGAGAAGTTCGCCGCGGCGCTGGGCACCTCGCCGACCGCGCAGGCGGAGCTCGAGGCGTTCATCGCCGAGCTGCCCGTCCAGGTGCGGCCGCAGGCCAAGGGCGTCGGCGGCTCCACGGAGTCCGCGCCCTCGGGTGGGCTCTCCGAGAGCGATCGGAACATGGCGGCGAAGCTCGGGCTCTCCGAGGAGGACTTCGCCAAGTACAGCTCCGCGAAGGGCGTCACGCTCGATCGCAAGATCGTGAACTGAGCGCAGGGAACAGGAGAAGCTACCGATGACCGCACTCAGCGCATCCCGACTCACGCTCCACCAGGGCCAGGGCGAGACCCGCCGCTACCCGCAGGACAACGCCGGCGCCATCTACAAGGGCGGCCTCGTGATGATCAACTCCGCGGGCTACGCGGTCGCCGCGGCCGACGCCGCCTCCGGAAAGGTCGTCGGCGTCGCGATCAAGGACTACGCCGCGCCGACCAACGACGGCGACAACGACGTCGAGGTGCTCGTCGGCGTGTTCAAGCTGGTCGCGAGTTCGATCACGCAGGCGATGGTCGGGACGATGATGTTCGTCGTCGACGATCAGACCTTCGACGACGGCGTCGGGACCAACGGCGTCAAGGCCGGCATCCTCGTGCGCTACGAGAGCACGACCTCCGGCTGGATCCTCATCCCCGGCGATCCTCTCGGCGTCGCGAGCGTGCTCACCAACGGCTCGGCGATCGCGGGGACCGCGGCCTCCACCTCCACCGCCGACGCCGACGCAACCTACGGGCAGCCCGAGGCGGACCTGATCAACGAGCTCAAGGCGGACATGAACACGAACGCCACGATGCTCACCGAGGTCAAGACCTCGCTGAACCTCGTGATCCTCAAGGTCGCGGAGATCGCGACCATCGTGAAGCACCTGACCTGAGCAAGGGCTGAAGGAACAAGGAGAGAACTATGCACGCATCCGTCATCAGCCTGCTCAAGGGACTCCGGGCGAACTTCGTCCGGGACTTCATGGGGACGACGAGCCTCGTCGACGTCATCGCGACGGTCGTCAGCTCGGATTCGAACCTCGAGACCTACGGGTGGATCGGCGAGGTTCCGGCGATCCGCGAGTGGCTCACCGAGCGCGTCATCTCCGGGATGTCCGAGACCAGCTACGCGGTCACGAACAAGACCTGGGAGAGCACGCTCGGCGTCAAGCGCACGGACATCGAGGACGACAAGCTCGGCGGGCTGCCCATCCGGATCCGGCAGATGGCCCTCCGCGCCGCGGAGCACGTCAACGAGACCCTGGTCAACCTGCTAATCAACGGGACCTCGAGCACGCTCGGCCTCGGCTACGACGCCAACGCCTTCTTCTCCGACACGCACCCGGCGCGCGGGCGGCAGACCACGACGCAGGACAACCTGCTCGCGGGCACCGGGACTTCGGTGGCGCAGATCGGGGCCGACCTCTCCGCAGCCATCGCGGCGATGAAGAACTTCGTGGACGAGGAGGGGAAGCCGTTCCACTCGAGCCTCGGCGGCCTCGTGATCGTCGCGCCTCCGGGCATCGAGACGAACATGCGGACGGTGCTGAACGCGGGCATCATCAGCCAGACCACGAACGTGCAGCAGGGGCAGGCGACGCTGGTGGTCTCGCCGTACCTGAGCGACGTGAACGACTGGTATCTGCTCCACACCGGCGGCGCGCTGCGCCCGCTGATCTTCCAGAGCCGGACGCCGGTGGAGTTCGAGTCGCTCGACCAGCCCGAGTCGAACGAGTCCGCGTTCATGCGGGACATCTACTACTTCGGCACGCGCGCCCGGTACGTGGGCGCGTACGGGTTCTGGCAGGACGCGATCAAGACCACGAACAGCTAGGCCGCTGGCCCGGCGAGAACCGCAAGGCGACTTGCGCGAGAGGTGAGAGATGGGCTGCTGGATCAAGGCGAGGCACAAGCGCCTCCAACTCCGTGACGGTCGAGAGGGCTTCGCGAGCGAGAGCAAGAGCGTCGGCTTCCAGCCGGTGTGGTTCGAGTTCCTCGACGCCGAGCACTTCGAGGGCGACCCCGAGATCATCGTCCTCAAGGACAAGGCTCCGCCGGCGGAGAAGGAGCGCAAGGCCATCCACGAGGCCTTCGAGCGGCGCAGCGCGACGCTCAAGACCGAGCGGGGCGCCAGGATCGCAGCGCAGCAGGCCGAGAAGGCCCGCAAGGACGCCGAGAAGGCATCGGTCGAGGGCAAGCGCCGCGTCGTCTGACGTGGCCCCGTGAGGCCGCATGACCGCGACGTACGCCACCACATCGGATGTGCAGGCGCGGATCCCGTACCGCACGATCTCGACGACGTCGAAGCCGACCACCGCCCAGGTCCAGGACTGGCTCGACAGCGGGCAGTCGATGCTCGACGGCGCGCTGCTCGCGGCGGAGCTCCCGGCGCCGTACACGAGCGACCACGCGAAGGCGATCCTCAAGATGCACCTCGTGAGCTACGTCGAGGGTCGCGTGCGGCAGGCGTACGCGAGCGCGGGGGGCGACGGGAACAACGACGACGGGCGCGACCTGATCGAGGCCTTCGAGGGCGGCCCGAACCGCCCCGGGCTCATCGAGAAGATCGCCGCGAACCCGGTGCTCTACGGATCCATGCTCGCGGCCGGGTCCTCGCCAGACTCCGCGCGTAGGCTGAGCGGGCACGTCCTCGACAACGCCGACGGGCTCACGATCAGCGAAGGGGACTTCGCGCCGACCTTCACCGTCTCGGAGAAGCTCTGATGCTGGTGCAGTTCGCTGCGCCCAACGCGAAGGCCCTCGCCGAGCGGATCGAGGGCATCGTGCCGTCGCTCAAGGACTGGCGCCCAGCCTTCCGCGCGATGCTCCCCGGCATGGCCGCCGGCCTCGCGGGCAACATCCGCGGCTCCGGCTTCGCCCCGCTGACGGCGCTGTACGCGCGCAGGAAGGCACGCTCGGGCAAGGGCAGGGCGATGCTCATCCGAACGGGCGCGCTGATTGGCGAGCTCGGGAGCGCGGTCCTGACGACGGCGAAGCTCCGGCAGAAGAGCGTCGGCTGGGGCCCGTCGCAGAAGTACGCCTACGTGCTCCACCACGGCGTGCCCACGCTCGAGAGCGGCTCGCCGAAGCAAAGGTCCCGTCGCCTGCGACGCCGCTCCCAGCGGCTCGCCGGGAAGCTCCCGCCGCGTCCCTGGCTCTACTGGACCGAGCGCATGGAAGTGGACGCCCTCGAGATCGCGAAGGCCCACGTGGACGCTGCGCTAGCTGGGCGAGGTGCCCGGTGAGCATGTACGTCGCCGACGCGGTGGAGCGCCTCGCCGCGCACCTCGAAGCGAACCTCGCGACGCACCTCCGCGCCGTCGAGACCGACGCGGGTCTGAGCTCGGGGACGCTCGCGAACCCGCTCGCTTACCTCCGCCACGAGGCGCCAGCGGAGAACCGCGTCCCGCTGGTCGAGGTCTTTGACGACAGCGCCGAGCCAGTGCATCCCGCGGGGGAGCGGCACGGGCTGTGGGCGACGAGTTGCACCGTGATGATCAAGACCGCGAGCGACGCGGACATCGCCGTCGGCGCCGTCTACGCGCGGCACTACGTGAGCGCGCTTCTCCGCTGCATCCGGAACGCGCCCACGCTCGGCACCACGGTCGTTGCTGCGTTCTGCACCGACCTCGACCAGGCCACGGTCACCGACAAGAGCACGACCCGCTACGTCTACGCCGTGGGCGTCGAGGTCCACACGTACACGGCATGAGGAGCGATCGATGACCACGCCCACCGTCGGCAACGACATCAAGGTCTGGGTCACGCCCGAGGCGACCTTCGACACGTCGCTGGCGATCGCCGCGACCGACGCGATCGGCGTCCTCGACTGCGAGATCAAGCCGTTCCTCGAGTACCACCCGAGCAAGGAGCACGTCGGCACCGCGTCGCTCCAGACCGAGATCCAGGGCAAGCGCGGCGGCACGTGGAAGATCACGTGCTACGTGAAGTCGAAGGGCTCGGGCACGCAGCCCAACAGCGGCGAGCTCTTCAAGGCGGGCATGGGCTCCGAGTCGGGCAGCAACTACTCGTTCGCCGCGGTAGCGCCAACGTCCATCCAGATCGCGAAGTACAGCGGCAGCGGGCTCTACCAGCAGGCGAACGGATGCTGGGTCGAGAAGATCGAGGCCGAGTACAAGGGCAACGAGGAGTGCATGCTCACCTTCTCGGGCGGGTTCGCCTCGTACGGCTGGTGCTACGACGGCGTTCTGACCACCGCCGCCGGGTTCGCGGGCGGCGCCACCTCCATCGCCCTCACCTCCGGGCAGGGGCCGCGTATCGGCGGGGCGCTCCGGATCAAGTTCGCCACCGAGGACAACTCGGGCTCGGGCTACCTGATCTCGACGCCGGCCGCCGACACGCTGACGATCAGCCCGGGCCTCGCGAACGCGCTCTCGGCCGCAACGAAGGCGGTGGCGCCGGTGCTGCCCTCGTTCACGCTCGGGACCGAGCAGATCGCCGGAGGCATCGCGTGCGGCCTCTCGATCGGGGGCACCTCGATCGGCGCGATCAGCGCGAAGGTCTCGATCGACACTGGCATCCACGGCCTCGCGAAGGAGGCCACCTCGAACCGCCCGAACCGCCTGAGCCGCGGAGAACGGAAGATCGAGCTCTCGATGGAGTGCTACTACCTCGAGGAGAACAACAACGCGATCGGCAGCGCCTGGCGCGGCACGACGCAGGCGATCGTGCTTCGGTTCGGCGAGGACACCACCGGATACCGGATGGTCGTCACGGCGCCGGCCGCGCGCATCAACGTGACCTCGCCCGACGAGGCCGAGCACGAGGAGGCCACGGTCTCGATGACCGCCGTCCCGCGGCAGTCCTCGGCGGCCGAGGACGAGCTCACGATCAACTTCACCTGAGAGGAGGCGCCGCGTGCGCAAGGTGCCAGGGAAGCCGGGGGGGAAGACGTGGACCTTCGTCCCGAAGGCCTACGGCAACGACCAGGAGCCCGAGCCGGTGACGATCACGATCCAAACCCCAACCGAGGGGGCGCGGCGCGAGATGTACTTCGCCATCGACGCAGAGGCATCGAGGCTGGCCGCCGGCGGGACGGCGCCGACCCACGCGCGGGCGATGGCGGGCCTGACCATCCCGGTGCTTACCTGCGTCGCCGGAGTCGCGAACTACACCGGCGCGGGCGGAGAGGCCATCACCACCGCGGCTGATCTCCTCGAGCACGGCGAGGACCTCATCATCGCGGAGACCGTCAACGCGATCATGGGCCGCGGCGGGCTAGGGGAGGATGAAAAAAAAAGCTCCGGCTCGCCGTCGGGCTCCACATCAGCGGTGATCACTCCCTTCGATGGGACTGCGGGGACTGTCGTCAGCGGGGCCTCGCCCGCAAGCGAGGCTGCGGCGTGAACGAGCGGCCCCTCGATTTCGTGCATGTTGTGCCCGGTGTCGGTCGATTCGATCGGTGCCCGAAGGCCTGGCTGCGCGACGAGGCGGCGGCCCCCTCCCTCATCATCTCGGACTACAACTGGCTAAAGCTGCACGGGGTGATGCCGCGCGCGGGCGGGCTCCTCGACCAGGACCCACGCTTCGTCGAGGGGGCGACGATTATCACCGAGGAGATCTATCGGGCGCAGCGGAGGCGCGCGGAGCAGGCGCCAGCACAGGCGAACATGGGTGCTCGGGTGGTGAGGCGATAGATGGGTCGCAAAGCAACCTCCCAGCTCGGCATCATCGCGACCGCGCAGGACAAGGCGTCTGGCACGATCGTGAGGCTGTCCTCGACCGTCACGGGGGCTGGCGCCTCGGTGACGCGCGCCAACGCCTCGATGGCGGTGAGTTCGGAGAAGCTGCTCGGCTCGATCAAGCGTCTCGGCGAGTCGAGCGTTTCGCTGCGAATGCTGGAGAAGGGCTGGCACCTCATCTCCGGCGCGGTATCGGGCGCGATCGGGTACGCGGAAAAGTGGACAAAGGCCGCAATCGCGAGCGAGGGCGCCACCTCG
>JBANGJ010000079.1:0-8689 GCA_037975505.1 Gemmatimonadota bacterium | reverse complement strand
TGGAAGTAGAGGTTCCCGAGGCCGCCGGCGGCCAGCTCCGCCGCGGAGACCCGCCCGAGCATGATCACGTCGACCACGCCCATCAGCTGCTGCCCGAGACTGACGAGCACGATCGGCCCGGCGATCGCGAGCATCTCCCGCAGCTCGGCGCGCGTGGGCCGGAGCCGCACGAGCCGCGTCAGCACGAGAACCTCACCGCTTCCCCCCGCACGCCCATCAGCCCGAGCGTCGCCACTGGTTCGCCCGCTCGTTGCGGGCCGCCCTCTCCGCCGTCTCGCGAATCCGCTTCGCCCGGGTCTCGACCGTCCTCGCACCCTGAATCCACTCGAGGATGTTCTTCTTGACGCTTCGCGGGAACCGGCTGAAGTGCGCGTTGGCCTCCGCGTATTCCGCGAACGCGACCGCGAGATCCTCCGGCACCTCGAGGTTCTCGACGGCGTCGAGGGCCACCCAACTGCCGTCCTGCATCGCGGCGTGCACGACCGCCAGACCGGCCGGATGCATCCGACCCTCCTCGGTCAGCCGCGCCACCTTCGCCTTGTTCACCCGACTCCATCCGCTCCGGGCGCGCCGGGGGGCGATCCAGCGCTTGGACCGCGTCGCGTCGACCGCATTCGGCTTGCTGTCGATCCATCCGAAACACAACAACTCATCCACGATGGTGCCGTACGGGATGCCCTCACGCCCCGAGGCCTTCGTGTCGGTCACGAGCCAGATGCCGGATCGAGACGTGTGATGCGCCTCCAGCCACTGGCGCAATTCGGCGGCCGTGAGCGGATGGAACGCGTCACCGGATGCGGCCGTCATCGCCTCGTCGTGCCGGAGGCGCGACCGAGCCACCCCACGCCTCCGGCAGGGCGCATCCTCACTCCCACTCGATGGTCGCCGGCGGCTTCGAGCTGACGTCGTACACCACGCGATTGATGCCCGGAACCTCGTTGATGATCCGGTTCGAGATCCGCGCGAGGACCTCCGGCGGGAAGGCGAACCAGTCGGCGGTCATCCCGTCGGTGCTCGTCACCGCCCGCAGCGCGATCACGTGCTCGTACGTGCGGCCATCCCCCATCACGCCGACGGAGCGCACCGGCAGGAAGACGGCGAACGCCTGCCAGATGTCGTTGTAGAGACCCGCGGCGCGAATCTCCTCGAGGTAGATCGCATCCGCGCGCCGCAGCGTCTCGACGTTGACCGGATCGACCGCCCCCAGCACCCGGATGGCGAGGCCCGGCCCCGGGAACGGGTGCCGGCCGACCATCTCCTCCGGCAATCCGAGCTCGCGCCCGACGTTGCGCACCTCGTCCTTGAACAGCTCACGGAGCGGCTCGATGAGCTGGAACTTCATGTCCGGCTTGAGCCCCCCCACGTTGTGGTGGGTCTTGATGGTGGCACTCGGACCGCCCTTGGCGCTCACCGACTCGATGACGTCCGGATACAGCGTGCCCTGCACCAGGAACTTCGCGTCCTTCCCCGCGTCGGCGGAGGCGTCCTCGAAGACGTCGATGAACGTGTGCCCGATGGCCTTTCGCTTCTTCTCGGGGTCATCCAGCCCGTGCAGCGCCGTGAGGAACCGGTCCTCAGCGCGCACCGTGATGAGCTTGATGCCGAGGTGCTGCCCCATCGTGCGCTCCACCTGCTCGCGCTCGTGCAGGCGCAGCAGCCCGGTGTCGACGAAGATGCAGGTGAGCTGGTCCCCGATGGCCCGGTGCACGAGCGCCGCGGCGACCGAGGAATCGACGCCACCCGAGAGCCCGCAGATCACCTGCGCGTCGCCGACCAGCGCCTTGATCCGCGCGACCTCCTGCTCGATGAAGTGCCCCGGCGTCCAGTCCGGCGTGCACCCCGCGATCCGGAAGAGGAAGTTCTGGATGATGTCGGCGCCGCGCACCGTGTGCGCGACCTCCGCGTGGAATTGCACGGCGTGGATCGGCTTGGTGGCGTGCCGGAAGCCCACGACAGGGTTCCCTTCACTCGAGGCCGTCAGGACGTAGCCTGGCGGCACCGTCTCGACGTGGTCGCCATGGCTCATCCACACGACGGAGCGCTCCCCGGTGTCGAACCCCGCGAAGAGTCCGTCCCCTTCCTTCACCACCATCTCCGCGCGGCCGTACTCGCGCCGCCCGCCCCCCTTCACCGCGCCGCCGGCCGCCTGCGCGATCCACTGCATCCCGTAGCAGACGCCGAGCACGGGCGCGACGTCGAGGATGGCAGGGTCGAAAGTCGGCGCCCCCTCGTCGGTCACCGAGCTGGGACCACCGGAGAGGATGATGCCCGTCGGCTGCCAGGTCCGGATCCACTCGAGCGAGCGGGTGGGCGGATGGATCTCCGAGAAGACCCGGGCCTCCCGCACCCGCCGCGCGATGAGCTGGGTGAACTGCGAGCCGCAATCGAGGATGAGGATCCGTGAGGTCACCGCGTCCACTCCGTGGGGTCGAGCGTGATCACCTCGACCTGCTTGGTGTCGAGGTCGATGATGGCGGCCGTCGGAGTGCCGTACAGCCACCCACAGGCCTCGCCGGGGTTCACCAGGAGCGACTCGCCCTGGACGCGCGTCTCCGCGCGATGCGTGTGGCCGAAGACGACGATCCCGTGGGCGTTGATCGACCCCTCCTGCACGTCGCCGAGGTCGTGGACGAGAAGGACCTTCGTCTCGCCGACCTTGAGGCTGTGCGGCGACTCGAAGATCTCCTGCCCCATCCCCTGCTCGGCGAACGCGCGCAACCCGGCCCGGTCACCGTCATTGCCGCCGAACACGCCCGCCATCGCCACGTTGTGCTCGCGGAAGGGGCGTAGCGCGAACGGCGCGCAGAAGTCCCCGGCGTGCAGCACGAAGCTCACCTCCTTCGCGAGCATCAATCGGAGAAGCGCATCCACCGCGGGGACGCGGTCGTGGGAATCCGACATCAGTCCGATCCGCATCAGGCCTGCCTCCATTGGGGGGTCACCGCGTCCTGCCGGACGAGGTCCGCATACGTCTCGCGCGCCGTCACCACCGCCCAGCGCGCACCATCCACCAGCACCTCCGGCGCGAGGGGCCGCGCGTTGTAGCGCGACCCCATCACCGAGCCGTACGCCCCCGCCGTGTGCACCGCGAGCAGCGCCCCCGGCTCCACCACCGGCAACTCGCGCCCGAGCGCGAGGAAGTCCCCGGTCTCGCAGACCGGACCGACGACGTCCGCGAGCTCGCGTCCCGAGGCCTCCGCCACAGGCTCGATGGCGTGATAGGCGTCATACCGGGAGGGCCGGACGAGCTCGGTCATCCCCGCGTCGCAGACGAGCGTGGTACGGCCACCGTTGCGCTTGCGGTAGAGCACCTGGGTGAGGAGCACCCCGGCATCCGCGACGATGAACCGCCCGGGCTCGAGCAGGAGTTCCACGCCGAGCGCTCCGGCCGCCGCGCCGACGATCGCAGCGTAGGCCGCGAGATCCGGCGCCGCTTCCGACTGATAGCGCACCGGCAGCCCGCCGCCCACATCGAGGTAGCGGAGCGCCGCACCGGCGCCCTGAAGCGTCTTGCCGAGCGCCACCAAGCGGTCCGCCCCGTGCGCATACGCCTCGAAGGAGAGGAGCTGCGATCCCACGTGCATATCGAGTCCGACGAGGGCCAGGTGCGGCAGCGCGAGGGCGAGCCGCCCCGCGGCCTCAGCCTCCCCGATCGGGATCCCGAACTTATGCCCCTTCTCGCCGGTGGCGATGAAGCGGTGCGCGTTCTCGACGTCGACCTCGGGGTTCACGCGCAACCCGACCGGGGCGACGACGCCGAGCTCACCGGCGATCCGCGAGATGAGGCGGAGCTCCGCCTCGGACTCCACGTTCAGGAGCTTGATGCCCCCTTCCAGCGCCTCCCGCACCTCGTGGGGCTGCTTGCCCACCCCGCCGAACAGGATCCGCTCCGGTCCGAACCCGGCCTGCCGGGCCCGGTGGAGCTCGCCGCCGGAGACCACATCCACCCCCGCACCGGCCTCGCGCACCACGTCGAGGATCCCGCGGCACGCATTGGCCTTCATCGCGAAGTGGATCGCGTGCGGCACGCCGGCGAGGGCCGACTGGAGCCGGGCGAGGTTCGCCCGCACCGTCGCCGCGGAGTAGACGTACACGGGAGTCCCGACCGCCTCGGCGATCACCGGTAGCGCCACGGACTCGGCGCAGAGCGTGCCCGCGGCGCGGGCGAACCCCGCCATCAGTACGCCTTGGCCCAGATGACCTCGTGCCGCGCGGGCTCGCCGGTCACCAGGCAGGTCGTCGGCGCCTCCGGGGAGCGGAACTCCGGATCGGGGATGCACCGGATGGTCGCTTTGGTCTCCTCCTTCACCTTGGCCTCGACCGCCGGGTCACCGTTCCACCCCGCGTACACGAAGCCCCCGGGGCCCTCCATGATCTCCTTGAACTGCGCGTACGACGTCACGTTCCGATGCGAGTTCGCCTCGCGGCGGGCCTTCGCGGCGGCGAGCAGGTCGGCCTGCATCGTGTCGAGGAGCCCCGCCACGGCCTCCGGGAGGCCGGCCATCGGGAGCGCCGCCTTGGCGCGCGTGTCCCGCCGCGCGGAGAAGACGGAGCCCTTCTCGAGGTCCTTCGGACCGATCTCGAGCCGGAGCGGGATGCCCCGCATCTCGTGCTCGTAGTACTTGGCCCCGGGCTTGATCCCCTCCCGGTCGTCCACGATCACGCGCAGACGGTCGGTCGCCCCGCGGCCGGTCCAGGCCGTGAGCTCGGCCTTGGCCCGATGCGCCGCCTCGACCACGCGCGCCTTCTCCTCATCGGACTTGTAGATGGGGATGATCACCGTCTCCACCGGCGCGAGCCGCGGCGGGCAGACGAGGCCGTTGTCATCCGAGTGCGTCATGATGAGCCCGCCGACCATCCGCGTCGAGACGCCCCACGACGTGTTCCACGCGTGCGACATCCCTCCCTGCTCGTCCTGGAAGGTCAGGTCGAACGCCTTCGCGAAGTTCTGTCCGAGGTTGTGGGAGGTCCCCGCCTGCAGCGCCTTGTTGTCCTGCATCATCGCCTCGCACGAATACGTGCGCAGCGCGCCGGCGAACTTCTCGCTCTCGGTCTTCTGCCCGGTCACCACGGGCATCGCGATCCACCCCTCCATGAACTCGCGGTACACGCCAAGCATGCGCCGCGTCTCCGCCTCGGCCTCGTCGTGCGTGGCGTGGGCGGTGTGCCCCTCCTGCCAGAGGAACTCGAGCGTCCGAAGGAAGAGCCGCGTGCGCATTTCCCAGCGGACGACATTCGCCCACTGGTTCATCAGGATGGGCAGGTCCCGATACGACTGCACCCACTTGGCGAACATGTGGTAGATGATCGTCTCGGAGGTCGGCCGCACGACCAGCGGCTCCTCGAGCGCCTTGCCACCGCCGTGCGTCACCACCGCGGTCTCCGGCGCGAACCCCTCCACGTGCTGCGCCTCCTTCTGCAGGAAGCTCTGCGGGATGAAGAGCGGGAAGTAGGCGTTCTGGTGGCCGGTCGCCTTGAACATGTCGTCCAGGGCGCGCTGCATCCGCTCCCAGATGCCGTAGCCGTTCGGGCGGATGACCATCGACCCCTTCACGGGCGAATAGTCGGCGAGCTCGGCGCGGAGCACGAGCTCGTTGTACCAGGCGCTGAAGTCCTCGGCGCGTGTCGTCAGCTTCTTGTCGTCAGCCATGAGTCTCTCGAGGGGTCGCGCGCTGCTCGGCCAGCCAGGCCCGCAACCCGTGCACGGTCGTCGCATCCCCGGCGAGGATCGCCGCGGGGTCCATCAGATGGGTGGGGGCGTCTTTGAGGCGTCCGAGGATCGACGTCACCTCGAGCTGCCCGTCCTCGCGGACGCCGATCACGGCGGCCGCCCCGGCCTTCTTCGCGCCGTCCACCTGGTTCCGGGTGGCCTGCGAGAGGAACCGCTCGGCGTTGAGGCCGTGGTTCACGCTGAAGCCCGCCGCGCGCAGGGCACTGACCAGCCGCAGCGACTCGGCGAACGGGCGCCCCACCGCCCCGTTGCCCGCCACGAGGTACAGATCCGCGCCGTCCGCTCCCGGCGCCGGAAACAGCCCACGGTCCGCCAGCAGCTCGCCGAGGACCACGTCGCCCATGCCGAAGCCGAGGGCCGGAAGGTCCACCCCTCCGAGCGACTTGAGCAGCGTGTCGTACCGCCCGCCGCCGCAGATGGCGCGCAGCTCGCCCTTGGCGTCAAAGAGCTCGAAGACGATGCCGGTGTAGTAGGCCAGGCCGCGGACGATGGAGAGATCGAGGTCCACCCACCCGCCGAAGCCGAGCGCCTCAAGGTGTGACAGATACCGGCCGAAGCGCTCGACGTGCTCGGCGGCCGCCGGCGCGGTCCCGAACTCCGCCCGCACCGCCTCGAAGGTCGTCCCGGCGGCGAGTCCCAGCACCCGGTCCACCTGCGACGGCGTCAGCCCGACCGCGGCCAGCTTCTCCTCGGAGACCGGTCGCGGCTGCCGCGCGATCTTGTCGACCACGGCGTACACGGCGGGGATCTGCTCCTCCGCGACCCCGAGGGTCGTGAGGATGCCCCCGAGGAGGCGCCGGTCGCTGACCCGCGCGCGGACGTCCGCGGCCGTCAGCCCGAGTTCACGCATGATGTCGATGGCGACGCCGAGGAGCTCCGCGTCGGCCACCTCGCTCGCCTCGCCGACGATGTCCACGTTCAGCTGGTAGTGCTCGCGGAGCCGCCCCCGCTGGGCCCGCTCGTAGCGGAAGAGCTGGGGGATGGAGAACCACCGCACCGGCTTCCGCAGGGCGTTCGCCCGGGCCCCGACCATCCGCGCGAAGGTGGGAGTCATCTCCGGCCGCAGGGCGATCTCGCGGCCTCCCTTGTCGGTGAAATTGTAGAGCTGCCCGACGATCTCATCCCCACTCTTGCGGGTGTAGAGGTCCAGCGGCTCGAGCGGGGGGCCGTCGTACTCGACGAAGGCGTATCGGCGCGCGACGGCCCGCCAAGCCTGGAAGATGTGGGCGCGGCGGGCCAGCTCGTCGGGATAGAAATCGCGGAATCCGGGAAGTGCCCCACTACTCATCCGGGAAAGCTACCCGGTCGCCGGATTCACCTGCAACCGCGCCATGGCATCGCCGACGGTGTGGAACGACCCCGTCACCAGCACGGTGCGGCCCCGGGTCGGGGCCAACCGGAGGGCGGTGTCGAAGTCCGGCTCTAACTCGACCGTCCACCCCTGTCCCTGCGCGAAGGCCAGGGCCTCCGAGGCCACCCACGCCCGGCTGGCGGGTGCGGTCGGGGCATTCGTCAGGATGAACCGGTCCACGACCCCTGCCAGCGCCCGCAGGATGCCCCGCCAGTCCTTGTCCCCGAGGACGCTGACCAGGGCCACCACGGGCCCGTCCGGGGCAGCGGCGGCCACCGTCGCGGCCGACACCCCGGCCCCGTCCGGGTTATGGGCCACATCGAAGATCCACGGGCCGTGACGAGAGAAACGCCCCGCCAGCCGGACCCCCGAAATGAGCCCGACACCCGCCTCGAGGGGCACCCGCCAGGGCGCCGGGAGGGCGTCCAGCATCGTCAAGGCCACCATGGCGTTGTTGGCCTGATGTCGGCCTGGCAGCCCCATCACCACCTCCCGCGTTCCGTCGGCGCGCTCCCACTGGAACCGGGTCCCGGCGGCACCGACCTCGATGGCGGAGGCGCGCCCCTCCTCGGCCACGACGCGGATGGGGTCGGCGCCCCGGCTGGCCGCCTCGCGGGCGAGGAGCTCCCGGATCCCCGGGTCCGGCTCCCCGATGACCGCCGGCACCCCCGGCTTGCAGATCCCGGCCTTCTCCGGCGCAATCTGCTCGCGCGTGGTACCCAACCATTCCGTGTGATCGAGCGCGATGCCGGTGATCCCCGCGACGAGGGGCGTCACGACGTTGGTGGCGTCGAGCCGGCCGCCGAGGCCGGTCTCGATGACGGCGAGGTCCACCCGCGCCTCGGCGAAGAAGTGGAACCCCATCGCCGTCGTCGCTTCGAAGAAGGTGGCGCCGAGCCGCTCGACCGTGGGCGTCCAGCGGTGGAGGAAAGCCACGATGGCCTCCTCGGTGACCGGAACGCCGTCGATCAGGAACCGCTCCCGGAAATCCACGAGATGCGGCGAGGTGTACTTGGCCACTCGGAAGCCGCGCGCACGCAACACCGTCTCCAGGGTGGCGCAGACGCTGCCCTTGCCGTTGGTGCCCGCCACGTGGAGGGTCCGGACGCGCTGGTGCGGGTCGCCCAGCTCGTGCAACAACGCCTCGACGCGCTCGAGCCCGAGCTTCCACTGCCCCGTGGTGCGCGCGAAGAGAACGTCGAGCGCGGCCCGGTAGTCGCGCCCGCTCAGGAGCTCGCCCACCCCGTCGCCGCGGGCTTGCCGCTCATGTGCCGCAGCAACTGCCCGATGGTCCGCTTGAGCTGGTGCCGATGCACCACCCGGTCCACCATCCCGTGGGTGAGGAGGAACTCCGCCGTCTGGAAGCCCTCCGGCAGATCCTGACCGAGCGTCTGCTTGATCACCCGGGGGCCGGCAAAGCCGATGACCGCCCCCGGCTCCGCGAGGATGGCGTCCCCAAGCATCGCGTAGGAGGCGCTGACGCCCCCGGTAGTCGGGTTGGTCAGGACCGACACATACGGAATCCGCCGCTCGGCCAGCTGCGAGAGCACCGCCGAGGTCTTGGCCATCTGCATCAGCGAGAGGACCCCTTCCTGCATCCGGGCGCC
>JBANGJ010000071.1:0-18933 GCA_037975505.1 Gemmatimonadota bacterium | reverse complement strand
CGCGAGGCATCGGTCGGTCTCCTTAGGCCTGGAGGAGGCGCTTGAGGTTCTTCGCCTCGCCGTTCGTCGCGACCGTGGTCGGACGACGGAGATTGCGCTTCCGCTTGGCGGTCTTCTTGGTCAGGATGTGGCTCTTGTAGGCCTTGAGGCGCCGCACTTTGCCCTTCCCCGTCACGGAGAAGCGCTTTTTGGCGCCCTTGTGGGTCTTCATCTTCGGCATCGGTCCGTCCCGTCCTTATCTCGGCGTGAGGATCATCGTGAGGGCCTTCCCTTCGAGCTTCGCCGCGGTCTCGATCTTGGCCACATCCGTCAGCGTCTGGGCCACGCGGTCCACGACCGCCATGCCGAGCTCCGGATGCGCGATCTGCCGACCGCGGAACATCAACGTCACCTTCACCTTGTTGCCATCCCCGATGAACGCGCGCGCGTGGTTCACCTTGGTGTCGAAGTCGTGCTTCTCGATCCCGGGACGGAACTTCACTTCCTTGAGCTGGATCACGTGCTGCTTCTTCTTCGCCTGCCGCGCCTGCTTGGCCATCTCGAACTTGTACTTCCCGTAGTCCATGATCCGGACGACGGGCGGCCGGGCCATCGGAGCGACTTCGACCAGGTCGAGCCCGGCCTCCACCGCCATGCTCAGGGCCACATCCACCTCGAGCACGCCGAGCTGCGCGCCGTCGGACCCGATCACACGGACCGGGCTGATGCGGATCTGCCGGTTGATGCGAGGACCACGCGGCGCCTGCTTGGTTTCCTGGATACGACGGCTCCTGCGAAGGGAAAACAGAACGCGGACCCCGCTCACGGAGCCCGCGTACACGCGCCGCCACCCCGGCGCGCACGCCGGCGGGGACGCTGAACTGGGACTCCTGCAGCACGACGCCCGAGGGCGAAGGCCAGAGGGTGGGGCGAGCAGACGCTCACCCGCTTGCTGGATTGTCCGCTAAACCTAGACGCGCCCGCGGGTTAGGTCAAGCGGGCACGACCTCGAGCCCCTTGGCCCCCTGGCCCAATCGTCCCCAGGCCGTCGTCGCGTCGTGCTCGAAGACCAGGAGCCACCCCGCCGGCGCCGCGTCAGCCCAGAGGGCCCGCTTGGACTCCAGGGTGCGCAATGGCTCCACGTCGTACCCCATGATCCAGGGCAGCGGCACGTGGGCCGTCGTCGGACAGAGGTCGCCCAGGAAGACCGCCGTCTCCCCGCCCCCGTCGATCACGATCGACTGGTGATGCGGGGTGTGGCCCGGGGTGGGGCGCATCCGGATGCCGGGGAGCAACTCGACGCCTCTCTCCACCAGGGTGAGCTGCCCGGTGGCCCGCAGCGGCTCCCAGTTCCGCGGGAAGTAACTCGCCGCCGTCCGCTCGTTGGGGTGCATCGCGTAGTGATGCTCGCCGGCGTGCACCAGATACCGCGCGTTCGGAAAGGCCGCCACCACCGCCCCCGCCGCATCCACGCGCGTGTTCCCCCCCGCGTGGTCGAAGTGCAGGTGCGTGTTGATCACCACACGGACGTCCTCCGCCGTGTACCCGGCGGCTGCGAGCGCGGCGTCGAGCATCGTGCGGTGCCCGGGGACCGCGGCCTCGATGCCATAGATGTCGAGGAACTTCGCGTCCTCCTTGTCCCCCACCCCGGTGTCGATCAGCACGAGCCCCTCGGCGTGCTCCACCAGCAGGCAGCGCATGCCGAGGGCGATGCGGTTGCGGTCGTCAGCGGAGATCCGCCGCTCCCAGAGCGGCTTGGGCACCACACCGAACATCGCGCCGCCGTCGAGGCGCTGCCCCCCGGCCTGCAGGGCGTGGATGCGGGTGCGGCCCAGCTGGCGGGTCTCGTGGAGGGGGAGCGGCGCAGTCATGGCGGAAAGATGCGCGGCGGGCGGCGCCGGAGGCAGGGCGATGCCCCGGTCTACGCCCCCTCCGCCCCGTCCGCCGGCCCCGGCAAGGCGCGCCGACGCGCGCGGGCGCGAGCCGTGCGCGAGGCGAGCCAATCGTCGAGGTCCGTCCACGTGTGCACGCCGCGGCGCGACGCATCGCCCAAGAGACCACGCAGGACCGCCGCCGTGGCGAGGGCATCCCCGCTCGCCCGGTGTCGGTCCTGGATGGCCACACCGTAGTGGTGGGCGACGGCATCGAGGTTCCGTCGCGGGAGGTGCGCCAGGAGCTTGCGAGCGAGGCGCACGGTGCAGAGCTGGCCGATGACGAGGTCCGCCAGCGGCACCGGCGCCACGCGCGCGAACTCCGCGCTGAGGAAGCCGAAGTCGAAGCGGGCGTTGTGCGCCACGAACACCCGGCCGGCAAGCTGCGCCGCCAGCTCCCCGGCGATGTCCGCGAAGCGTGGCGCGTCCCGCACCATCGCATCGTCGATGCCCGTGAGCCGCGTGATGTGCCACGGAATCGGTCGCCCGGGATTGATGAGCGAATGGAATGCCAGCGTGGTCGTGCCGCCTTCGACCAACACGGCGGCGACCTCGGTGACGCGGTCCCCCGTGCCGGGCTGCCCGCCGGTGGTCTCCACGTCCACCACCGCGTACGGGAGGGTGTGCAGTTCCATGCCTCCAAGCTAAGGGGGAACGGAGCCAGCTCCCGGACCGGACCGGCCGGCATTGATGCGCCGAGGGGCCCGGCTTACCTTGTGAATGATTTCACAAGCGCCCTCCCCCCAGTGAAACACATCGCCGACTCCACCGTCCGACGCCTCTCCCTCTATCTCCGGTTCCTCGAGGAGTTCGAGCGGCAGGGCCATGACACCATCTCGAGCGGCGAGCTCGCGCGGTCCGGCGGCACGACCTCCGCCCAGGTGCGCAAGGACCTCTCCTTTTTCGGGTCCTTCGGCAAGCGCGGGCTCGGCTACGCCGTCACCGACCTGATCGCGTCGCTCCGCCGCATCCTGGGACTCGAGGCCCGGTGGCCCGTCATCATCATCGGCGCGGGCAAGATCGGCGCCGCGCTCGCCCAGTACCGCGGCTTCGGCGTCCACGGTTTTGACGTCGTCGGCGTCTATGACACCGACCCCGCGCGCGTCGGCGAGCGCCTCGCGGGGATCCTCGTTCAGCCCGATGCGGCCCTCGAGGGCGACATCGCGCGGCTGCAGCCCCGCATCGCGGTGCTCTGCATCCCGGGCGAGGCGGCGCAGGCGCAGCTCGACCGCGTCGCCAAGTCCGGCATTCGCGCGGTGCTCAATTTCGCCCCCACCGCCCTCAGCGCCCCGGACGGCGTCGCGGTGCGCACCGTGAATATGGCCACCGAGCTCGAGGTCCTGGCCTTCGCGCTGACGAACCCCGAGGCGTAAGGGCCCTCAGCGCGACCGCAGTAGCCGGGCGAACTCCGCCGGCGCGAGCGTCTCCGGACGCCGGTCCCCATCGAGTCCCGCTCGGGCGAGCACCGCATCGGCCGCCGTGGCATCGAGTGCCCAGAGCGTGCGCACCACGCGGCGCAGCTGCTTCCGCCGGAGGCCGAAGGCCCCCTGCACCAGCGCCCGGAACGATGCCTCCTCGGCCTCCGTGATCACCGGATCGGCGCGCGGCACCACACGGATCACCGCCGACTCGACTTTGGGCGGCGGCGCGAAGGCCCGCGCCCCCACACGGAAGCAGGGTGTGACCTCGGCCACCGCCTGCAGGTTCACCGAGAGCGCCCCATACGCGTCGGAGCCAGGGCTGGCCACGGCGCGCTCAGCCACCTCCTGCTGCACCAGGTAGACCGCGCGCGTCGGCCGCGGGCGACGGAGCGCGTGAAAGAGGATCGGCGTGGTGATGTTGTACGGCACGTTCCCCGCCAACAGAAACGGGCCGCCCGCGAGCGCGCCGAGCGCCTGTTCCAGCACGTCGCCCTCCACGAGCGTGAAGCGCGGCTCGGCCGCGTATCGGTCCTGGAGCATCGCGGCGAGGTCGCGGTCCACCTCGATGGCGACCACCCGCCCCGCGCGCGCGAGCAACGGGGCCGTGAGGGCACCGCGGCCAGGCCCGATCTCGATCACCGTGTCCGCGGGGGTGGCCCCGAGCGCGTCGGCGATCCGCGCGAGCAGCGCCGGATCGGTGAGAAAGTGCTGACCGAAGCGCTTCTTCGGGCGCGGGAGCGACGACACGGTCGTCGAGCGTCAGGCGCTACGCAGCACAACGACGGCTTGGTCGTCGTGGGGACGCGCACGCCCCATATGCCCCGTCACCTGCGCGAAGACGCCGTCGATGATGCGTGACGGGACCTCGGCGCGGCGCGCGCGGAGCACCTCGAGGACCTTCGCCTCGCCGAGCGCGCGTCCCCCAGCGTCACGCGCATCGCTGACGCCGTCCGTGAAGATGGCCAGCAGGTCCCCGCGGACGTCCCACGGGCGCGACAGCACACGCAGCGTCGCGGGACCCAGCCCGAGCGGTGGGTCCGTCGCATCCAGTCGATGCACGGTGCCGTCGGTGGCGATCACGAAGGCGTGCGGGTGCCCGGTGTTCGTCCACCGGATCTCCCCCGCCGCCGGGTCCACCACGGCGTAGCAGAGACTGAGGAACATCTCCGTGTCCGAGAGCTCGTCCGCCACCGTGGCGAGGAGCGCCTCCACCGTGCGCGCGGGATCGTGCTCCCCGCGCGCGTGGATGGCCGCGGCACTCATCACGAGCGCCATGATGAGCGCCGCTCGGTACCCGTGTCCCGACACGTCGCCCACGAGCACGCCCGTCCGCCCGCCCTCGAGGCGGAACAGATGATAGAAGTCCCCCCCGACGCCCTCCGCCGCCTCCACGCGGGCGGCGCAGAGCGCCTCGGGCGCGACCTCCGTCCCCGAGGGGAGGAGCTTGAGCTGCAGGTCATGCGCGAGACGCATCTCCGAGGCGAGGCGCTCCTGCTCGATGGAGCGCCGCACGAGGATGCCGTTCTGAATGACGGACCCGATCTGCGACCCGATCGCCGCCACGAGCTTCTCGTCGCCCGCGGTGAACGTCGCCCCGTGTCGTCGGCCGGAGAGACAGACCACGCCGACGGGGAGGCCGCCCTCCGGCGTGGTCCAGAGGATCGGCACTGCGAGGAGCGCGCCCTCACGAAAGGGCGCCTCGAACTCGCTGACCAGCACACCGTCGTCCACCAGGAGCGCGCGGCGCGTGCGGAAGACGCGAGCCGGCACGCTCACCGGATGGTCCACAGGGATCTTCCGCGGCTCCAGTGTCCGCGACACGCGCAGCGCGGTCACGGGCACGAGGAGCCCGGAGGCGGCGTCGTGCCGGAGGAGGGCGCCGTACTCCGCGCCGACGGTCTCCGCCACCTCGAGCAGGATGGTGCGCGCGGCCTCCTCGAAGGTGATGGTGCGACCGAGGATCTCGCTGATGGAGTAGAGGAGGTTAATCTCCTCATAGCGTTCCGCGAGCTCATCGGCGGCCCGGCGCGACTCCCACTGCGCCTGGATCACCTCCGCGACCGCGGGGACCAGGACGCGCATCCAGCGCCGCGTCTCCGCCTCGTCGCGCACGGGCCCGAGCCCGAGCCAGGCGCGCGTGCGCCCGGGGAGGCGTGCCACCAGTTGACGGCCGACCGCGGCGCCCCGGAGGACCGGCGTCCCATCGACGGGGATGGTCTCCGGATCGGGCGGCGTGAGATCCCCACCGGTGGCGGCGGCGACCTCGGCGCTCGACGCATCGCGACGCTGGATCCACACCACGCCCGAGGTTCCGAAGGCGTCGCTGAGGCCGCCGAGAATCTTCGCGAGGTCGCTCATCGCCGCGCGCTCAGCGCCGGTGCAGCGTGAGCCGCACGATCGTCCCCGCCCCGCGGACGCAGGCCACCTCGTCCATCAACGAGCGCATCAGGAAGAGGCCTCGCCCCTGCTCGCGCTCCAACCGCTCAGGGGTCGTCGGATCCACGGTGCAGGCCTCGAGGTCGAACCCGGCGCCTTCGTCCTCCACCTCCACCACGAGGCGCGCGGCGGAGACCTCGGCGCGCACCCGGACCTCCTTGCGGCCGTCCTCCCCGTTGCCGCGCAGCATCGCGTTCGCGAGCGCCTCGGTGAGCGCCACCGGGACGTTCAGCGCCAGCTGGCGGCCCCCGAAGGCGTGCTCGCGGCAGCGATGCACCACCTGCGCGACGATGCCTTCGATGCGCCCGAGGTCACTCGGCACGCGGAACTCGAGCGCGGCCGACGCCGACACTCCTAGAACCCCTCGACGGCCTGGTCGCGCGAGGCCGCGATCCGGAAGAGCGAATCCAGCTTCGTGAGCTCGAAGAGCGTGAGGAGGTCCTCGTTCAGGTTGGCGAGCCGCAGGTCCCCGCCGAGCTCGCGCAGCCGCTTGGCGAGCGAGACGAGGACACCGAGACCGGAACTGTCGATATAGCCGGCGCCGGCGAAGTCGACCACCACCTTGCGCGCGCCGGCCTCGACGCGGTCGAGCACCTGCTGCTTCAGCTCCTGACGGTTGCCGACGATCAATTGGCCGTCGACCGCGATGATGACGACGTCGCCCTGCGTGGTGACGTGGAGGCTCATGCTTGCTGCATCCCGGCTAGGGGGTGGACGGGCCCGCGAACTTCCCCCGGAGCGCCCGCGCCACCGCGGGGTGGACGAGGGCGTCGATGTCGCCGCCGAAGCGGGCGACCTCGCGCACTAGGGAGGAGCTCACGTAGCTGACCTCGACCGACGGGACCATGAACATCGTCTCGAGGCCCGGCGAGAGATGACGATTCATCAGGGCCATCTGATACTCGTACTCGAAGTCCGCCACCGCCCGCAGGCCGCGGAGGACGACCGTCACGCCGATCTGCCGCGCGAAATCCACCACGAGGCCGCTGAACGACCGGACCTCCACCCGCGGATCGTCCTCGACGGCGGCCCGGATGAGGGCCATCCGCTCCTCCGCCGAGAAGAGGGGTTGCTTGGAGACGTTCACCGCGACGCCGACCACCAACCGGTCCACGAATCCGAGGGACCGCCGGATGAGGTCGGCGTGACCATTGGTGATGGGATCGAAGCTCCCAGCGTAGAGGGCCACCTTGGGCATGTCAGATCCGGTACAGGGTGATCGCGGTGTCGCCGTAGACCCGTCGGTCCGCCGTGGCGGGCGCCGGGGGCGTCGGCAACGTCAGCGCCGCCTCGTGCTCCACGCCAAAGATCGCCGCGAACGGGGCGCGGAGCCAGCGCTCGGCGAGCGCCAACGCGACCCCGAGGCCGTACGGCGGGTCGGCGAAGGCCACGTCCCAGGGGGCTTCGGCGCCGGCGGGCATCCGCGCGTCCACCACGCGCCGGGCGTCGCCGCGGTGCACCGTCGCCCGGTCCTCCGCCCCCAGCGTGGCGAGGTTCGCGCGGAGGGTCGTCAGCACCCGCGGGTCCTGCTCGACGAAGTCCGCGTGCGCGGCCCCGCGCGAGAGCGCCTCCAGTCCGAGGGCCCCCGAGCCGGCACAGAGGTCCACCACCCGCGCCCCGTCGAGCGCGGGGTGCACGATGCTCATCCAGGCCTCGCGCACCCGGTCGGCGGTGGGCCGCACGGCGCCGGCGGGCACGCGGATGCGTCGGCCCCGCCACGCCCCCGCGACGATGCGCAGTTCAGACACCGCCATCCTCGCCGGCGAGGCGCAGGTCCTGCACCACCGCCTGCAGCGTCTGCGTCCCGCGGTACTCATTCACGTCGAGCTTGTAGGCGACGTCCACCGTCGCGCCCGCCCGGAGCCCGTCGGTGCGCCCACCGAGACCCCAGGCGATCGCCTCGCGCGCGCCGCCGGGGAGCTCGAGCGCGAGCTTGACCCCGTCCGTCCCCACGCGCCGCGGGCCGGCCGTCAGGCACACGCCGCGGGAGACGAGCACTGGTCCGGGGTTCCCCACACCGAACGGCTCGAGGTGGCGCAGCGCGCGCTCGAACGCCTCGTCGGCCTCGACCAAGGGTATCTCGAGATCGGTGCGAAGACGCGGAATCAGGTCGTCCGCCGTGAGCCGCTCGCGCGCCACGGCGTTGAACCGCTCCGCGAACGCCGGGATCTGCGCCGGCGCGATGGTGAGCCCCGCCGCCGCGCGGTGCCCGCCGTGCTTCACGAGCAGGTCGCCGCAGGCTTGCAGCGCCGCGTGAAGGTCGAAGCCGCCGATCGAGCGCCCGGACCCCTTCCCCACCCCGTCAGACACGGCGATCAGCATCGCGGGACGCCCGGTGCGCTCGACCAATCGCGACGCGACGATGCCGATGACCCCGGGGTGCCAGCGGTCGGAATGCAGCACCAGCCCCCAGGTCGCCTCGAGATCCATCGCGTCCACGCGACGGGCCGCCTCATCCAGGATGGCGCGGTCCATCGTCTGGCGCTCCTGATTGAGCTCCTCGCACTCGCGCGCGATGCCGTTGGCGGTCGCCTCATCCTCGGCCAGCAGGAGCTCCACTCCCCGGATGGCGCGGCGCAGCCGCCCGAGCGCGTTGAGGCGCGGCGCGAGCGTGAAGCCCACCCGCCCCGCGGTGATCCCCTTCTCATCGAGCCGCGACGCCCGGATCAGCGCGCGGAGCCCGGGGAGCGTGCTCTGCTGCAGCTGCCGGAGACCGAGGCGGACGAAGACGCGGTTCTCTCCCCGCAGCGGCGCCACGTCGGCGATGGTCGCGAGGGCCACCAGATCGAGCAGGGCGTGCACCGTCGCCGGATCGCCCCCGAGGCGCTGTGTCACCGCGAGCGCAAGCTTCCACGCCACGCCGACCGCCGCGAGGTCTTTGTCGGCCGACGGACAGTCGGGCCGACGCGGGTTCACCAGCGCATACGTGACCGGGAGCGCGGCCCCCGGCAGGTGATGGTCCGAGACGATGAGGTCGATGCCGGAGGCGCGGAGCGCCTCGGCCGGTGCGAGCGCCGTCGTGCCGCAGTCACAGGTGAGCACCACCCGCGCGCCCGCCGCCTGCGCTGCGGCGACACCCGCCGGGCCGAGGTCGTAGCCGTCGGTCATCCGATCGGGGATGAACGGCACCACGCGCCCCCCGAGGGTGCGCAACGCCTTGGTCATCAGCGTCGTCGAGCAGATGCCGTCGACGTCGTAGTCCCCGTGCACGAGAATCGTCTCGCCGGCGCGCACCGCGGCAGCCAGCCGGTCCGCCGCGCGGCTCAGGTCGGCGAGCGTCTCCGGCGGCTCGAGGTGCTCGAGGGCCGGGCGCAGGAAACGCTTGGCCGTCTCGAGATCGTGGATGCCGCGGGCCGCGAGGATGCGGCAGACGGCGAGGGGGACCGCGGCTTTCCCCGGCTGGTCGGCGGCCGGCCGGAGCGCGGCCGCCAGGGCATCAGCCACCCCGTCAGGCGCGGGCGTCGGCGGGAGCCAACGCGCCGCAGGACGGGACCGGCTCACACGGCGTGGTACATGAGGACGCCGCAGGCCTCGCAGAGCTCGATCACGGTGCCGGACATCATCGCATGGCGCCGCTGCATCGGGATGGCGGTGTCGCAGGCGCCGCAGGAGAGCGCGTTCAGCGGCACCACCACGTGCACCCGTCGCTTGTTGCGAATGCGGTCATAGCGCGCGCGAAGCGCGGCGGGCACCGACTCAGCCGTCGCGGCCCGCTTCGCCTGCGCCGTCGCCAGCTCGCCGTCGATCGCGGCCCGCTCCGTCGCGACCTCGGCCCGCGCCTCCGCCTGCTCCGCTTCGCAGGCGGCCAGCGCCGTCGTGGAGGCGGCCAGCGCGCCGCGGAACTCCTCGAGCTTGCGGGAGAGCGCCAGCAGATCGCTCTCCTCGCCGGCCACGATGGCCTTAGCCTGCTCCATCTGCGCCGCCGCCGCGGTGGCCTGCCGCATCGTCTTCACCGCATCGAGCTGCGCCTGGTTCTTCGCGATCAGCGCGCGATGCTCCGCGATCTTATCCCGCAGGAAGGCCTGCTTCTTCTCCTCGGCCGCCACCTGCGCCGACTGCCGCGCGATCGCATCCGTGATCCGCTGCTTCTTGGCGTCGAGCTCGCGAATCCGCGGCTCCAAGGCCGCGAGCCGGGTCTCGAGTTCGTGAATCGCGAGATCGTCGTGCTGGAGGGCGAGCAGGGCCTGGATGTCGGACATGGATGGACGGCGGGGTGGAAGAGGAGGCTCGCGGTGGGGGACCCGACGCGCCCTGCCCGCAATATAGGCGGCGCGCGGCACGGGGCGCACCCCGCACCGGTGCCACCCCTCAGCGACGCCGCACGCTCCCCCACCGCTGCACGCCAAGCGCGCGCTTCTCGTCCGCCAGCCGCTTGATCCGCTGGTTCAGCGCGTCCTTCTCGGAGGCCGAGGCGAGCGGTAAGAGCGACTCCAGCGCCCTTACCCGGGCATCGAGCGAGCGGCCACGCAGCTGCCGGAGAGCGTCCGCGATGCTCTCGCGCGCGTCCACCACCGCCGCCGGATCCCCGCGCAGCTCCTCGTACGTGCGAATCGCGAGCGGGTCGAGACGCTCCGCGAGGGCCTCGGCGTCCCCATCCGCCCCGAGCACGAGCGTGGCGTCGTAGATCGCCCGATACACCGGGTCGCGCAGGATCCCCTCCGACGGCTCGCCGAGGGTGTCCGCCTCCCCATCCACCCCTGCGGGGAGCTCCTCGGCCTCCAACTTCCCGAGCGCCTCGACGATCTGATCCTGCCAGATCGGTTGGGTGAGCATCACCCGGAGCAGCATCTGCTCGGCGCTCCCCTGCTCCACCGACGAGCGGTATGGCCCGGGCGGGAGGACCGGCGTGGCGGTCAGGTCCGACTCGCCGTCCATCGCACCGGGCATCCCCGGACCACCCGCCTCGCGCGAGACGGACGGCCGGACATCCGACGTGCCCGAGCGCCCGGCGACCGGCCGCACCGTGCCGCTGCGCCGCACCGTGTGCAACTCCGACAACAGGACCTCGCGCGCGATGCCCGCCGCATCGGCGGCCCGGGCGAGATAGAGGTCCCGCGTCACCGGGTCGCTCGCCGCGCGGATGGTCGGCAGCAGGCGGTCGAGCGCCCGCCGCTTGTGCTGCAGGTCCGTGAACCAGCCCGCCCGCTCGAGCAGCTGCACCTTGCGGTCGAACACATCCATCGCGCCCTCGAGCGCCCGCTCGACCGCCTCGCGCCCCTGCGCCCGGGCGAAGGTGTCGGGATCCTCCCCGTCGGGGAGGGTGACCACGCGCACCACGAACCCCTTGGCCAGCAGCACGTCGGCCGCGCGGAAAGTCGCCTTCTGCCCCGGCCCGTCGGAGTCGTACAGCAGGATGACCTGCCGCGTGTAGCGGCCCAGCAGCTCGGCCTGCGCGTCGGTCAGCGCCGTCCCCATCGGGGCGACGACGCCCTCGACGCCCACGGCGTGCAGCCGGAGCGCGTCGAAGTACCCCTCCACGAGCACCACGCGCTCGTCGCGGCGGATGGCATGCCGCGCGCGCCCGAGGTTGTACAGGAGCTTCCCCTTCTGGAAGACCTCGGAGTCCGACGAGTTGAGGTACTTCGGCTCGCCCGGCCCCAGCAGGCGCCCGCCGAACCCGACGGTGTTGCCCCGCACGTCGAGGATCGGGAACATCAACCGGTCGCGGAAGCGCGGGCGCGGGTCGGGGAGGTCGTCCCGAACGACGAGCAGCCCCGCCGCCGTGAGACGCGCCACGTCGTACCCGAGCGTCTCCAGGTGGGTGCGCATCGCCATCGGCTCCCTCGGGGCGAACCCCAGCCCGAAGGCCTCCGCGAGCTCGCGCGAGACACCGCGCCCGGCGAGGTACGCCCGCGCCGACTCGCCCGCTGGGCTCTCCCACAGCGTCTGCTGGAAGAACGCCGAGGCGGTGGCCTGCAGCTCCCAGTGGGGCTCACGAGGATCGGGGCCCTCACGGGCGCGTTCCACTTCGCGCACCTCGATGCCGACCTTCGCGCCCACGTGGCGCACTGCGTCGGCGAAGGTCATGCCGAGCCGCTTCTGCAGGAAGGTGAAGACCGAGCCCTTCTCCCCGCAGACGAAACAGGTGTAGCCCTTGCCGGGCACCACGGAGAAGTTCGGGCCCTTGCCTTGATGGAACGGGCATGGCCCGCGCCAGACGGACCCGGTCTTCTTGAGGCGGACGTGTTCGCTGACGATCGCGACGATGTCCGCCTGTTCGCTGACCTGCTGAACGATCTCGTCGGGGATCATGCGAACTCCGCCACCGTCACGCCGGCGCCTCCCTCGTTCCAGGCGCCGAGGCGGAACGCCTTCACGCGCCGGTCCGCCTTGAGCACCTGGCTCACCCGCTCGCGCAGCGCGCCGGTCCCCTTGCCGTGGATGATCCGCAGGGCCCCGAGGTCGGCGCGGATGGCCCCGTCCAGCGCCTGCAGCACGAGATCGTCCACCTCGTGCACGCGCACGCCGCGCACGTCCACCTCGGGCTTGGCGACCACATCCGGCACATCGATGATCGCCACCTCCACCCGGTCGTCCCGGAGATGGCGCGCCGACACGCGGCGCAACGTCGCGAAGGGCACCGTGAGCTTGAGCGCTCCCACCGCCACCACCGCGTCGGCACCGCGCCGCTCGAGCAGGCGCCCCGTCTTGCCACCCAGCGTACCGACCGCCACGGCGTCCCCGACCGCGAGCGGGACGCCACGCCCGTCCGCCGGCTGCGCCTGCGCCGCCGCCTCGTGCGCGGCCACCTCGCGAGCGACGCGTTCGGCCGCGTCGAGCTGGTCGAGCGCGTCCTGCTCGCGCGCGGCGAGCGACTCGAGCGTCCGGCGCGCCTCCACCGCGCTCGCGGCGATTGCCTCCGCGCCCGCGGCTTTGAGCGACGCGATCGTGCGCTCCACTTCGCGCCGCGCGTCCAGGAGATGCCGGCGTGCCTCGCGCCGCGACTCCCGCTCGACGGCGCGCTCCCGATCCTGCACCGACTGCTCCCGGTCCGCGAGGCGCCCGGCGCGCTGCTGCAGGTCCGTCTGCTGCGTCGCGACCTCACGCTCGCGCACCTCGAGCGCCTCGGCGCGCGCCTCGACATCGGCGAGCAGCGCCGCGAGGTCCCGCTCGATGGTCGGGATGCGCGCCTCCGCCCGGGCGAGCACGGCCGCCGGCATCTGGAGCCGCCGCGCGATCGCCAACCCGTACGACCGCCCCGGGATCCCCTTGATCAGGCGGTAGGTCGGCGCGAGGCGCTCGGCGTCGAACTGCAGGGAGGCGTTCACCACGCCCGGAACTTCGCCCGCGAGCTCCTTGAGCGCACCCAGGTGCGTCGTGGCGATCGTCGTCGTCCCCCGCGTGGTGAGCGCCTCGAGGATCGCGCCGCCGAGGGCGGCCCCTTCGAGCGGGTCGGTCCCCGACCCGAGCTCGTCGATGAGGACGAGGGCGTCCGCCGTCGCCTCGGCGAGGATCGCCGTGAGGTGCCGCAGATGCGCGCTGAAGGTCGAGAGCGAGGCGGCGAGACTCTGCTCGTCCCCGATGTCGGCGAAGACGTCGTCGAAGCACGGGAGCGTGCTCTCCGGCCCCACCGGAGCCGGAATCCCCGCCTGCCCCATCAGCGAGCAGAGCGCGAGCGCCTTGAGCAGTACCGTCTTGCCACCGGTGTTCGGTCCGGAGACGAGGAGGGTCCGCTCCTCTGGGGCCATCGCGAGGTCGAACGGCACCACCGCCGTCCCCTGCGCGAGGAGGAGCGGGTGCCGCCCCCCACGGACGTGGAAGCCGTCCCGCGCGGGGACGAGCTCGGCGTCACTGCACCCGGCGGCGAGGGCGTAGCGTGCCCGGCCGTAGAGCGCGTCGAGGGCAATCAGCGCCTCGAGCGCCGCGAGGAGCGCCTCCCGGTCGGGGCGGAGCCCGTCGGTCAGCTCACGCAGGATCCGCTCGCACTCCTCCGCCTCCGCGCGGTCGAGCTCGCGGATGCGGTTGCCGGCCTCGACCGCGGCGGGCGGTTCCACGTAGACCGTCTGCCCCGACTGGGAACTGTCGTGCACGATACCGCCCACCGCCGCGCGCCCCTCTCGCCGCACGGGGATCACATAGCGCCCGTTCCGCAGCGTGACCGAGGCATCCTCCACGCGGTGATGCGCCTCGAGCTTGGCCATCAGGCGCTCCAAGAGCCGCACGAGCTCGCCCTCGGCGCCGCGCCGCTCGCGACGGAGCCGCCGCAGCGCGGGCGAGGCGTCGTCGCGCAGTTCGCCCTCGTCGGTGAGCACGGCCTCGAGCCGCCGCTCCTGGTCGGGGCGCGCCAGCAGCGCGTCGGCGTAGCCGGCGAGCGGGGCGCGCGCGGCGGGGTGCCGCGCCTCGTCCCGGAGGGCGGCCTGCGTGCGACGGGCCGAGCCGAGGAGAGTGATGGCGGCGCGGAGCTCACGGCCCGACCACACCGTGCCCGCGATGCGGAGTCGGGCGAGTGCGTCGGTCAGATCGGGGACCGGCTCCGGGGACCAGCCCCCCTCACTCGTGCAGAGGGCCCGCATCGCGGCCACGCGCGCGTGCTCGGCCCGCAGGACCGCGACGGCCTCCTCCCGCTCGGGGCGCGTGCCCCCGACGCGCCACGGGCGCAGCGCGCGGATGCGCGCCGCGCCCGGTGTGCTCGACGCGAATCCGGCGACATGATCCAGGAGCCGCGCGAACTCGAGGACCTCGAGCGCATGCGCCTGGACGCTCACCGTCCCGTCCCGAGCTCCTCGCGGACGATGCGATTGAGGACGCCGCCGTCCACCTTGCCCTTGAACTGCGGCATCAGCGCGCCCATGACGGCGCCCACGGCCGCGGCGCCCGCCGCGATGGCGGCGCGGGCGGCGGCCCGGATCTCCTCCTCGGAGGGGGCCGCTGGCAACCAGGCCTCGAGCGCTTCCGCCTCCCGGCGCTCGCCGGCCGCGAGTTCGTCGCGGCCCGCCTGTGCATACATCTCGATCGACTCCCGGCGGCGCTTGATCGCCTTCCGCAGGACCTCCACGACATCGTCGTCGGTGAGGTCCCGCTTCAGTTCGATCGCGCGGTTCTTGATCTCCGACAGCACCGTGCCGAGCAACAGGACGCGTTCCTTGTCCTGCGCCTTGCGGGCGTCCAACAGCTCGCCCTGCACGATCGCCATCAACCCGGACATGTCAGCGCGGGCGGTTAGTACGACCGCGTCCGCTTCGTCTTCCGCTGCGCCGCGTTGAGCTTGCGCTTCCGCTTCTCGCTCGGCTTCTCGTAATGCCGATGCTTGCGCAGGTCCGCGAGGATCCCGGCCTTCTCACACTTCTTCTTGAAGCGCTTGAGCGCGCGCTCGAAGTTCTCGTCCTCGTGGATGATGATCTCCGACAAACTGACTTCCCCCCTTGTAATGGCGGGTCAACGCCGGCTGGGGTCTGGGTGATGGGAACCCCTGAAGTTACGGCAGGACAAGGCGTTGGGCAACCCTGTCCACCACGGAGTGCACCCCGCTCCGAAACGCCGCCACCGAGAAGCGCTCCGCCTGCCGCCGGCAGGCCGCGGCCGTGATTGCCCCGGCCAGCACCGCCGCCTCGCACCGCGCCACCGCCGCCCGGATGCTCCCAACCTCCTGGCGGTCGAAGAACACCCCGGTCGGTTCGGTCGTCGGTGGGCCGACGGCGTCATCGGCAGGCAGCCCGACCACCGTCTCCAGCGCCCCGCCCCGCCCATAGGCCACCACCGGCACTCCACAGGCGAGGGCCTCCACCGGCGCGATGCCGAAGTCCTCCTCCGCCGCGAAGACAAAACCGCTGGCCCCACGGAGTTCCTCTCGCAGCCGCTCCCGCGACACCTGTCCCAAGAGGGTGATATGCGCGGCGCCGCGCGCGGCCGCCTCCACCTTGGCCCGCTCCGGACCATCGCCGATGACCACCAGCCGCCGCTCCGGCATCCCCGCGAACGCCTCCACGAGCAACGGAATCCGCTTGTATGGCACGAACCGCGATGCCGTCACCCAGTACGGCGCCCGGTCATTGCGCGCCGCTGGGCCGGCTCCGGCAGCGTCCGACGGCGCCGGCGTGAAGAACGCCGTGTCCACCGGCGGATACAGCACGGTGCTCTCCCGTCCGTACGCGCGCTTGATGCGATCGGCGATGAACGCCGAGATCGCGAGATACGCCGTCGGTCGGCCCGCCGTCGCACGGTCCCACGCCTGGATCCGGTCGAGCAGCCCCCGGACCACCCAGCCGCGGAGCCCCCCGTCGAGGCCCGCCTCACGCAGGTACTGCTCCCGCAGGTCCCACGCGTACCGCATCGGGGAGCAACAGAGGCACAGATGCACCTGCCCCGGCCCGGTGCGCACGGACTTGGCCACGGCATGCGAGACGCTGACCACGAGGTCGTAGCCGCCGAGATCGAGCGACTCGATGGCGAGCGGCATCAACGGCAGGAGCGGGCGGTGCCAGCGTGCCGCCCCGGGGATCCATTGCAGAAACGACGTCCGAATCGGCCGCGCGGCGAGCCGTGCGCGTAGGGACGGCACCGGCGCCGCGACGAGGGCGAACTGGTCCGCGTCGGGAAACACGGCCTGCAGCTCGGCGGTGATCTCCTCGGACCCGCCGTGTGTCAGCAGCCACTCGTGAACGAGGGCGACTCTCACCCGGGCGGCCACCCGAGCGGACGCCCGCCGAGCACATGCAGATGCAGGTGCCCCACCGTCTGTCCGCCGTCCGCACCGGTGTTGACCACGCACCGGTAGCCGGAGTCGGACACGCCCTCGCGCCGCGCCACCTCCTGCGCGAGCGCCCCCATCTCTCCGAAGGTGGCCGCATCGGCGAGGTCGTTGAGCGAGCCCTGATGCGCCCGAGGAATCACGAGCACATGCACCGGTGCCTGCGGTGCGATGTCCCGAAAGGCGAGGCAGCGCGGGGACTCGGCCACGATCGTCGCGGGAATCTCGCCGCGCGCGATCCGGCAGAAGAGGCAATCGGTCATACGGCCACTCCGGTGATTGTCAGTCTATACCGCCGCACGCCCTCACGAGGCGGCATCGGTCGTCCCATCCACCGCCTCGAGGGCGGCGCGCACCGCGGCAAGCCCCGCCACCGCGGCCGTCTCGAAGCGCAGGATCGCGCGCCCCACAGCCGCTGGGCGGAAGCCCGCCGCCCGCAACTCCTCCAGTTCGGCGGGCTCAAAGCCCCCCTCAGGCCCCACAGCGAGGATCACGGCCGGCGGCATCCCGCCGGCCTGCCGCGCCGCGCGAATCGGCCCGGCCGCCTCGGCAAGCACCGACGCGAGCGGCGCGCCGCCCTGCTCCAAGACCACCCGAACACCATCGGGACACGCCGCGATGGCCTGCGCGACCCCCGCCTCGGGAAAGACCATCGGTGCCCACGCCCCGCGACTCTGCTCGAGGGCCGACGCGATCCTCGCCTGCACCTTCTGGTGGAAGGTCGGCCCCTCCCCGCGCGGCGTCACGTGCTTCGAGCGCCGATACATCACCGGACGCCAGCTCGAGAGCTCGAGCTCCGTCGCCTTCTCCGCCAGCCAGAGCATCCGGTCCTTGTCCGCCACCGGCAGCAGTAGGTGCACCACGTCCGCCGGCGCCACCTCGTCCACGCGCTCGACGCTCACCGTCGCGTGCCGCTTGGCGAGGAGCGTCAGCACCCCCTCACCGCGGCGCCCTGCCCCGTCGAGCAGCCCGACCGGCATCCCGACATCGAGCCGACGCACCCGCATATGGTGCGCCGCCTCCTCGCCGAGCGTGATCGTCGCGCCCGCCGCGAACGGCTCCTCGGTGACGAAGGTCGGTCGGCTCATCGTGACACCCGCACGGACCACCACTGCTCCTCCGCGTCCTCCGCATCCACGCGCCATCCCGCCGCCGCGAGCGCGGCCAGCATGGGTTCGCGCTCCTCGCGGAGGATACCGCTCAGGAGCACCACGCCGTCGGACGCGAGCGCGGCGGGGAGCGCCGGCAGCAGCTCGAGCAGGACGGACGAGATGATGTTCGCGAGGACGATGCGGACCGGCGCCACGAGCGGGAGGAGGACGAACGCGTCCCCCTCGAGCACGGCCACCCGGTCCGCCACGCCATTGCGGACCACGTTCTCCTCGGCGTTCGCGATGGAATCGTGGTCGTTCTCGATGGCGAAGGCGCGTGCCGCACCGAGCTTGGCCGCGGCGATCGCGAGCACGGCGCTCCCCGCGCCGAGGTCCGCCACGGCGTCGCCGGGACGAATCACGCCCTGCATCAGCCGGACGACGCCGCGCGTGGTCGGATGCTCCCCGGTGCCGAACGCCATCGCTGGCTCGATCACCACCGTCGTGGCCGGGTCTCGACCTGCCGAGAGCCAGGGCGGCGTGACCGTCAGCGCGCCCAGCGCGTGCGCCGTGATGCGCTCACGCCATTTCTCGGACCAATCGACGTCCTCGAGGACGCTCGTCTCGATGGCGACGGCGGCATCCGCCGCCCGCACCGCGGCCGCGAACCCCGCCACGTCATGGTCCGCCGGCAGGTGGGTGATGAGGCGCGGCCCATCCTCGTGGACCCCCTCGGCCCCCGCCGCGAACATCGCCGCGGCGATCGCCTCGGCGCGCGCCGAATCCGACGGGAGGCACTGCACGCGATGCCACATCGTCAGCGGCTCACGAGAAGGCGTCCTTCATCTTGCCCCAGAATCCCTTCTCCCGCTTCTCGGGCGGCCGCTCGGTCCGCTCAGCGAGCTGCTGCACGAGCTTCCGGGTCTCCTTGTCGAGATCCTGCGGCGTCCAGACGTGCACCCGCACGTGCAGGTCGCCCACCCCGCTCGCGTTGACCCGCGGCAACCCGCGACCGCGGAGCGTGAAGACCTGGCCGCTCTGCGTGCCGGCGGGGACGCGCAGCTCGAGCGGTCCCGTCACCCCCGGCACCTCGATGTCGTCGCCGAGCACCACCTGCGGGAACGTGACCAGCACCTCGCAGTAGAGGTCCTCACCGTCGCGCTCGAAGCGCTCGTCCTCGACGACATCGAACACCACCAAGACGTCGCCTCGCGGGCCCCCGCGCACGCCGACGTTGCCCACGCCGCGCATCTGCATGTACTGCCCGGTGGCGACGCCGGCGGGCACCTTGATGTCGAGCGTCTGCTCGCCGCGCACGCGGCCCTCGCCCTTGCACTCCTTGCACGGGCTCGGGATGCTCGTCCCCTCGCCACGACAGGTGGGGCACG
>JBANGJ010000064.1:0-35011 GCA_037975505.1 Gemmatimonadota bacterium | reverse complement strand
CGGCACGGCACCGATGGATCATTCGCGGCGCGCCTGCGCCGAGGAGCTGACTGATATGTCCACGCGCCAGGTGCGCATCGCCCCGTCCCTGCTCTCCGCGGACTTCGGCCGCCTCGCCGAGGACCTCGCGATGCTCGAGGAGGCCGGGGCCGATTGGCTCCACGTGGACGTGATGGACGGCGTCTTCGTGCCGAACCTGACCTTCGGCGCCAAGGTGATCGAGACGTGCAAGCGCCTCACGCGCCTGCCCCTCGACTGTCACCTGATGGTCGTGGAGCCGGAGAAGTACTTCGACAGCTTCGTGCGGGCGGGGGCGGACACGATCACCATCCACGTGGAGGCGGCGCCGCACCTGCACCGGCAGGTGATGCGCATCAAGGAGCTGGGGGCCAAGGCCGGCGCCACGCTAAATCCCTCCACCTCGCTCGAGACGGTGCGGGAGGTGGCGGCGGACCTCGACCTGCTGCTCATCATGAGCGTGAACCCGGGGTTCGGTGGGCAGAAGTTCATCCCCGCCTCGGTGGACAAGGTCGCGCGCGCGCGCCAGCTGCTCGACGCCACCGGAAGCCGCGCCGTGCTCGAGGTCGACGGTGGCATCGCCCGCGACACCATCCGGGACTGCTGGCGGGCCGGCGCCGACACCTTCGTCGCCGGGAACGCGATCTTCTCGGCCGCGGACCCGAAGGCCGAGGTCGCGGCGCTGCGCGCGCGGTGCGCGGAGGTCGCGTGACGGCTCGGCGGCAATGGCTCGTCGTCCTCGCCGTCATCGCGGGGCTCGGCGTCGGGCTCTGGGCGCTGACCGTCCGTCTCGGGGACGAGCTCTTCCCGCTCACCATCGGCGCAGACGCACCGACGTTCACCGCGGTGCCGGTCGGGGCGGGCGCCGATTCGTCTCGCATCGCCTCGCTCGCGGACTACGCGGGTGAGGTCGTGCTGCTGAACATCTGGGCCACCTGGTGCGGGCCCTGTCGCGTGGAGATGCCGTCGATGCAGCGGCTGCAGGCACAGCTGGGGCCGCGCGGCCTGCGCATCGTGGCGGTCAGCGTCGACGATCCCGGGTCGGCGGACAAGATCCGGGCGTTCGCCGACGAGCTCGGCCTCACCTTCACGCTCCTGCACGACCCGTCCAAGGCCATCGAGCGGACGTACCAGACCACCGGCGTGCCGGAGACCTTCCTCATCGCACGCGACGGGACGATCCGTCGGCGCAGCATCGGGGCCGAGGACTGGGCGAGCGCCTCGAATTTGGCACAGCTCGAGCGCATGCTCGCCGAGCCCCGCCCCTGACCCGCACGTGATGCGCGTCCTCGCGCTCGAGAGCTCCTGCGACGAGACCTCGGCGGCGGTGATCTCGGGGACGGCGCAGGCCCCGCACCTCGAGTCCCTCGTCATCCTCTCCCAGGACGTCCACCGGATCTTCGGCGGCGTCGTGCCCGAGATCGCCTCGCGTGAACACCTCACCGCCGTGGTGCCGGTCACACGACAGGCCTTGGCCGACGCGGGCCGCACGCTCGACGAGGTGGACGCCATCGCGGTGACACACGCGCCGGGCCTCGTCGGCGCGCTCCTCGTGGGGGTCAGCTACGCCAAGGCCCTCGCCGCCGCCCGGGGCCTGCCGGTGCTCGGCGTCCATCATATGGAGGGGCACCTCTTCGCGACGGCACTCGAGCACCCGGAGGCCACGCCGCCCTTCACCGCGCTCCTCGTCTCAGGCGGCCACACGCTCCTCATCGACGTGGCGGACTGGGGCAGCTACCGCCTGCTGGGGCGCACGCGTGACGACGCCGCCGGCGAGGCCTTCGACAAGACGGCGAAGCTGCTCGGGCTTCCCTACCCCGGCGGTCGACACATCGAGGCACTCGCCGCCGAGGGGGACCCGAGCCGCTTCCGCTTCCCCCGCCCGATGCTCCACGGCGGCCAGCGCCCCGGGGACGGCGACTACTACGACGTGTCCTTCAGCGGGCTCAAGACGGCCGTTCTCCTCGCCGTCCGGGCGAGCGACGACCTCGCGCGCGACCGGCCGCACCTCGCCCGCGGCTTCCAGGATGCGCTCGTCGAGACGCTCGTCACCAAGACGGTGCGCGCGGCGGAGGTCGAGGGGCGCCGACGTATCGTGCTCGGCGGTGGCGTCGCCTGCAACCGCACGCTCGCGATGGCGATGCAGGCCGCCGCGGACCGCCTCGGGGCTCGGGTCTTCGCGCCCACACCGCGGCTCGCGACGGACAACGCCGCGATGATCGGGGCGGCGGCGCTCTTCCGGCTCGCGCGGGGCGAACGGCACGACGCCACGCTGAATGCCTACGCCACCCTGCCGATGCCGGGACTCGTCGACGCGACGACCGCCCCGCGCTAGGATTCCCGTATGCATCCCACCACGCACATCCCGTTCGCCTACCGTCTGGGCCCGCTGGAGATCACCGGCTTCGGCCTCGGCATGCTCCTCGCGTTCGTCATCGGCCAGATCGTGGCCACCGCGGTGCTCCAGCGCCGCGGGCAGGACGGCGAGATCATGGGCGACGTGACGGTCGGCGCGGTGATCGGCGGCCTCCTCGGCGCCAAGCTCTACTACACCGTCCTCACGGGCGACCCCACTGCGCTCTTCAGCCGCGCGGGCTTCGTCTTCTGGGGCGGCCTCCTCGGCGGCATCATCGCCAGTGTGCTGGTGATCCGCGCCAAGGGCCGCCGCTTCACCGAGATCTCCGACGCCACAGCGCCGGCGCTCGCGGCCGCCTACGCCGTGGGACGGACCGGCTGCTGGGCCGTCGGGGACGACTACGGGCGCCCGTGGAACGGATTCCTCGCGGTCGCCTTCCCCGACGGTGCGCCGCCGAGCACGGTGGCCAACCTCGTCCGGCAGTTCGGGCTGCAGTCATACGCGGACCTGCCGCCGGACATGGTGCTCGCCGTGCATCCGACCCAGCTGTACGAGACGGCGATGGGGCTCGTGATGTTCGCGATCCTCTGGCGGCTCAAGGATCACCGGCACGCCGCCGGCTGGCTCTTCGGCGCCTACTGCGTGCTGCAGGGGACGGAGCGCTTCCTGATCGAGTTCCTGCGGGCCAAGGACGACCGGATCCTCGCGGGGCTCACGGTGGCGCAGGGCATCGCGCTCGGCTTCGTCGTGGCCGGGGCGCTCTGGATGTGGCGCCGCTCGGCGCCCGCCGGTCAGGCGTCCGCGGCGGCGTAGCGGTAGTCGCCGGCGAGCTCGCGGTCGCAGAGCGCCGCGCGCTGCCCCGTGCGGAGCTCGAAGGCGCGCACGAAGTCCGGCAGACGTCCCGTGGTGAACGCGGCGCGCGGCAGGCCGAGCGCGGCGATCGCCTCCTCGATGGCCGCCGGCTCCCCCTCGACCTCCACCAGGACGTCGAGGCGCGGATACCACTCGAAGCGCACCACGGCCCCGCACAGGGTGAACTGCCGGATCTCGCGGTCGATCTCGCGTGTCACGACGTAGCCGAGTCGGTCGAGCATCAGGGCGAGCGCCTCGGGATCGCCGACGGAGACCGTGTGCTCCTCACGCACCTTGTAGCCGTCCACATAGGTGGTCGGCCCCTTCCAATCGAGCCGGCCGTCCACGGTGTCGGTGCGATAGACGCGGAGCCGCAGCACATGATCGCGCAGGGTGAGGGCGCGGTCCGGCGTGTCGTAGCGGCGATCCTCGAGGCGACCGTGATACGTCTCGACACCCCCGGCGGCACGCACGGCCTCGAGCACGGCCTCGGGATCCGGCACCACGGCCTTGAGCTCGACCTCACGCGCCACGGATCACCTCCAGCAGGGCCGCGGTGTCGCTGAGGTCGTCCACCAGCGCGTAGGCGCCGTAGCCCTCGAGTTCGTCCCGACGGTAGCCCCCGGTGGCCACGCCGACCGCCCGCGCGCCGATGCCACGTCCGCAGGTGAGGTCCGCGGGCGTGTCGCCGATGATCACGATGCGGTCGCCGGGGACCTCGCGCCCGAGATGCGCGGCAGCCCGGGCCTGTGCCACCGGCGCCAGGTGAGGCCGCTCCTCGTGGTCGGAGCCGTACGCGCCGACGACGAAGCGCTCGTACGGCAGCCCCGCGGCCCCGAGTTTGAGGGCCGCGCCTTCCACCACGTTGCCGGTCAGCAGGCCGAGCACGAGGTCCTCGGCGGCATCCACGGCCGCGACGAGCGCCGGCACCCCCGGCAGCGTGCGCGCCGCGCGCTCGGGCTGGGCGAGCGCCTCGGTGAGCCCCGCGAGGTAGCGCGTGAGCGTGAGGGCCATCCGCGCGTCGATGACCTCGTCCGGGACCCCGGCGTGCCGCATCGATTCCCGCACGATCAGTCGGTCCGTCTTGCCGTCGTAGCGGTAGCCGGCGGGCCCGCGCGTGCCGAAGGTGGCCTCGAGCGCCGCCTCCATCGCCGTGCGGCCCGCGCCGCCGGTGAGGAGGAGCGTCCCGTCGATGTCGAAGAGGACGACCGTCGTCACGTGCGGGACAGGTAGAGCCCGCCGATGACCGTGACGGCGCCGATGCCCTGCGTCAGGGTGGGGACCTCGTGCAGCACCATCCACGCGACGAGGACCGCGACCACCGGCTGCAGATTGGCGTACATCGCGGTGCGCGTGGGACCGATCTGACGCACGCCGCGATACCAGAAGAGGTACGCGATGACCATCGCGAGGATGCCGGAGTAGGCCACCGCGCCCCAGGTGAGCCAGGTGACCCCCGCCCAGTCGGTGCGGAGGAGCGCAGGGGAGGCGATCAGCGCGAGCGGGAGCACGCCGCCGAACAGCGTCCACGCCGCGAGCTGCACCGGCTCGACGTGCCGCGTGAAGGGGACGAGGCCGGTGGTGTAGAAGGCCCAGCAGACCACCGCGCCGAGGATCATCAGATCCCCGATGAGCGACGCCGCCCCGTCCGCCGAGAGGCTCCCGCCGAGGACGAGGATGACGCCGCTGATCGAGAGCACGATGCCCATCACCGCGCGGCGCGCGAGACGTTCGTGGCCCGTGACGCGAGCGACGATCGCCACCACCGCCGGTGTCGCGGCCACGACCAGCGCTGCGGTGCCGGCCCGGGTGCGCGAGAGCCCCGTGATGAAGAGCACCTGATAGATGCAGTGCCCCAGCACGCCGAGGCCCATCAACGAGCGGCGGTCACGCCAACTGGGCTTGGGACCGGCGCGGAAGGTCGCCATCGTGAGGAGCACCACGCAGCCCAGCCCCATGCGCAGGACGTTGTAGCCGAGCGGGGCCATCACCTGCGTGCCGTACTTCACGACCGAGAAGTTCACCCCCCAGATCACGGCCATGGCGACGAGCCCGATCTCTACCACGTGGTGGGAGGACGGGCGGTCAGTGGGCACGCGTTCCGAGGACATCTGGGAATTCTAACGCCGCGGGGCTCCAGTCCCTATCTTCCCGCGTATGCACGTCTCCTTCGCCCTCTTCGCGGACGCCGCGAACATCTCGCAGGAAGGGAAGCTCAACATCCTTGGGGTGTTCGACGCCCTCCAGGTCGCCGCGGTGCCCGCGGTCCATCCGCGCGCCACGTTGGTGGTCCGACTCAAGGCGCACGCGGAGGACGCCGGCCGGCACACGCTGGCCTTCGCCTGGGTGGGACCGGGCGAGTCCGAGCTCTGGTCGTCCTCCGGCGAGCTGGAGGTGGGGCCCCCCCCGCCCGGGGCGGTGGAGCTCGACGTGCCGGTCATCGCGGCGATCGACCTCCCCGTGCGGGAGGCCGGGCGGCACCTGATGCGCGTGGCCCTCGACGGCACGCTGCACGCCGAGCTCACGCTGCACGTCCGCGCCGGCAACCCGACGCTCCCGCCGATCGGCGGGATGGTCTCCTAGCGCGACGCGGGGTCCGCGAGCCCGGGAATTGCGTCGCGCCCGCGAGCGAGGCGCACGGCTCGCTCGATGGCCTCCTCGAGCGCCGCGACCGCGAGCATCTCCGCTTGGGCCGTCGAGGCGGTGGGCCCGTCCATCGGCGCCAGCGCGAACACGATGTCGCCGTCCACGCTGGAGCCGGCCGGCGTGATCCGCCGGTGGAACGCCGCGGTCGCGGCCCGCGCGATACCCTGCAGGGCCACACGGGAGAAGGCCGCGTCGAGGGCCACCACGGCGAGCGTCGTGTTGGGCGCGGCGGAGGCAGCGAAGCCGTGCGGCTGGCCGTGCGCCGCGAGTGTAGCCGCCGTGTCCACCAGGCGGCCATCGGCACCGCGTGCCCCCGCGATGAGACGGCCCGTCGCGTCGCGCACGTCGCCGAAGGCGTTCACGGCGACGATCGCCGCGGCCGCGCACCCCGTTCCCTCGCGCACCGCGATCCCGAGGCCGCCCTTCATCGCCCCGTCACGACCGCCGAGCTTGCCCACGGTCAGCCCCGTGCCCGCGCCCACGGAGCCCTCGGCGATGCCCTCCGACACCGCCGACTCGCACGCCGCCTCGGCCATCGCGGCGGTGGGGCGGGCGTCGAACCGTCCGCAGGGCGCGAGGTCGAAGAGCACCGCCGCCGGCACGATGGGCACCACCCCGCCCCCCACCGGGAACCCGCGGCCGCGGGCCTCCATCCAGCGCATCACCCCGGCAGCCGCATCGAGCCCGTACGCGGAACCGCCCGCCAGCAGGATGGCATCGACGCGCTCGACCAGGTGGCCGGGCTCGAGCAGCGCGAGTTCCCGCGAACCGGTCGCCCGACCGATCACGGCGCAGGCGGCCCGGTGCGGCCCGGCGATGCCGCGCACGACGGTGCACCCGGTGCCACCGTCGGCGTCGGTCGCGTGCCCAACCGCCAGCCCGAACCGTGCCAGCGAGACGCTCATGACCCCGACGTCTCCTCGGTCGGCGCGCCACCGGCCGACGGCGGCTCGCCCGACCGCGCGACGCACGCGGCGCACTCGACCACGCCGCGCACGGTGCAGAGCTGGCAGATGAACGCCTCGCAGGTGACGCACGGCGCACCCTCCGAGGCGCGCTCCTCGTGCCCGCAGGCGGTGCAACGCATCGCATCACGCCAGGTCATCGGGGCCTCCGAGGCCGTAGTCGCGGATCTTCTTGATGAGCGTCGCGCGCGAGATCCCGAGGGCGCGCGCCGTATGCGTGCGGTTCCCGCCGTGGTCCCGGAGGGTCTGCGCGATGTGCAGTCGCTCCACGTCGTCGAGCGACTGCGGAGCGGAGGTGCGGGCCGCGCGCCGGGAGGCCGCGAGGTCTACGGCGCGGCGGACGGCGGTCGCGAGGACCGCCAACTCGATCGGCTTCGTCAGGAAGTCGCACGCGCCGCGTTGCATCGCGTCCACCGCGAGCGGCACGTCACCGTACGCGGTCAAGACCACCACCGGCGGCCGCGGCTCCTCGAACCCGTCCAGCACATCCAGACCGCTTCCGTCGGGCAGGCGAACGTCGAGCAGCACCACATCCGCGTCCACGCGGTCGTACGCATCGCGGGCCTCGGCGGCGGAATAGGCGGTGGTCACCTGGTACCCGTCGCGCCGGAAATAGCTGGCGAGGGCGTCGGTGAAGGCGGCTTCGTCGTCGACGATGAGCAGGTGGGGCACGGCGGGGATCCTAAAAGCGCCAGGCGCGGAAGAGGTCGAGACCGAACTGCTGCGGCGTGGGGACGAAGCCCCGCGCGTTCACGTTCTGCGAACAGAGGACCGCACTCGTCGGCGGTTCCACACCGGCCGAGAGGGTGAGCGTCGGTCGCATGAGATAATCGAGCTTCACACCGATGGAGTTGGCGAGGGCGGCGGCGGACCCACCGCTTCCGCCCGACACGAACTGGCTCACCTGGCAGAGGCCGGCGTCGAGGCGCACGAACGCCTTCGCTCCCACCTGTTTGGCACAGTTGAAGCGTACCCCCTCGAGGATGCTCGAGCCGAGGTTGGCGAGGCCCCGCTGCGTCTGGTCCGCCCCCGAGGTCGAGAGCACCGCGTCATCGCAGAGGCCGCCCGCCGCCTTGCCGCCCGCCCAGCTCCCGAGCGAGGAGAGGAGGACGCGCGCCGCCGTCGAGGCGTAGTAGTCGGAGCTCTGGGCCGCGATCTCGAAGCTGGGGCCGCCGGTGACGAGGTAGCTGATGAGGTCGGCGTTCTTGACGCGGGCTGAGTCCGGCGTGGACAGCGTCGCGGTGGGCGCCAGCAGCGTGCCGCCGATGTTCACGCGCACCCGCACATCGGGCTGGGAGCCCTGCTTGCTGTACTGGCGCACCGTGTGCAGGGCGGCGATGTCGATGGAGGGGTTGAGGTCGGGGTCGCCGAAGAACGCGATCTCGCCGCGCTCCACCTCGAAGGTCCGCTGCACGGGGCCGAGGTTGAGGCGGTAGGTCCCGCGCACCGTCTGGAGCGAGCCCGTGAGGGCGAGCTGCGCCTGCCCCTCGTCACGCCCCCGGCCCACGCGGCTCCGCGTGATGGACACGGCGCCGCCGAGGTTGATGTTCGCTTCCTCCGAGCGGAGCCAGACATCGCGCCCCATCCGCACCGGGACATTGCGGACCGTCAGGTTGTCGATGAAGGCTGACGACCGCGATGGCAGCAGGCGCTGGTCGATGAGCGCGGTCGTGTCGACGATCCCGAAGCGGTCGAACTCCTCGAGCGAGATCACGCTCTTGGTCGCGACCTCCGGGATGCTGATGAACGCCCGGTCGGCCGTGAGGGCGCCGCTGAGCGTTGCGGCCTTGAGCGATCCCGCGATGCGGAGGCTGTCCGAGAGGTCGACGTCGGCGACGTTCCGCACGTTGTACGCGTGGAACGTGTTGGCGCGCACCGCGACGTCGAAGCGCGGGTTCTCGCGGTCGGCGAGGGAGACCCAGCCGCCGATGGCCGCGCGGCCGTCACGTCCGTCGCTGCGCGACGTGGCGCTGAAGCGACGGATCGCGATGCTGTCGCCGATCAGCCCGATGTCCGCGTTGAGGTCGCGCCACCGCACATCCCCGAGCGGTGCGACCTGCACGTTGCCGTCGCGCACGACGAGCCCGCCGTTCACGGTCGGTGTCCCCCACGTGCCGCCGACGTCCAGATTGAGGGCGAAGCTCCCGGGGTCCCCGATGGAGGCGCGCGTGTAGAGGTCGAAGACGCGGAGGCTCACGGAATCGGAGCGCACGGTCAGGCGGAGCGGACCGGCGTCGATCGGCGTGGGCCCCGCCCCCTCCAGGGTGAACGCGAGTGGCACCGCGCCCTCGGCGGAGAGGACGGGCTGGCGCGTCGGCCCGAGCGTGGCGGCGAAGCGCACCGCGTCGGCGACGGCCGTCGCCGTCACGGTGAGCGAGTCGAGACGGACCCCCTCGACGAGGGCGTCGGAGAGCGCCGCCCGGGCCTCGAGACGCGGCGTCGCGCGGGTCCCCGAGAGGCGTGCCGTGAGATTGATTGTCCCACGCTGCTCCCCGGAGACCTGCAGGAGCTCCGCCACGTCCGCGACGGGGAGGGCGGTCGCCTCGACCGCGAGGTCGGCGTCGCCTGTGCGCGGCACCCGGCCGGCCACGCGCAGGCGGGCACCGGTCGCGCCCTGCAGCACGAAGGAGTCCACCGCGAAGCCCACCCCATCGCGCGCAAGCCGCGCCGGCGCCCCGAGCGCCCAGCGCTGCAGCTCGGTCGCGATGACGAGGGAATCCAAGTCGACGCGCACCGAGTCCGCGGCCGAGGCGAATCGCGCCTGCGCCCGGGCGAGCGTCCCGCTCGCCCCCGCCACCTGCAGTTCCACCCGGCCGCGGCCTCGTCCATCCACCGTCGACCGGGCGAAGGCGCGCGTCAGCCCGAAGCCGGCCGCACGCACGGTGTCCGCGCCGAGGCTGATGCTGCCGGTGGCCGCCGAGGGCAGTCCGGTGAGGTGCACATCACCGGAGACGACCCGCGCGTCATTGGTCCCCAGGACCAGTCGGTTGCCCTCGAGCGCCGCGTCGATGGCGAAGTCGCGGATCCAGCCGTGAGCGATCGATTCGATCCGGAGGACCCCGGCGACCGTGTCGGCGAGTCCGGCGCCGATGAGGCGCCGCACACCACCGAGGGAGTCGACCCGCGCACGCACCACCAGGGTGTCGGCGCGACCGGGATGCAGGCCGAGCGCACCGGCGGCGCTGACCTCCACCGCCGTGGTCTCGAGGCGCGCCGTGTCCACCCGGACGCGTCCCTCACCGAAACGCAGTCGCGCCGTCCCGCTGAACACCCGAATGCCTTCGACGATGGAGCGATCGACGCGGAGGACCGCCGTCCCGTCGAGATTGGCCAGCGAGTCGCCGCCCAGCGCGACGTCCAGCCCAGCCGTCACCTCGCCCCGCGGCATCGCGGAGTCCGCGAAGGCCACCCGCGGATCGAGCGCCGCGACGGAGGCCCGTCCCGTGACGCGGTACCCGGGGGCCTCCGCGTCGAGGCGCAGGTCCGCCTCCACGCGTCCCGCCTCCCCGGAGAGGTCCGTCGCCAGCGTGAGGTCGGAGGTCGTGCCGCGCACCCGGATCGGCCCCACGTGATCACCGCGCAACGGAATGTCCGGGAAGGACTGCGCCATCGTGGTGAAGGCGATCGGCAGGGCGAGCAGCTCGAGATCGTACGCCGTCTCCTCCCGCAGCGTGACGCGCCCGGACCCGCGGAACTGCGACGGGGGGAGCGTGCTGTCGCGATGTGTGAGCTCGAGGTCGCGGAAGCGTACGTCGTCCCAGACGCCGTCGAGGCGGACGGTCCCGGCGAGCGTGCCGCGCAGGGGGGGGAAATCCGGGTTGGCCGCCTCCAGCGTGCGCAGGTCGAGCGAGTCGAGGCGCAGCAGGAAGCCGTCGAACGCCGTCTGCGCAGGGCGCAGGAGATCGAGGCCGCCGGAGGCCGTGGCGCGGGTGATGGCACCCGGCACATTCGCGTCGCGATAGAGCACCGCCGCCTCGTCCACCCGAAAGCGGTTCAGCGGCCCACCTCGCCCGCGGAGGCGTCCGGTGAGGGCGCCCGCGAAGGGATACGGGAGCGGCCCACCGTTCACCCGCTCGAGCAGGGCCACGTCCACCGGCGCCGCCCGCAGGTCCACGTCCTGCAGCACGGCCACCGGCCCACCGATGACCCACGTCATCCGCCCGAGCAGCCGGGAACGGAACGTGCGTACGTCCATCGCCGAGAGCGCGTACTGGAACCCCCCCTTCAGCGACGGGACGTCGCGGATCTCGACGACCATCGCGCCCTGCCCACGCTCCGGGAGCGACGGCGAGATCCACGCGACGTCCGCGAGCGAGAGCGACTCCGCGGCGATCCGCACGCGGATGCGCGCGGGCGCACCGCCCCCCCACCAGACCTTCCCCGAGGCCCGCCCCGACGATTCGGCCAACCGCATCGTCGGGAAATCGACGAAGAGGGAGTCGCCGAGGACGCGAATGGTGCCGGCTAGGTCGCGGAAGCGGAGCGGCGGGTCGTTCTCGACGGCCGCCGCGTGCGCCACCTGCACGTGCAGCCCGGCCGAGTCGGGATACGCCACGCGGATGCGGGGGAGGTCGAGGTCCATCGCCTCCCACGCCCACGTCCGCGCGAGGCCCCCGGCGTCGTCTCGCCGCGTCTGCGGCGCCGGATCCGCGAGCGCGACCGCGATGGCACTGTCTCGACGGGCCCCGCGCAGCGAGTCCGGCGGACTCCAGGGCATCGTGAGCCGCACGACACCGCCCTGCACCACGACGTCCTCGAGCACGAAGATGCTGCCGAACGATGAGGCCCGGCGCGGACGGCGGGGCGCGGCGGACCGCCGGAAGGTCTCCGTCACATTCCATCGACCGGCGGCGTCCTGCCGAAGCGCGATCAGGGGACGGGCGAGCACGAGGCTTCGGATCAGCAGCCGGCCGTCCATCAGGTCGCGAGGATCGAACGTCGCGCGCACCGGGCCGGAGGCGAGGACGACGGCGTCGGTCGTATCCCGGAGCTCCAGCGAGTCGATCGATAGATCGGTGATGAACGAGCCGCCGAGGGTGCCCAGATGCAGCTGCCCGCGGACGGCGTGCGCCAGTTGCCGCTCGACGACGGCGCGGATCCACTCGCGCCCCTGCGCGCTCTGCGTCGCCCGCGCGACCCCGAGCACCGCGCCCGCACTGATGAGGAACATCAGCAACGCGCTCACGAGGAGGACGGCGAGGCGGCGGCGGTCCACGGTTAGAACGCCTGCCCGATGGCGAACGACGGCGTGAGCCGCCGAAGGAAGTTGGTCGCGCGCGGTGGCCGAAAGCTCGCGGGGCACGGGCCGGCGGCCTGCTCGACCACGATCCGTCCCGCTCCCGCGTCGCGCTTGGTCACCGCGAGGGTGTTCCCAGGGCTCACACAGAACAGGGCCCCGCCCTCGGTGAGCGGCGCGTCGAAGTACGCCGAGCCGCCCACCGCGTCGTAGGGATTGTAGGCGACGTCGGCGCGGAGATACCCGATGGGCGTGCGAATGCGCACGCCGAGCCCGGGGGTGACGCGCAGGGCGCTGAACCGGAGGCGCGCTACGCCGGCGCCGCGGTTCCAGACGCGGCCCGCGTCGGCGAAGACGGTCCACTTGAGCAGGTCCGGAAGGAACGGACTCTGCAGGCGGAGCTCGACGTTGCCGACGACCATCATGTTGCCGCCCGTCGGCACCGCCCGTCGGCTGATGGAGTCCGCGGACTGGAAGTACACCGTGTCCCCGATGTCGAAGCGCGGCGCAGGGGCGCCGGCGGCGGTGAGCGTGTCATAGGCCTCGGGGATGTACACCGCGGGGCCGAGCTCGTTCTGACGGAAGCCACGGACGGTCGTCGGCCCGCCGGCGAAGAGGCGCTCCTGCGCCGGGACGAACCGCTCGGTCTCGTCGAAGGCCAGCGTCGGCCCGAGCACGCCGCCCACCCGGATGCGCAGCGCGAGCACCCCCTCCTCGGCGATGCGCACGTAGGTCGACCCGTCGAGGGAGACCCGCGTGAACTGCAGCACCTTGTCCGACCCCGTGAGGTTGGACGCGTGGCGCGCCTCGACGCGGCCGACGACGCCGCGCGACGGGTCCGCGGGGTCGTCGGTGCGTTCGTAACTCGACGCCGCACTGAGCACCGCGAGCCGCTGCAGGCGCTGCAACGCCTCGCGGTCCGCCGCCTCACAGGCGTTGAACACGGCACAAAACAGCGCAGGCTGCGCCTCGGTGCGACCGAGCTCGATGCTGTAGCCCAGGCTGTGCGTCCGCCGCGGGAGCGCCCGCGCCAGCGCGAGGCTCGCGCCGATGGGGGCGGTGCGCAGATACGCCTGGTACTCGGAGCGGCGCTCGGAGTAGAGCGAGAGCGTCGGCACGAAGCTCGTCCGCAGGACCGAGGGCTGGCTCACCGTGGCGCTGACGTAGTAGTTGAGCACCCCGCTGTACGGATCGCGTCGAGCGACGCTCCCGCACAGCGCCTCGGCGCCGGCGAGGGGCTCACCCATCCCGATCTTGGAGAGGCGGCCCCGCAGCTCGAGACGCGTCGCGCTCCGGAACAGGTTGAAGTCAGTGAGTTCGCCGGTGGCGCGGAAACAGTCCAGCGTGCCCCATCCCCCGCCGAAGCGGGCCGACCGCAGATACGACTCGGTCACCGCAATGTCGATCGGGAGGAGCGAATCCGGGCCGGCCGGGGCCGGCTGCACCTCCACCTGCGCGAACGCTTCGCTCTGATACAGCGTGCGCTTGGCGCGCTCGAGCAGGCGCTCGCGGTAGAGGTCGCCGCTCGTGAGGCCGCTCAGCCGCCGCACCGCCGCCTCCGGGACCTCCGGAGCGTCGCCGCCGGAGCCGGTGCGCGTGAAGCGCAGCGCCCCGATCCGCCGGCGCGGCCCCGGGACCACGGTGAACACCACGGTCGCGCGCCGCTCGAGCGTGCGCGTGTCATAGCCGAGGAAGGTCTCCGCCTCCGGATACCCCGTGTTGCGGAGCCGCCGCGTGATGGAGTCGCGCGTGGCGCGGTTGGCGTAGCGGTCGAAGCGCCCGCCGGCACGCGTCGGAAGCCCCGCACGCACCTCCGCCGCCTCGGGGACCTCCTCGAGTCCTTCGACGCGCACCGTGTCCACGAGGACCGGCTCCCCCTCGAAGATGTCGAAGCGGACGAGCACCACCCCGGGCGCCGGGCGCGTGACCACGGTGTCCACCGTGGCGTCCACGAAGCCGTGGTTGCGGTACCACACCGTGAGGCGCAGCAGGTCGAGCGGGAACTCGCGCGCGTCGAGGCAGTGCCGCGCCCCGACCACACGCAGCGTGCGGCGCGCCCACGACGACGGAGTGGTGACGATGCCCGCGGCGAGCACCGCATCACCGAACGCCGAGTTGCCACTGAAGCTGAGCCCGCGGACCTCCACGTCGCCGCGCTCGCAGCGCGTCTCTTGCGCCCCCGCCACCGGCGCGGACGCCAGCAGGAGGGCCAGGGTCGCGGCGAGCCGGAGGCGACGACCGATCACGTCAGTCGTCCTTCTGTCCGAAGACCGCGAGGTTCGACGAGTGCCCCGGGCTGACCTTCTTGTCCGGGTGGATCCAGTGCACCGCCTGATTCACCGCCATGCTCGCCTCGGCGAAGCCCGTGGCGATGAGCTTGAGCTTCCCCTCGTACGTCGTGACGTCCCCGGCGGCCCAGATGCCCGGACGCCCGGTCGCCATCGTCTGGTCGACCACGATCTCGTCCGTCTGGAGCGTGAGCCCCCAGTCGGCGAGCGGCCCGATGTCGCTCACGAAGCCGAGCATCGGGAGGACCACGTCGCACGACACGCGCCGCGTGATCTTCTGCTTGAGGTCCTTGAGCTCCAGCGCGACCATCCGCCCGTCCTCCGCGACGATGTCGGCGAGCTCGTGGAAGGTGTGCACCGCCACACGACCCGCGGCGGCCGAGGCCAGCACCGCGTCGATGGTCGCCTGATGCGCCCGGAAGCGGTCGCTGCGGTGCACGAGCGTGATCCCCGCGGCGACGCCCTCGAGCTGGTGCGCCCAGTCGAACGCGGAGTCGCCGCCGCCGATGATCACCACGTGCCGCCCCGCGTAGCGCGACGGGTCGAGCACCGCCTCATCGATTCCGCGACCGTACCACGGTGCCGCACAGGGCTGCGGGAGCCGTCGCGGCGCGAAGGCCCCGATGCCGGCGGCGACGATCACGGCGCGCGTGGGAAAGCGCTCGGTGGGCGTCACGACGGTGAACACCCCGTCCGCCTCCTCGAGCGCGACCACCCGCTGCCCGCAGTGGATGGGCTGACCGAACTGTCCCGCCTGCGCCACGAGGGCGGCCACGAGATCCTTCGCCAGGACCTTCGGGAACCCGGCCACGTCGAAGATGAACTTCTCCGGATACAGCGCGGCCAGCTGGCCGCCGGGCTGTGGCAAGGCATCGACGATTTGCGCCGTGGCGCCGCGCATGCCAGCGTAGAAGAGCGCGAAGAGCCCGGCGGGCCCCCCGCCGATGATCGTGATGTCCCGGATCTCGTGCGTCTGCATCGCTCTAATCTCGCCCGTCGCCACCATAGAGGGCAACCGGCCGACCCCCCTCCCCGCCCCGTGTCCACGTCGCTCCCGCAGGACCTCAATGCCCCGGCCCGATTCCGCCTCGTCCGCCAGCTCGCGCGGGGCGGGATGGCGACCGTCTTCGAGGCCGAGCAGCTCGGCGCCGAGGGCTTCGCCAAGCGCATGGCGGTCAAGATCATCCACGAGCGGTACGGCGCCCACCCCGAGTGGCGCCAACTCTTCATCGACGAGGCCAAGCTCTCGGCCAACCTGGTGCACGGCAACATCGTGCAGATCTACCAGCTCGGCGAGTCGGAGGACCGGCTCTTCATCGCGATGGAGCTCATCAAGGGCATCACGCTCCGGACCCTGATCAACACCCACCGCGCCCGCCGACTCCCACTGCCCCCGGATGTGGCCGCGTACTGCGCCAGCCGTATCTGTCGCGCGCTCGACTTCGCGCATCACTTCACGGACAACCGGGGCGTGCGGCTCGACATCGTCCACCGCGACGTCTCCCCGGGGAACGTGATGCTCACCTGGGACGGACACGTGAAGCTCGGCGATTTCGGCATCGCCAAGGCGCGGACGATGGCCGATCCGTCGGCCACCCGCGCCGTGCTGCTCGGCAAGAAGCACTACATGAGCCCGGAGCAGCTCCTCGGGCGCGCGGTGAACGCCCGGTCCGATGTCTTCGCGATGGGCGTCGTCCTGTTCGAGCTCTTCGCGCTGAAGTCGCTCTTCACCGAGGACGAGACGATGGCCGCCATCGACGAGGTCGTCCTGTCCCCGACCCCCGACCTCGTCGCCCGCCTGCCGGAGCTGGACCCCGCCATGCAGCAGATCATCAGCGCCGCCATCGCCAAGGAGCCGGAAGAGCGGCCGAGTGCCGCCGCCCTCGGCCGGGCCCTCGACGCCTGGGCGGTCGCCCGGGGCACCCCGGCATCGCCGGACCGGCTCCAGAACCACCTCAACGAGCTCTTCCCCGAGGCGCCGCCGGCCCCCGCGCCCGGCCGGGAGCCGGCGTCGGTCAGCCTCCTCCCCAGTCTCGGCACCCCGCCGCGTTAGATTGGGCGCATGACGCTCAAGATCTACACGAAGACCGGCGACGACGGCGACACGGGGCTCTTCGGCGGTGGCCGCGTGGGGAAGGACCACCCGCGCGTCACGGCCTACGGCGAGGTGGACGAACTCAACGCCGTCATCGGCTGGGCCCGCTCCACCGAGATGATGCCGCGCATCGACGAGGTGCTCGCCCCCGTGCAGCGCGACCTCTTCGCGCTCGGCGCGCTTCTCGCGACGCCCGACCCGGAGAAGATGTCGGAGCAGCTCGAGAAGGCGCGCATCTCCGACGCCCGCATCGCGCAGATGGAACAGGCCATCGACGACGGGGAGCAGGAGCTCGAACCGCTCAAGGCGTTCATCCTCCCGGGCGGCACGGCGAAGGCCGCCGCCCTGCACGTGGCGCGGACCGTGTGTCGCCGCGCGGAACGCGCGGTGATCGCACTCCAGCGCGACACGGAGGTCCCGCCGATCGTCGTCGTGTACCTGAACCGTCTCTCGGACCTGCTCTTCGTCCTCGCCCGCGTCGCCAATCGGCGCGCCGGCGCCGGCGAGGTCACCTGGTAGCCTGATGGCCGCGCGCACCCTGCACGGCGCGCGCATCGAGGTGGCGCCCGGGGCGCTCGCCACGCTCGGCGTGCGGCTGCGCGACCACTGGCCCACCCATCGGGTGGTGTGCATCGCCGACGACACCGTCGCCGCGCTGTACGGGACCGCCGCGCGCGCCGCGCTAGGAGGCGACCTCACGCTCCTCACCTTCCCCGCCGGGGAGGCGTCGAAGACCCGCGCCACCTGGGCCGCGCTCACCGACGAGCTGCTCGCGCGCGGCTTCGGCCGCGACACCGTGGTCGTCGGCCTCGGCGGTGGCGTCACCACCGATCTCGCCGGGTTCGTCGCCGCGACCTACCTGCGCGGCGTGCCGCTCGTGCTCGTGCCGACCTCCCTGCTCGGCATGATCGACGCCGCCATCGGCGGGAAGACCGGCGTCGACACGCCGGCGGGCAAGAACCTCGTCGGGGCGTTCCATCACCCCGAGCTGGTGCTCATCGACCCGGCCCTGCTCGCCACGCTGCCGGTGTCGGCGCGACGGGCGGGCCTCGCCGAGGCGATCAAGCACGGGGTGATTGCGGACGCCGCGTATCTCGACGACATCGTCGCGCAGCTGCCGCGCCTCCTCGGCGACGGTCCGCTCGACGACGCCGCGACGCGCGCGCTCGTGGACCGCTCGGTGGCCATCAAGGTGGACATCGTCGCGCGCGACGAACGCGAGGCGGGCCTGCGGCAGGTGCTCAATGTCGGCCACACGCTGGCACACGCCCTCGAGCAGGTGACGGGGTATCGCCTCGCGCACGGCGAGGCCGTCGCTATCGGGATGGTGCTCGAGGCACGGCTCGCGGAGGACCTCGGCCACGCGCACCCCGGGCTCGCGGACCGGATCGCCGAGGTCTGCACGGCGGCCGGATTGCCGGTGACGCTGCCGTCCGGCGTGGACCCCGCCGCGGTGGTCGCCGCAACACACACGGACAAGAAATCCCGTGGCGGAACCGTGCGTTATTCGCTGCCGACCGCCATCGGCACCATCGCGACAGCCTCGGGCGGGTTCACCGTGGCCGTCCCCGACGCCGCCGTCCGCCGAATCCTCACACAAATGTGAGGGGTTCCAACTCGTTGTCCAACAACGAGATGCCGAACTGACGGTTCCACCCACGCGGTTTGGCACACTTTTTGGCTGTTGACCGCTGTCGCCAGTCGCTTGTAGGGTGTGGGTCCCGGCGGGCAGGTCGACCCTCCGGTCCCGTCGTCCCAGCAATGCGGTTCGAGTGGCGTCCTCCCGGCGCCGATCTCTCCAACACGCGGTTCATGGGGTGGGTATGCAGCACGCCAGCGAGTCGAGGTCCCGCACGTATTTCCGTTCCGCGCCGTCCTCCGCCTTCGACCAGTATCTGCTCGACATCCAGAAGTTGCCGTTGATCACCGACGCCGCCGAGGAGCGGCGCCTCGCCCGGCTGGCGCAAAAGGGCGACGAGGCCGCCGCGGAGCGGCTCGTGACCGCCAACCTCCGGTTCGTCATCAGCTACGTGAAGAAGTACCAGGGGCACGGCCTCGACCTCTCCGAGCTCGTGGCCATCGGCAACGAGGGCCTGCTCAAGGCGGTCCGCAAGTTCGACCCCGACCAGGGCGTGAAGTTCATCTCGTACGCCGTGTGGTGGGTGCGCCAGGCGGTGCTCAAGGCGCTCGCCGAGCAGACGCGCTCCGTGCGCATCCCGCTCAACCAGAACTCGCAGCTCATCCGGCTCTCCCGCGCGGAGACGGTGTTGGCGCAGGTGCTGCGCCGCGACCCCACCGACGCCGAGCTCGGGCGGCTGCTCGAGGAGTCGCCGGAGCAGGTCCGGTCCGCCAAGCAGATGTCCTCCACCGAGGTCTCGCTCGACGCTCCGGTGGACCGCTCCGACCGCGAGGCGAGCACGCTCGGTGAGCGCTTCGCCGGCGCGGATGGCGTGGAGATCGAGGAGACGACTGACGTCAACCTGATGCGCGAGTGCATCCGCAAGGTGTTCCGCGAGCACCTGACGCCGCGCGAGCGAAAGATCCTCAACCTCTACTACGGGCTCGACGAGGGCGCGGAGGCGATGACGCTCGAGAAGATCGGCGCGCTGATGGGCGTGACGCGCGAGCGCATCCGGCAGATCCGCGAGCGGGCCTTCGACAAGCTCCGCACCTGCCCCGAGGGGCGTGCCCTCGCGGGATTCTGGGCGGTGACCTGACGACCCGCGGCCGCGCGCCCGGTGTTCGCGCGGCGGCGGGGGAAGGGGTCCGGATGCGAATCCGGGCCCCTTTCGTATAGGTTCCTCGCGTGTCCTCGCTCCCCGTGCCGCCCCCCGCGGAGCTCGCCGCCGCACTCGCCGAGGTGGTCGGTCCGGCGCAGCTGCTCACCCGGGCCCCCTCCCTGCAGGTCTACCGGTCCGATGGACTCCCGGGGCATCGTGCGCTCCCGTCGCTGGCCGTCTTCCCCGGCACCCGCGACGAGGTCATCGGCGTGCTGCGCGTGCTCGCCGCGCACGGCGCCCCCTTCGTGGCCCGCGGCGCCGGCACCGGGCTCTCGGGCGGCGCCCTCGCCGATGGGATCACGCTCGTCGGCCTGCATCGCCTGAAGCGCATCCTGAGCATCGATCCGGTCGCACGCACCGCGACGGTCGAACCCGGCGTGGTGAACGCCACGCTCACGCGCGCCGTCGCACCGCACGGGCTCCACTACGCGCCTGATCCCTCGTCGCAGGCGGCGTGCACGATCGGCGGCAACGTGGCGGAGAACGCCGGCGGGCCGCACTGCCTCAAGTATGGTGTGACGCTCGACCACGTACTGCACGCCACGGTGGTGCTCCCCTCAGGAGAGGTGGTGACGTTGGATCGGGGCGACGCGGGCGGCTACGACCTGCTCGGGGCGTTCGTCGGGAGCGAGGGGTGCTTCGGCGTGGTACTCGACGTGACCGTGCGCCTCACGCCGAACCCGGAGGGCGTGGTGACGCTCCTCGCCGACTTCACGAGCCTCCGCGCGGCGGCGGAGGCGACGTCGCGGATCATCGCCGCGGGGATCATGCCCGCCGCGCTGGAACTGATGGATCAGGGGACGATCGCCGCGGTGGAGTCGAGCGTCTACGCCGCCGGCTATCCACGAGACGCGACGGCGGTGCTGCTCGCCGAGGTCGACGGCGCCCTCGCCGGGCTGGACACCGACGCCGAGGCGATTGCCGCGCACTGCCGCGCCGCCGGGGCGCGCGACGTGCGCGTGGCGCGCGAGGCGACCGACCGGGCCCGCCTCTGGCAGGGCCGCAAGAAGGCCTTCGGCGCGATGGGACGGGTGGCGCCCCACCTCGTCGTACAGGATGCCGTGGTGCCGCGCACGCGGCTCGCCGACGTGCTCGAGACCATCCAGGCCATCGGGACGCGCTACGGGATCGCCGTCTGCAACGTCTTCCACGCCGGCGACGGCAACCTGCATCCGAACATCCCGTACGACGCCGACGATGCCGAGGCCTCGGCGCGCGTGCACGCGGCGATGACGGAGATCATGACGGCGTGCATCGACGCGGGCGGGTCCATCACCGGCGAGCACGGCGTGGGCCTCGACAAGCTCGGCTATATGGACGCGCTCTTCACGCCCGAGACGCTCGACGCGATGTGCTCGCTGCGCACCGTCTTCGACCCGGACCGACGTGCGAACCCGGGCAAGGCGGTGCCGGTGCATGCCTGCCGCGAGTGGCAGGCGGTCCCCGCGGCGCGACGGGCCCCGCAGTGACGACGCATCGACCGGAGACGGACCTCGCCCTCGCCGCGCTCGTGCGCGAGGCCGCGACAGCCGGCACGGGCCTGCGGATCCGCGGGGCCGGCACCTGGATGGATGCGGGACATCCGGTGGCCGCGTCGGCGACGCTCGACGTCACGGCCTTCACCGGCGTCACCGCCTACGCACCGGACGACCTCACGCTCTCGTGCGGGGCCGCGACGACGCTCGCCGAGCTCGAGGCGGCGACGCGCGCCCACGGACAGTGGTGCCCGCTGCTCCCGTGGGGGAGCGATACCGGGACGGTGGGTGCGACCCTCGCCACGGCGACAACGGGACCCTTCGGCGATCGCCTCGGCCGCCCAAGACAATTGGTGCTCGGCGTGCGGGCCGTGGACGGACGCGGTCGAATCGTCGAGGCGGGAGGACGTGTGGTGAAGAACGTCGCGGGGTTCGACCTCACGCGCGCGCTCACCGGCTCGTGGGGCACGCTGGCGGTGCTGACGCACGTGCACCTGCGCCTACGTGCCCGCGCGACCGCGGATGAGACGTGGTGCGTCGTGGGTGCCGACGAGCCCGCGCTCGACGCGTTCGTGCGCGGGCCGCTGGCACCGCTCGGCGCCGTGGCACTTTCCATCGAGGACGCCGCCGCCCTCGCGCTCCCCGGTCCGGGTTGGCTGCTGCGCCTCGGCGGGAACGCGCCGTTCGTCGCCGCCGCCCGACAGGTGGTACGGTCGCTTGGCGATGCCTCCGACGTCGATCCCGCGGTCTGGACCGCCGTGCGTGAGCGGTGTGCCCCACCCTCACGCGCCACCACCTGGCGATGGGATGCGCTCTCGCTCGCGCTGCGCGCCCAATTCGACCCTGCCGGGATCCTGAACCCCGGCCTCCTCGGAGCGACTCGATGATCGCCGGCGACAGCGCGCGGCCGTGCGCCCTTCCCGACTCTCCGCTCGCCCACGCGCGAACGGGACTCGATGCCTGCGTGCATTGCGGCTTCTGTCTCCCGGCCTGCCCCACCTACTTGGCGCTCGAGGACGAGAACGAGTCCCCGCGGGGCCGACTCCTCCTGATGGGAGCGCTGCTCGAGGGGACCGTCGAGCCGCGCGATCCCAACGTGGGCCGTGCCCTCGATCACTGCCTGGGCTGTCGCGGCTGCGAGACCGCGTGCCCCAGTGGTGTGCCCTACGGCCAGTTGCTCGAGGCCACACGCGCGACGCTCGCCACGCATCGTCCGCTGCCGTGGGTGGGCCGCGCGATGCTCTGGGTCTTCGCCCGCGAGTGGGCGTTGCGTCCCGCGCTGGCGGTGGCCCGCCTGACGCGGGACACGGGACTCGCCGCCCTGCTACGGCGCACCCTGCCTGCCCGACTCGCGATGCCCTTCGCGATGCTCGAGAGCACGCGACGCCCTCGCCCGACGGCGTGGACCCCTCGCGCCGAGGCGGAGCGCGGCACCGCGGCCCTCCTCACCGGTTGCGTGATGGATGGCCTCTTCGCCGACGTGCACCGCGCGGTGGAGCGCACGCTTCAACACAACGGGTGGGCGCTCCGCGACGCGCCCGGGCAGCGCTGCTGCGGCGCCCTGCACGCGCACGCCGGGGATGCCGCGACCGCCCGGACGCTCGCGCGCGCGAACATCGCGGCATTCGAGCGGAGTGGGGCCGATGTCGTCGTGACCGACTCGGCCGGCTGCGGCGCGATGTGCAAGGAGTACGGACATCTCCTCGCGGACGACGCCGCGTGGGCCGCGCGCGCCGCGGCATTCGCCGCCCGGGTGCGCGACGTCTCGGAACTGCTCGCGGAGGCCGGCCCCCGGGCGTCCGCCGCTGGGCCGGAGTCCCCGGTGCCCGTGGCCTACGATGCGCCCTGTCATCTGCAACACGGTCAGCGCGTCGTGGCGCCGCCTCTCGCCGTACTCGGGGCCGCCCGCGGGCATGCGCTCGTCCCGCTCACCGATGCAGACCAGTGCTGCGGCAGCGCGGGAATCTTCAATCTCACGCAGCCACACGTGGCGGAACGGGTGCTCGCCCCCAAGCTCGCGCACATCGCCGCGAACGGGGCGCCGATCCTCGCCACCGGCAACCCGGGGTGCCTGATGCAGATCGGCGGTGGGCTCACCCTCGCGGGGCGTGGGACGGTGACGCGGCACCCGGTGGAACTTCTCGATGCGGACTACGCCCGCACGGAGTCTCTCCGTTAGGATTGTCCGTATGGACGTCCCGGTGCTCTGTCTGGAGTTGGAAGGCGTGATTGCGGACACCGCCACCGCGCGGGCGGCGGCGCTCGCGACCGCGCTCGATGCCGAGGGCATCTCGCCCACCGGGGCGATCCTGGCCGCGGCGCGGGGGCATGCGGTGGAGGATGCGGTGCGTCGCGCCCGCCGGGCGGCTGGAGCCCCGGAGGACGAGACCGCCGTCGAGCTCGGTCGGCTCCGTGCCGAACGCGCCTTCGCCGCGCGCATCGGCAAGGGGATCGCGCTTCATCCCGGCGCGCGCGCCACGCTGGAGCGCCTCGCCAATCACGCGCGGCTGGCCCTCGTCACGCGTGCGAGTCGCCGCGAACTGGAGTTCCTGCTCTCGCTCGCCGGCCTCGAGGCCGCGTTCCGCCCGATCATCGCCGCCGAGGATGTGATGCCGACGAAGCCCGATCGCGGGGCGTGGGAGGCGGCGCTCGACCGGGTGCGGCAGCTCTTCCCGGGCCAGCGCCTGCGCGGGATCGCGGTCGAGGACCACGTCGAGGGCATCCGCGGCGCCCGCGCGGCCGGCCTGGGATGCATCGCGGTGGGGCCGATGCCGGCGCACGAGGCCGTCGAGGCCGATGCGTGGATCGACGGCATCGCCGACCTCACCCCCGAGCGCGTCCGTGCGCTGACCTCCGCCACCTCCGGCGACCCGCGATGACGGCGCGATTCCTCGCCGACCGGAGCGACCGGTTCCGGATGACGGTGCGTGGGCCGCAGGCGAAGGCCGTCCTCGGCGGACTGCTCGCGAACGACGTGATGGCGCTGACACCAGGGACCGCGCAACGCGCCGCCGCGCTCACCGCGAAGGGACGCGTGCTCGCGCTCTGCCGCGTGGTGGATCGCGGGGACGATGTGCTCGTCGACACCGAGGCCGCCTCCGCCGACGGCTTCGCGGCGATGATCCGCAAGTACGTGAACCCGCGCCTCGCGGCGTACGCGGTCGTGACGGCCGAGACGGGATGCGTGGGTGTACACGGCGCCGGGGCCGACGCCGCCGCGGAGGACGCGCGCGCGGCCGGGCTGACCGTGTTCCGCAGTGACGAGCTCGCGACCCCCGGCTGGGAGGTGGTCGGTCCACGCGACGCCATCGACGCGTGGCGAGCGGAGCTGATCGCAGCGGGCTGGCCGCTCGCGGACGCGGCGGCGCTGGAGGCCGAACGGATCGAGGCGGGCGTCCCGCGTTGGGGCGTCGACATGACCGATGAGACGATCGCGCAGGAAGCGCTGCTCGACACCCTTGGCGCGATTTCTTTCGCGAAGGGCTGATACACCGGGCAGGAGGTGGTGGCGCGCATCCACTTCCGCGGCCACGTGAACCGATTGCTCCGGCGGTTGGTCTCGGACGATCTCCTGCCGGTGGGCGCGCGCGTCGTGGACGCCGCGGGCGCTGAGGTGGGTGAGGTGCGCTCGAGCGTGGCGGTGTCGCGCCGGGGGCCGCTGGCGATCGCGATCGTGCGGCGCGAGGTGGAACCGGGGAGTGCGGTGACCGTCGTGGGCGCGGACGAGGTCTCTCGGTCCGCGCAGGTGGAGGCGATCACGGCTCCCTGATGGGCGCGCGTCAGATGGTGGCGCGCCGAGCGAGTGAAACGACGAAGGGCGCGCGACCCGAGGGGTCGCGCGCCCTTCACACCGGAGAGAAGACGGTTAGTTGGTCTTCTTGGCGGTGGTGTCGGCCGGCGCGGCCGAATCCGTCGCGGCCGGAGCGGCCGAGTCGGTGGTCGCCGGAGCAACGACGGTCGAGTCGGCGGCCGGAGCGGCCTCCTCGGTCTTGGCGCCGCAGGCGGCGAACACGAACAGCGAGGCAACGAGGGCGAGCTTCTTCATGAGGCGGTCTCTCGGGGAGTGGTGTGGTGCGGCGGCTCGCGAGTCATTCGCGTCATGCGCACGGGCAAGAAATTAGGGCATCCTGTCCGGGCCGTCAATACCGCCGGGCTACCCCAACTCGTTCGGTGACAACGAGTTGGAGGGTATCCACCGAACAGACGAGCGAGCCGCGTGGAAGGTCACCGTGCGAAAGCCGATTTCTGGTTCTCACTAAGTCATTATCTGACAAATAGTTAGACAGGGTCGTTTATGCGGGTCGCCTGCCAGGTGGCCTCCCGGGGTGCCCCGGGGTAACCATTCACCTGTGACTGGACGCCCCGAATCTCCGCCAAGCCCCGAGGTCGTGCGCGGCGCCTGCCCGCACGATTGTCCGGACGCCTGCGCGACGCTGGTGACGGTCGAGCGCGGGCGCGCGACGCGCATCCAGGGCGACCCAGCGCATCCGATCACGCAGGGATTCCTCTGCACGAAGGTGAATCGCTACCTCGAGCGGACGTATCACACCGATCGCGTCCTGCGCCCGCGCAAGCGCGTGGGGCCCAAGGGGCGTGGCGCCTTCGTGGAGACGAGCTGGGACGAGGCGCTCGACGCCATCGCCGCGCGCCTGCGGGACATCATCGACTCGCCCGACGGGCCGCAGGCCATCCTGCCCTATTCGTACGCGGGCACGATGGGGATGCTGCAGGGCGAGTCGATGGATCGCCGGTTCTTCCATCGCATCGGGGCCTCCCTGCTGGACCGCACCATCTGTGCGACGGCGGGGATGATGGGGATGCGCATGACCGTCGGCGCGAGCATCGGCACCGACATCGAGGGCGTCCCCGAGAGCGATCTCATCCTCCTCTGGGGGACGAACACGCTCACCTCCAACCCGCACCTCTGGCCGAAGATCCTGGCGGCGCGGGCGCAGGGCGCCCCGGTCATCTGCATCGACCCGATCCGCACGCGCACGGCGGAGCAGTGCGACGAGTGGATCGGCATCCAGCCCGGCACGGACGCGGCCCTGGCGCTCGGGCTGATGCACGTGCTCTTCGCCGAGGGGCTGCAGGACGACGACTACCTCGCGCGGCACACGCTCGGGGCGGAGGCGCTGCGCGAGCGCGTGCGCGCGTATCCGCCGGACGTCGTGGCGGGGATCACGGGGATCCCGGCGGCGAGCATCGTGACGCTGGCTCGCCAGTACGGCCGCGCGCGCGCGGCCTTCATCCGCATCAACTACGGGCTGCAGCGTCACGCGGGCGGGGCGATGGCGGTCCGCACCATCGCCTGCCTGCCGGCGGTGACGGGGCATTGGCGCCGGGCGGGGGGCGGCGTGCAGCTCTCGTCGAGCGGCAACTTTGCGCTCAACAAGGCAGCGGTGCAGCGGCCGGACCTGATCCCGCCCGGGACGCGTACCATCAACATGTCGCGCCTCGGGGATGCGCTCACGCAGCCAGACGCCGGCGTCGGCGGGCCGCCGCTGCGCGCCCTCGTGGTCTACAACTCCAATCCCGCGGCGATCGCGCCGGACCACCTGCGCGTGGTGGACGGGCTGCGGCGCGAGGACCTCTTCACCGTGGTGCTGGAGCACTTCCAGACGGACACGGCGGACTACGCCGATTGGGTGCTCCCGGCCACCACGCAGTTGGAGCACCTCGACCTGCACTGGTCATATGGGCATCTCTACGCGACGCTCAACACGCCGGCCATCGCCCCGGTGGGCGAGGCGCTCCCGAACACCGAGATCTTCCGGCGGCTCGCCGTGCGGATGGGCCTCACCGACACGCTGCTGCGCGAGGACGACGAGACGCTGCTCCGGCAGGCGCTCGACACCACGGACGCGCGGATGCGCCCGGTGACCCTCGAGACGCTGCGCGCCCAGGGGTGGGTGCGTCTCGACCTGCCGATGCCGCACCTCCCGTTCGCCGACGGCGGGTTCCTCACGCCGAGCGGGAAGTGCGAGTTCCACTCGGAGCGGATGGCGGCGATGGGGCTCGACCCGCTGCCCAGCTACACGCCGCCGTACGAGTCGCCGGAGCGCGACCCCGCGCGCGTGGCGCGCTACCCGATCGCCCTCATCTCCTCGCCGGCGCACCAGTTCATGAACTCGACCTTCGTCAACGTCGGCTCGCTGCAGCGCGCCGCGCGGGAGCCGGAGGTGGCGCTACATCCGCGCGATGCCGAGCGTCGGGGCATTCCGGACGGCGCGCGCGTGGTGGTGGAGAACGACCGCGGCGCGTTCGAGGCGACCGCCCGCCTGCGCGAAGGCATTCGCGAGGGCGTGGCGTGGGCTCCGGGAATCTGGTGGGCCAAGACCTCCCCGGACGGCCGCACCGTGAACGCGACCACGAGCCAGCGACTCACCGATATGGGTGAGGGCCCGGTGTTCTATGACAACCGCGTGGAGATCCGCGTCGTCGCCTGACGTCTCCAGGCGAACCCTTCGGGCTCCCGCGGCGTTGACTCCCCATCATTCTCGCTCCCCGCAGCGCGCCGCCTGTGCGCGGCGCCCCTGCCGACCCTCTGCCGTCCTGTCCCCGTGACCCAGCCGCTCCCGACGACCCTCGGCGCCCTCCGCGCCTCCCCCTTCGGCGCCCCGGACCGTCGCGGTCGCTCCGTGAAGGACGAGATCCGCGCCAACCTCCTCGCGCGTCTGGCCGCGGGCGGCCCGCTCTTCCCGGGCGTACTCGGCTACGAAGACACCGTGATGCCGCAGGTGGTGAACGCGCTGCTCTCGCGGCACCACTTCATCCTCCTCGGCCTGCGCGGCCAGGCCAAGTCGCGCCTGCTGCGCGCGCTGACGACGCTCCTCGACCCCGCGCTCCCGGTGCTCGCCGGCAGCGAGACGAATGACGACCCGTTCGCGCCGATCTCCAAGTTCGGGCGTGACCGGCTCCGCGAGGCGGGGGACGACGCGCCCATCGCGTGGCTCGCGCCGGACCAGCGCTACGTGGAGAAGTTGGCGACGCCGGACGTGACGGTGGCCGACCTGATCGGCGACCTCGATCCGATCAAGGCCGCGCGCGGCGGCCACCTCCTCTCCGACGAGCTCTCGATCCACTACGGGATGCTGCCGCGCGCGCATCGCGGGCTCTTCGCGCTCAACGAGCTCCCGGACCTCGCGGGCAAGGTGCAGGTCGGGCTGTTCAACGTGATGCAGGAAGGCGATGTGCAGATCAAGGGGTATCCGGTGCGACTCGCCCTCGACGTGGTGATGGCGTTCACCGCGAATCCCGAGGACTACACGGCGCGCGGCAAGATCATCACGCCGCTCAAGGACCGGATCGGCAGCGAGATCATCACGCACTACCCGACGGAGGTCTCGCTCGCGCGCGCGATCACGGCGCAGGAGGCCTGGACCGCGCGCGGCGGACTCCCGCTCCACCTGTCGGAAATCGTAGCCGAGGTGGCCGAGCGTGTGGCTTTCGAGGCGCGGCAGGAGAAGCGAATCGACCAGCGCTCGGGGGTCTCGCAGCGCCTCTCGATCACCCTGCTGGAGAACGTGGTCTCCAACGCGGAGCGGCGGGCGGTCCGCCTCGGCGAGTCAGCCATCGTTCCGCGACTGGCCGACCTCTACGCCGCGCTCCCGGCGATCACGGGGAAGCTCGAGCTCGAGTACGAGGGGGAGCTGATCGGCGGCGCCGTGATCGCGCGCGAGCTGATCCGGCGCGCCGCGGATGCGACGCTGCGGGAGCGGGAGGTCTCCCTCGACCTCGACCCGATCGTGATGTGGTTCGACGAGGGGCAGGCACTGCAGGTGAGCGACGAGGCGCCGACGGCGACCGCGCGGGCCGGCTACGGCGCCGTGCCGGGCCTGCTCGAGGCAGTGACGGGGGCGGGGCTCGCCGGGCCGGAGGACGCCGACGCCATCGCGGCCTGTGAACTGGTGCTCGAGGCGCTCGTGGCGCGCCGCAAGCTCTCGCGGGCGGAGGGAGGGCGCTACGGCCGCTCAGTCCGCCGCCAGCAAGGGATGTCGTCGGAACGCCCAGACCGCGACGAGTAGCATCAGGGCCGCGCCGCCGCCGATGGCCCACTGCACGCCGGCGGCGCGTGCCACCCACCCGCCGAGGGTGCTGCCGATCGGCGACCCGCCGACGTACACCATCACATAGAGCGAGAGCACCCGGCCGCGCAGCGCGTCGGGCACGAGCTCCTGCAGGCGGGCGTTCACGAGCGCGTTGTTGAGGAGCATCGCGACGCCGATGGCCACCAGCAGCGCGCCCGCGACCACGGGCTGCCGGACGTCGGCGAACGCCAGGAGCAGGAGCGGGAAGCCGAAGGAGGCGGCGCGGAAGAGGCGCCCGCGCCGCCGGCCGCCGCCGGTGGAGGCCATCGCCAGCGCCCCGAGCACGGCGCCGATTCCCAAAGACGCCATCAGCGCGCCGTAGCCGTGCGCGTCGAGGTGCAGCAGGTCCCGCGCCACGACGGGCAGCAGGGTGATCACCGGCACGCCGAGCACGGAGAAGAGCGCCGCGATCGCGAGGAGCATCGCGAGGGGCTCGGTGCGACGGATGTGGTCGATGGCCTCGCGGAGCCCGGCGAGGCCGACCGAGGGCCGTCGGTGCGCGCGGCGGTCGGGGAGCCGCACGAGCGCGAGCGCCAGCAGGACGGCGAGGAAGCTCACCGCATTGAGGCCAAAGGTCCACGCGATGCCCAGTTGCGCCACCACCAGCGCGGCGACGCTCGGACCGATCACGCGCGCGAGGTTGAAGGCCATCGAGTTGAGCGCGATCGCGCGCGGCAGGTCGTCGGGGCCCACCAACTCCACGATGAGCGACTGCCGCGCCGGGATCTCGAACGCGGCCATCGCCCCGCCGAAGAGCGAGAGCGCGAGGAGCCAGCCGATGGTCAGGTGCCCCGTGACCGCGATGGCCCAGAGTGCGACGGCCTCCACGGTCAGGAGGGACAGCGCGATGCGGAGGACCTGCAGCCGCCGGTGGCGGTCCGCCACCAGCCCGCCGGGGATGGAGAGCACGAGAATCGGGAAGGTCCCCGCCGCGGCGACGAGCCCCACGAGGAAGGCGTCGTTGGAGAGCTGCAACGCCGTCCACCCCACGGCCACCTGCTGCATCCACGACCCGACGAGCGACACCATCTGCCCGAGCCAGAACAGGCGGAAATCGCGGTACTGCGCGAGGAGGCGGAAGGGATTTCGGGAGTCGGCGGGCGGCATCGGCGTCCGGGTAAGGTCGTGCCACGGGGCGTCGGGGGACAGGGTGACGGGGCGGACCTGCCGTCCGGCGGGACCCGGACGTTGATTTCACGCGTTGGTCCCCCACGCCATGCGCTTCCACACCTACACCAAGTTCAGCCCCGAGTCCGCCGATGCGGTGGACCTGCAGGCGCTGCTCGACAACCTCGCGGACTTCCTGCTGCAGTCGGGATTCGCCGGGGGTGGGCCGCCGCATCCGTGGGGCTGGGACGAGCCGGATCAGGGGGGCGACCGCTCCCTCGACGCGCTGCGGCAGGCGATCCTCGACGCGCTGATCCAGAGCGGGCAGTTCACCCCGGAGATGCTCGAGGCGCTCCGCGGCGACGGCGACGAACTGTCGGAGGCGAAGCTCTCGAAGCTGCTCGACGACATCGTGCAGCGGCTCATCGCGGAAGGGTTCCTGAAGACCGACCAGGCGCCGCAGGCGCCGGCCGGACATTCCCCGGTGGTCGGCCCCGGGGGGCTCGCGCAGGCGGCGGCGCAGGACGTCAAATTCGACCTGACCGGCAAGGGCATCGACTTCCTCGGCTACAAGGCGCTCCGCCACATCCTCGGCGGCATCGGCGCCTCGAGCTTCGGCGCGCACGACACCGCGCACCTCGCGACGGGCGTGGAGGCGGACGCCCCGAGCCGTCCGTATGCCTTCGGCGACGCGCTGAACCTCGACGTCAACGAGACGCTGCGGAACGCGATGCTGCGCACGGGCTCGATGGACGTCCCGATGGACCTCGACTACGCGGACCTGATGGTGCGGCAGACCACGCACCGGTCGAGCTGCGCGACGGTGCTGATGCTGGACTGCTCGCACTCGATGATCCTCTACGGCGAGGACCGCTTCACCCCCGCCAAGAAGGTGGCGCTGGCGCTCACGCACCTGATCCGCACGCAGTTCCCCGGGGACACCATCAAGGTGGTGCTCTTCCACGACGGGGCCGAGGAGATCCCGCTCGGCGCGCTCGCGACGGCGCAGGTGGGGCCGTATCACACGAACACCGCGGGCGGCCTGAAACTCGCCCGCCGGCTCCTGCAGGCCCAGCGCAAGGACATGCGGCAGATCGTGATGATCACCGACGGCAAGCCGAGCGCGTTGACCCTGCCCGACGGGCGCACCTACAAGAACTCGATGGGGCTCGACGCCTTCGTGCTGCAGGAGACCCTCACCGAGGTGGCGGCCTGTCGCAAGGCGGGGATCCCCGTGAACACCTTCATGCTCGCGCGGGACCGGGCGCTGGTGGAGTTCGTGAAGATGGTGAGCGCCATCACGCGGGGCCGGGCCTACTTCACGGACACGATGACGCTCGGCCAGTTCATCCTGATGGACTTCCTGAAGCGGAAGACGTCGACGGTCCGCTGATGGCGATACCGCCGCTCCCCGACGCCGCCTCGGCGATCCTCCTCGGCGCCCTCCTCGGGCTCCGTCACGCGACCGACGCCGACCACGTGGTGGCGGTGACGGCGATCGTGGCGCGCGAGGGGCGGCTCGCCCGCGCCGCCCGGGTGGGGGCGCTCTGGGGGCTCGGACACACGCTCACGCTGCTCACCGTCGGCGGGGCGATCGTCGCGTTCCGCCTGGTGATCCCGCCGCGCCTGGGGCTCGGGCTCGAGTTCGCGGTGGCGCTGATGCTGATCCTGCTGGGCTACTCCAACCTGCGCGCCTCGGACGCGGCCCCGAGCGGGGGCGCCGCGGCCCGCCCGTTCCTCGTGGGACTGGTGCACGGCCTCGCGGGCTCCGCGGCCGTGGCGCTGCTGGTGCTCGCGACCATCCGCGGCACGCTCCCCGCGCTCGCCTACCTGCTGGTCTTCGGGCTGGGCACCGTCGCCGGGATGGTGGCGGTGACGGTGCTCCTCGCCGCGCCGGCGCTCTACGCGGGGCGCCGGATCGCGACGCTGCAGCGCGGGGTGCGCCTCGCGGCGGGCGCGCTGAGCATCGGGTTTGGGCTCATGCTCGCGCGCGGGCTGATCGTCGACGGGGGCCTCTTCTCGGCGACGCCGACGTGGCAGCCGCACTGAGCAGGCCACCGAGGATCGACCCCGACGCGCTCGCCGCGTTCGGGACAAAGCTCCGGGCCTGGTACCGTCGCCACGCGCGTGACCTGCCCTGGCGCCGCACGCGGGACCCGTACGCGATCCTCGTCTCGGAGCTGATGCTGCAACAGACGCAGGTCGCCCGGGTCATCGACTTCTACCACCGGTTCCTGAATCGCTTCCCTACCGTCGAGGCGCTCTCGAAGGCCCGGGAGTCGCAGGTCGTCGCGCAGTGGGAGGGGCTGGGCTACTACGCGCGGGCGCGGAACCTGCACAAGCTCTCGCGGGCGGTGGTGCGCGAGGGGTTCCCCAGCGAGCCGGCCGCACTGCGCCAACTGCCGGGCATCGGGCCCTACACCGCGGGGGCCGTGGCGACCTTCGCGTTCGAGCGTCGTGCCCCGTTGGTGGACACGAACGTGGCGCGAGTGCTCACGCGGGTCTTCGCGCCGCGGCTGCATCCCAAGCGGGCCCGGGACCAGAAGGCGATCTGGGCGATCGCCGAGGCCACCTTGCCGCGTACCGGGCGGGCGACGTGGACGCACAACCAAGCGCTGATGGAGTTAGGCGCGTTGGTGTGCACGGCGCGGGTGAAGCGCTGCGGCGCGTGCCCCGTGCGTCGCGTGTGCCGTAGCCGAGAACCCGCCGCCGGCTGACCCGTGCATGCGACGGCGGGCGGAGCCGCTTGGCCCCGCCCGCCGTGGTCCGCGACCCGTCCGTCGGTCGCGACCTACTTCTTGATCTTGTGGCTCAGATCCACCCGCGCCTGGTACGGCCGCTCGGCGAACCCGGTGTAGATCTGCCGCGGACGCGCGATCTTCTGCTCCTTGTCGAGCAGGAGCTCCTCCCACTGGGCCATCCACCCGGCGGTCCGCGCGATGGCGAAGAGCACGGTGAAGTAGTCCGTCGGGAAGTGCATCGCCCGATAGATCAGGCCGGTGTAGAAGTCGACGTTCGGGTAGAGCTTGCGCGCGATGAAGTAGTCGTCGCTGAGGGCGATGCGCTCCAGCTCGAGCGCGATCTCCATGTCCTTGGTGAGGCCGGCGACACGGAGCACATCGTCGCAGAGCGACTTCACGATCTTCGCGCGCGGGTCGTAGCTCTTGTACACGCGGTGCCCGAAACCCATCAGGCGCGCGGCGCCCTTGCCGCTCTTCACCGACTCGATGAAGGCCGGGATGTTCTTCACATCCCCGATCTCCTCGAGCATCCGGAGCACGGCCTCGTTGGCGCCACCGTGCAGCGGGCCGTAGAGCGCCGCCACACCGGCCGCGACGGCCGAGTAGGGATCCACGTGCGACGAGCCCACCGCGCGTACCGCGTTGGTCGAGCAGTTCTGTTCGTGGTCGGCGTGGAGGATGAAGAGGATGTCGATCGCCCGGGCGAAGACCGGGTTCGCCTCGTACTTCGGCTCCGACATCCGCGCGATCATCGAGAGGAAGTTCTCGGCGTACGAGAGCGAGTTGTCGGGATAGACGTAGGGCAGCCCCTTCACGTGGCGGTACGCGAACGCCGCCAGCGTCGGCATCTTGGCGAGGAGGCGGATGAACGCGATGTCGCGCTCCTTCTCGTCGTGGATGTGCTTGGACTCCGGATAGAACGACGAGAGCGCCGCGACGCCGGCCGTCAGCATCGCCATCGGATGGGCGTCGTACCGGAAGCCCTCCATGAAGCGCTTGATGTTCTCGTGCACGTACGTGTGGTACGTGATGTGATGCTGGAACTCGTCGTACTCGGCCTGCGTCGGCAGCTCGCCCTTGCGCAGGAGCCACGCGGTCTCGAGGAAGTTCGACTTCTCGGCGAGCTGCTCGATCGGGATGCCGCGGTACCGGAGGATCCCCTTGTCACCATCAATGAAGGTGATGGCGGAGCGGCACGACGCGGTGTTCATGAACGCCGGATCGTAGCCCATGATCCCGAAGTCGTCGGGATTGACCTTGATCTGCTTGAGGTCCGCGGTGCGGATGGTCTCGTCGGTGATCGGGGCGTAGTAGATCTTGCCCGTGCGCGAGTCCTTGATCTCGAGGTGGTCGCCAGCGGGGGGAGTGGGGGCGGTGCCGGACATCTGCGTGGATCCGAGCTGGGGGGTGAGGACCAGTCGCGCGGGGGGCGCGGCCGGACACGCCGTGCGGGTGGCGCGCGGGAAAGATAGTGCGCCCGCCGACACGCCGTGTCGGGGAATGCCCCGACCCCGCTATCCTTCGGGACCCTGACCCCGCCCGTGCCCGCCCCCCTCCTCCTCCCCCTCGTGGGCCTCGCCGCCCTGGTCGGCGCCATGATGAACGCCATGGCCGGTGGAGGCACGCTCATCACCTTCCCGGCTCTCATCGCGCTCGGGGTCCCGCCCATCACGGCGAACGCCACCTCCACTGTGGCGCTCTGGCCCGGGACGATGGCCTCGATGTGGGGGTACCGCGCCGAGCTCCGCGGGGCCCGCGCCTGGGCTCGCGCCTGGGCCCTCCCCAGCATCGTCGGGGGCGCCGTGGGCGCCCTCCTCCTGGTGCTCACCCCAGAGCGGCGCTTCGCCGCGATCGTCCCCTGGTTGATCCTCGGGGCGACGGCGCTCTTCATGGTGCAAGGACCCCTGCTCCGCCGGATGCGGAAACTCGCCCCGGGGGACGAGGCCAACCCCCTGATGGCCCGCACCGCCGAGTGGCTCGCGTCGCGCCAGATTGCCCGTCAGGACGGCACCCTCCGCCCCCCGGCCCGCCCCTTCCTCGGGTACCAGTTCCTCGTCGCCGTGTACGGCGGCTACTTCGGTGCCGGCGCCGGCATCCTGATGCTCGCCGCCCTCGGGCTGATGGGCCTGACCAACATCCATCAGATGAACGGCCTCAAGAACTGGGGCGGCGGTCTCTTCAACCTCATCGCGGTCGCGATCTTCGTGGCGAGCGGGCTCGTCGACTGGCCGGTGGCGCTGGTGATGGCGGTCGGGGCCACGCTCGGCGGCATCGGGGGCTCGCTCCTCGCGCAGCGCGTGGGGCAGGTCTGGGTCCGGCGCGTCATCGCCACCATCGGGCTCGGCAGCGGGCTCGCGATGCT
>JBANGJ010000137.1:0-6136 GCA_037975505.1 Gemmatimonadota bacterium | reverse complement strand
GCCATCGCGCAAGCCGAGGAGTTCGCCCGCCTGTACCGCGAAGCTCGCGCCCGGATCGGCGAGCTGGAGTCGCTGCTCGAACTGCGGCCGGCTGGGCACGTCGGACCCGAGCGCATCCCGTGGTTCCAGCATTGCGGCATCAGCCACGCGGCGGGCGCGGAGTGCGTCGTCTGCGCCCTGCTCGCCCGTTCTGCCCTCGAAGCCTCCGCAGTACCGAGCGAGCCGTACATGAACGACTACGTTCTCGACGAGCGGAACCGACCGGCCTCCGCAGTACCGAGCGAGACGTGGGGCGAACGGCACCACCAATGGCACAGTGGTGGTGATTGCGGATGCTCGTGGGCCGAAACCCTTGATCGCCGCACCCTCCCGGCCTCCGCAGTACCGAGCGAGCCGATGCCGGGCCGACGCGGGCCTGACCACGGACCCGGCTGCGATTGCATGGCCCATGACCTCCCGGCCTCCGCAGTACCGAGCGAGACGCGAGACCGGGATTACGGTCACCGCCCCACCCGGACCTGGCCCGGCCTGACCCTGAACGGTCGCGTGGTCTGCGCCGCAGACGCCATGAAGTGGCCCTGCCCGTCGTACCGGGCGCTCCACGGGTTCGAGCGAGGCCGATGAGACGAAGGCGCTGGCCCGCTAGCCCGGAGTGGGAGGCGTTGATCCGCGCCGCCGTGCTCGTTGGCCGTCGTCTCGCCAGCGTGGACGATCTGGCGAAGGTGCTCGCTGTCAGCCCCCCGGCCTCCGCAGTACCGGGACCGGATAGCGAGGAGGAACGATGAGCGAGCAGCCGCTGACGCCCGAGGAAAGGGGCGATTTGCACGTTCTCCTCGCACGAGCGGCAGCCACGGGCGAGGCGCTCTGGGTGGCTAGCTGGGCGCTGGCCCTTCCTCATCGGCTCGACGACAAGCTCTGCGGCTGCGACTCGTGCATGGACTACGCCGGTGAGGACGAGGGCTTCGCGTGGGATCGGTTGCCCCCGGCCAGTCGCATCATTCTCCGGGTTCTCGACAGCGGGGATGACCGGTTCGAGCCGATCAGAGCCGCGATCCGCGAACACGACATCGACCCGACACCCCCGGCCTCCGCAGTACCGGAGACGAGAGACCTCGGCACGGCGATACGAGGTGCGCGCACGGCGGCGCGGTTGACGCTTCGGTCGCTGGCAGAGGCGGCCCGATGTGACTTCACCCACCTGTCGAAGGTCGAGAATGGCCATGACCGCCCAGCGAGGGATCTCGTTGCGCGGATCGACGCCGCGACCAGTTCGCGCGGCAAGCTGCTCGCCATCTTCGATGCCCAGCCCTGTCCGCGATGTGGCCTCGCCGCCACCCCACCGGGACCGGATAGGGAGCCAAACCCGTACCTCGACACGGCAGAGTCGCGGACAGCAGCCATGCAGCGGCTCAATCGAAACGGCCCGCTCCTCGTCACGCCACCCCGAGCCGAAGGAGAACCCTCGTGACCACCAGCCAGCACGATCACACGACGAAGGTCGGGACGAAGACCTACCGCAGCTCCAAGGTCACCGACCCGGACCCGTCGAAGGCCATCGCGGATGCCATCGCAGCCCACGAGAAGGCGTACCACCAGGCACCGCCCGACCCAACGCCACCACCGACCCCGACGCCGCCACCTTCGACGGGCATCCCGGCGATCCCGGCTGACCACGAGCTGTTCCTGCGCGACTTCTCGGATGGCCAACTTGTCGAGTTCCGCAAGGTCACGTACCTGGACTCCAAGCCCTTGGACGGGATGCGCTACGCCACCGACTACACCCACCCCATCGAGTGGCCGAAGGACGGCGACAGGACCTACCTCCGGGAGCGGTGCATCCGCCAGCCGAACGGGCGGTACAACGGCACGTTCCTGACGACCGGCGGGGGGATGGGCGCACCGACCTTCTCGATGATGCGCGGCTACGTCGAGTTCGCGTTCCGGCTCCCCGGCTTCGGGATCGGCGTCGGCCCGTGGCCTGCGCCGGGATGGCTCCGACACGACGCCAGCGACGGCACGTGGTCGTCCCGCGAGCTCGATCTGGCGGAAGGCATGGAGGACGGCAAGCTCCGGTTCACGCTCCACGGCTTCGGGGCCGACCAGGTGCTCGCCAGCCTCACTCCCGGCGACATCGGAACGAAGTGGCACACGATCGGCGCGGCGCTCACCGACACGGGCACCACCGTCACCTTCGACGGCAAGCGGGTCGGCGGGACCACGACGGTCATCGACCGCGCGCTCAGCCTCCTGACCGACGCCAAGGCCGGCTTCCCGTGGCAGGCCGGCACACCCAACGCGCAGTCCCCCGCCGAGTTCGCCGTCGAGCTGGGCTGGGTGCGGGTCACGGCGAAGATTCCGGCGGGGTTGTAGCCATGACCGACATCGACGCTTTCTGGCGGGCGTTCTGGATCACCGCCGGCGTGATCGCGGGCCTTAGTTGGACCGTGTTCTTCTCGCTCGTCATCGCTGCCATTACCACCGGCATCCTCGCCGCGATCCGAGGTCCCCGATGACCGACCAGCAGACACTCCCTGAATGGGTACGGGCACTCGGAGACGTGCTGCGCGAGACGTTCGGTGCGCCGCCGCCCGATATGGACGCTTCGGACGAATGGGCACAGGACATCATGGGCGCGCTCGAACAGCGCGGCTGGTCCCTCGCCTCCATCCCGTCTCAGGAACCCCGAGGACTGGACGAAGCATGGAGGGAAGCGGAGGCGGTGCTGGAACGGCTCGCGCATGGCGGCCAGTGGGAGCTGCGCGTCGGGCACTTCACGCCGAGCAACGAATATTGGGCGGACGGGTCCTACCTAGAGATGTACACGGAGTCCATCGTCACGATCGGCCCAACCCCAGCCGCCGCCCTCCTCGCCCTCGCCGCCCGTCTCGGAGCCTCCGAGTGAGCTGGCGTTTCGCCGCCATCACCATCCTGCTCATCGTCGGTCTCAGGCTGTTCGCCGTAGACGCGGGCTCCGGCTACAACATGGGGTTGATTGCGGGGATCTGCGTCACGGCGCTGTTCTGGTTGGCACAACGCATGGAGAGGGCGGAGTGAGAGTCCTCGTTGCCTGCGAGTTCTCTGGCATCGTTCGTGACGCCTTCATCGAGGCCGGGCACGACGCGGTGAGCTGCGACCTGCTGCCCTCAGAGCGACCCGGCCCACACATTCAGGGCGATGTGATCGACCTGCTGTACGGCCCGCAGGCAATCGTGGGCGAATGGGACCTCCTCATCGCCCACCCGCCCTGCACGCATCTCGCGGTGTCCGGTGCCCGGTGGTTCAAGGACAAGCAGCAGGAACAGGGCGAGGCCCTGGATTTCGTCCGCTGGCTGCTGAACGCGCCGATCTCCCGCATCGCGCTGGAGAACCCTATCTCGGTCATCAGCTCCCGTATCCGCAAGCCGGATCAGATCATCCAGCCGTGGCAGTTCGGCCACGGTGAGACCAAGGCCACCTGCCTCTGGCTCAAGGGCCTGTCGAAGCTGACGCCCACAAACGTCGTCGATGGCCGCGAGGGGCGCGTCTGGAAACTCCCGCCCGGCCCCGACCGATGGAAGGAACGCAGCAGGACCCTCCCCGGAATTGCCCGAGCGATGGCTCAACAGTGGGGCGGGTTGGCACGGGAGATGGAGACGCGGTGAGCCTGCTGACCATCGCCGAAGTCGCGCTCGAGCTCCGCGTGTCGCGGCGCACCGTGGAGCGGCTGGTTGCGGCTGGGAGGATCCGGGCGCTGCATCCGTCACCAGGCCGAGTCGTGGTGGAACGCCGTGAGGTCGATGCATACCTCGCGGCCCTTCGGCGTGCGGCATGATTACGCCGTGGCGAAGCGGCGAGCTCGGCGCGGCGATGGCACCGTCTACTACTCGCGCACTGATCGCCGCTGGGTTGCCCGTTTCCCCCTCGGTATCGTCAAGGGCCAGCGGCAGGCGAAGCGGGTCAAGTGCCTCACCGAGCGGGCGGCGCGGGCCGAGCTCGAGCAGCTTCGGCGCACCTACGGCTCCGGCATCGCCCCGACGAGCGGCACGCTCGACGCCTACCTCGACGCCTGGCTGGCGCAACATCGCAACATCGCCGACTCGACCAAGCGGTCATACGCCGATCACGTCCGGCTGCACATCTCGCCGCTGCTCGGCGGCATCCCCGTCGCACGGCTCCGCGCCAGCGACGTCGACCGGCTCATTGACGATCGCCTCGGGGCTACGTCGAGGCGCGGCAGGCCGCTCTCCCCGAATACCGTGCGGCGCATCGTCACGACGCTCCACATCGCCCTGCAATCCGCGGTCGATCGCGGCGAGCTGCCCGTCAATGTCGCGGGCATGGTCCAGCTACCCCCACCCGCCAAGCACCTTGTCCCCGCGATGTCCGGCGATCAGGCCAACCGCATCCTCGAGGTCGTATCGGGCCATTGGCTCGAGCCGCTCGTCGCCCTGCTCCTGGGATCCGCGCTCCGTCTCGGAGAGGCGCTGTCGCTGTACCAAGGCGATGTCCACCCCGACGACGGGTACGTCACGCTGCGGGAGAGCAAGACGAGCCTCCGATCCGTCCGTGTCAGCCCTGACGCCGCCGACGCGATCCTCGAGGCGCTCCGAGCGGCCCCAAGGCGCGGCCCGCTCGAGCCTCTGTTCTTCGGCCCACGCACGGGCAAGCAGCTCACCGGGGCGACCGTCAGCCACGCCCTCCCGAAGCTCATGGAGCGCGCCGGCCTGCCGCGCCTCACGCCCCACGCCCTCCGGCACGGGCACGCCACACTCCTGGTTGCCAAGGGTGTCCACATGCGCGTCATCGCCGAGCAGCTTGGACATCGGAACCCGGCGCTCACCGCGAAGGTTTACGCCCACGTCCTGCCCGAGTCGCAGCGCGAGGCGCTCGAGCTCCTTCCGCGACGGGCGCGCGCTCGATAGGGTCCTACTTAGGGTCCCGCCATGCGATCATTCGTGCGTGGGAGCATCGGATTGTGGATCCGAAGGTTATGGGTTCGACCCCCATAGGCCACCCCACTCCATCGATCGGGCGGCTACGCCATGACCCGACAGGGCACGACATCATCCGGCACGATAGGGACCCCGGTAGGGACCCCGAAACGGATCAGCCCGGAGCTTCGCGCGGCGGTGTGGGGGCGCGACGAGGGCATCTGCGGCATCTGCCACGAGCCGGCGGATCCGCTCGAGTGGAACGCCGACCACATCGTGCCGTTCTTCCTGGGCGGCCCCACCGTCGTCCACAACCTCCGGGTAACGCACCCGCGCTGTAACCGCAGTCGGTCCCGGAAGATGACCGACGCCGAGCTGATCGACGCGGCGGACGAGTGGACGGCCAACGAGTTCGCCATTGACGCTCCCACGTTCGAGGCATTCTACGCGGCCCACATCGACCGCCCGGCGGTCACCGATGGCGTGTGGACGTGCGACTGCGAGATGTGCCAGCGGTTACGCGGATGACCACCCCCCGCCCCGGCACCGCCCTGACCACCCGCGAGCTCGATGTCCTCCGGGCCTGGGTTGCGGCGGACTTCGACAGCGCGGGCGCGGCGGCGGTGATCGGCTGCACTGATTCCGCGGTGCGCCAGCATGTCCGGGCCATCCAGACACGCACCGGGATCCATACCCGTCGCGGCCTCGAGCGATACCTCAACCGGCTGCGGCGCAATGCTCACGAAACGGAACCTACCCAGCTCGTGGTGGGCCTGTAATGCTCCCGACATGCCAACAGCCTCGCTGCACTCGCTCCTGACATGGGCCAACAAGGCATGGCGTGACGAGACCCCGGAACTCGGCCACGCAGTCGCCCTGACCGACGAAGGTGGGGCGCCGGAGATGAAACCCGCCGCCGCCGCGTACCTCGGCCTCCTGGCGAAGCGCCGACTTACCGAAGACACCCGGCCCGACAACTGGCGAGCCCTCGCGGGCCGCCGTGACGCAGACGGGCGCTACCTCACCCCGCTGCGCTACTCGATCGAGCTCTGCCCCGACCCCGACGAACGCTCGTTCCTCCGCTCGCTGGTGCCCGAGCTGTACTTTCCGTCCGAGATCGCGGAGATCCACGGCGTTCCGAAGTGGGCGGCGAAGTACGTCATGTACGCAGCCCTCGACCGCCTGCGCCGGACCTACGACCAGCTCATGCGCGACCAGGCGAAGGG
>JBANGJ010000042.1:0-12939 GCA_037975505.1 Gemmatimonadota bacterium | reverse complement strand
AGTTCTGCTCCAGCTCGTGGCTCCCGGAACTGCGCCCCGTGAAGTCGAGCAGCGCCAAGGACCAGAAGCTCTCCACGCTCAACCCCGCGCAGATCTCGGGCTCCTGCGGGCGGCTGATGTGTTGCCTGCGCTATGAGCACGAGTTCTACGTCCAGTCCCGCAAGCGCTTCCCCAAGGAGGGGAAGGTCCTCACCACCGCGATCGGTGAGGAGAAGGTGGTCTCCAACGACATCTTCCGGGACCTCGTCACGCTCCGCACCGCCGGCGGTGAGGCGCGCACCATCCCGCTGGCACAGCTCCGGCACGAGCTCGGCGAGGCCCCGCTGCCGGTGGACGAGGAGACGGTCGCCGACGGCGATGATCGCGAGGAGCGCGACGACGAGCCGATGGTCTCGCTGACGCGCGCGCCGCGTGCGGCGGCCCAGCCCGCCCCCACCGCCCCGCGCTCGCCCGCCGAGCGTGCACCGGCACCGCGACCCTCGGCGCAGCGACCGTCGGCGCAACGCCCCTCGGCCCAGCGTCCCGCAGCCGACCGGCGACCGGCGCCTCCGGCGCCCTCGCCCGCACCCGCCCCACAGGGGGCGACCGGCGCACCCGCCCCGTCGGCCGCGGACGGTGACGCCGCCCGGCGCGGCAAGCGTCGACGGGGCCGCCGCGGTGGTCGCCGCGGCAAGGGCGGCGACGGCACCCCCGGGACCGCCCCGGGCGGCTCCGCTCCCTCGGCTGACTGATCCCCATGGCCCGCTTCTTCCTCACCACCGCCATCGACTACGCCAACGGCGACCCGCATCTCGGCCACGCACTCGAGAAGATCGGCGCCGACGCCATCGCCCGGTTCCACCGCCAGCTCGGGGACGATGTCTGGTTCCTGATCGGGATGGACGAGCACGGCCAGAAGGTCGCGCAGACCGCCGAACAGGCCGGGATGGCGCCGCAGGCGTTCGTGGACCGCGTCGCGGCCCGCTTCGAGGCCACGTGGGCCACGCTGGGGATCTCGTACGACCAGTTCATGCGCACCTCGGCACCGGCGCACCACGCCGCGGTCACCCAGCTCCTCGAGCGCATCTTCGCGGAGAGCCCTGACGACTTCTACGAGCGCTCATACACCGGGCGCTACTGCGTGGGGTGCGAGAGCTTCAAGCCGCCCGCCGACATCACCGACGGCCGGTGCGCGCTCCATCCCACGCGCGAGCTCCAGGACGTCACGGAGCGCAATTGGTTCTTCCGCCTCTCGGCCTACGCCGACCGGCTGAAGGCGCATCTCACCACCCATCCGGAGTTCCTGCAGCCCGCCACGCGCCGCAACGAGATTCTCGCGCTCATTGATCAGGGGCTGGAGGACGTCTCCGCGAGTCGCGCGCGCTTTGCCTGGGGGGTGCCGTTCCCGCGGCCCCTCTCCGACGGCGAGATGCAGACGACCTACGTGTGGTTCGACGCGCTGCCCAACTACTGGACCGCGCAGTTCTTCCCCGGCTCCCGCGCGCCCTGGCCGGCTACGGTGCACGTGGTCGGGAAGGACATCACGCGCTTCCACACCGTCATCTGGCCCGCGATGCTGATGGCGGCTGGGCTCCCCCTCCCCGAGCAGGTCTGGGCGCACGGCTTCATCTCGCTTGGCGGGGAGCGCTTCTCCAAGTCGGCGGGCGTCAAGCTCGAGCTCGGGGAGGCGGTCGCACGCTTCGGCGCCGACGCGTTCCGGTACTACCTGCTGCGGGACATCCCCTTCGACGGCGACGGCGCCTTCTCGTGGGAGCGCTTCGAGGCGGTCTACACCGCCGAGCTGGCCAACGGCCTCGGGAACCTCGCGAGCCGCACCTCGGCTATGCTCGAGAAGTACTGCGACGGGGTGGTGCCCGCCGGGGCCCGGGGGCCGGCGGATGACGCCGACCTCGCGGACTACGCCGAGGCCCGGCGCGCCCTCGATGGGTCGCGGGGCTATCCGATCCACGAAGCCCTCGAGGCGATCGTCCGGACGGTCGGGCGGGCCAACCAGGCCATTCAGGACAGCAAGCCCTGGGTACTCGCCAAGGACCCGGCCCAGCGCCCCGAACTGGAGCGCGTCCTGGCCTCCCTGATGCGCCAGCTGGCCCGCCAGGCGGTCTATCTGGCCCCGTTCATGCCCGGCAAGGCCGAGGCCCTCTGGACGGCCCTGGGAGGCCCCGGGACGGCCGCGGGGACCTCGTTCGCCGCGGCGGACGCCCTCGACTGCACCGGCTGGCGCGTCACCAAGGGCGAGGGGCTCTTCCCGCGGCCGGAGCCCCGCCCCGACGCCTGACTAGAACGCGACCTTCGGGACTTCCTTCGCCTCAGCGGACTGCACCTCGAAGTAGGTGCGCGCCTTGGCGCCGGCCATCGAGGCCACGAGGAACGCCGGGAAGCGCCGGATGTACGTGTTGAGGTCCCGCACCGCGCCGTTGTAATCCGTGCGCGCCACCGCGATCCGGTTCTCCGTGCCGCTGAGCTCGTCCTGCAGCCGCAGGAAGTTCGCGTCGCTCTTCAGCTGCGGGTAGTTCTCGGAGATGGCGAGCAGCCGACCGAGCGCACCCGTCATCGCATCGTTCGCGCGCGCCATCTGCCCCACGTCCCGGTTCTGGACCGCGCCCGCGAGCCCCGCGCGCGCCTGGGCGACCTCGGTGAAGATCGTCATCTCCTGCTTGGCGTACCCCTTCACCGTCTCGACGAGGTTCGGCACGAGGTCGGCCCGGCGCTGCAGCTGCACCTCGATCTGCTGCTGCGCGGCCTGCGCCGACTCATCCTTGGTCTGGATGGTGTTGAAGCTGCTGATGCCCCAGAGGACGAGCAGGACGGGGATGGCGATGAGGATGAGGACTTTCGGCTTCATGTCGGAGACTCCAAAGGGTGACGGATGCGTCGGGTGAGAGTGGAGGTCAGCGAGGGTTGACGAGGGCGTCGACGTGCGCGACGAACCGTTCCAGCCCGGCGTGGTACGCGGTGAGGACCGCGTCGGCCCGGGCCGCCGGAATCGGGGCGGCGCCGGACACGTGGTCCAGCACGGCGAGGAAGGGGGCCGGGTCGCACCCGGCGCGAGCGGTGGCCCGGCGCACCACGTCGGCGGCGGCGCCGGCCGTGGGTTCGCCGTGGACGCGCAGCAGGGTGCGGAAGAGGACGAGCACCGCGCTCCGCGTGGCGGCGAGGAGCGCGAGCTCCCGTGCGGGATCGCCGTTCGCGGCGAGGATCCCCTGCCGGAGCGCGAGGAGCTTCCCCATCGCCTCGAACTCCAACTGGTGCCGCAGGTCGGCCATCGCCACAGGCTCCCCATGTGGGAGGGTGCCGTGGAGCTCCCGATGGTGGTCGAGGATGTCCGCCACCTCCATCGCGAAGACATCGCGGCTCGAGGCCCATTCGGCCTCGGTCAGGACCAACGGCGGGGGGTTCCCCAGCTTGGTCCAGGAGCGAGTGGCCGTCGCGGTCGCGCGCAGCGCCGCCGGAGTGAGGGTGCGCACGAGCACCAACACGTTGTGGTCCGAGTGCTTGGCCACGTGCTCGCCACGGGCCGCGGAGCCGTAGAGCGCCACGGCCACCAGCGCCTCGCCGTGCGCGGCGCGGAGCGCCTCGGTGAAACCATCCAGGGTCATCGCCGCCATCTCAGAATCGCCCTCCCCCGCCGCCGCCAGAGAATCCCCCACCCCCACCGAACCCGCCGAACCCGCCCCCGCCGAACCCGCCCCCCCCACCGAACCCGCCCCGGCCCATCGGGAACGGGACGAAGACCACGCCGCCCCGCCGTCGGCCGCGCCCCTGCAGGAGGTTCGCTAGCACGATGAAGGCCATCAGGATCACGATCGGCGGGATTCCCCCGCGCTGACGTCCGCTCCGCCGCTCGGGCACGAGCTGACTGTCGAGCGCGAAGCCGAACTCCGTGGCGAAGCGCTGCGCCACGCGTCCCGAGATGAGCAGGAGGCCGGGGCCGTACGCCCCCTCGCGCAGCAGCGGTGTCGCCTCGCGGGTGATGTCGCCCGCCACGGCGTCGGGGAGGAACCCCTCCGCGCCCTGTCCGACCTCAATGCGAATCTGGCCGCTCCCGTCCGCGCTGGTCTCGCGCGGCACGAGGAGGATGACCACCCCGGCGTTGCGGGTGCGGTCGCCGATCGCGGCCTTCGCACCGACCCCCCACTGGCGACCGATCTCGAGCGCGATCTCGGAGGCCTCGCGCCCCCCGAGGTCGCGCATCGTCACGACGGCGATCTCGCCGCCCGAGGCGGACCGCACGGCCTCGAGCACCTGCATGATCTTCGCCTCGTCCTCAGGGGAGATCACCTCCGCGAAGTCGGAGACGAGCCCGACCGGCGCGGGGATCTTCGGGGGCTGGAGCGCGAGGGCGGCGGCCAGCAGCGCGGTGGGGAGGAGGTTCACACCTGAATAGTACGACGACGGCGGCGGGAAGTTGCAGCGGCGGGCCGGTGTCGCGTCTGCCGTCAGCGCGGCGGACGGACGCCCGCGCGGTCCCCGTGCATGCGCGTGTAGATCGCGATCGCCCCGCTCGGGGCTCGCGTCCCGTATTCGATGCGCGACTCCGCCGGCTGCAGCACCGCAAAGAAGTACACGTCGGCCGGCAGGATGAAGGGGGTGGTGCCGAGCACTTGGCCGTCCACGACGACCGCCACACACTGGTTCGTGCGGGATTGCCGGATGCAGTCGTCGGCGCGGCGCGGGAGGATGAGGCTCGGGACCCCCATCGCGCGCAGGAGCTGGGTGAAGTCCGATGCCCGCCCGCGATACTCGGCGATCAGTTCCGGCTCATAGACGCGCCACCCGCGCCGGTAGGCCTGCAGGAGCCGCTGTTCGTTGAGCGGGACCATCCCCGTGACGACCGCCGCGTCGGTCGGCGTCGCCACCTCGGCCAGCTGGAACTCGATGTCGATGGTATCGGTTGGGGCGACCCTTCGCGGCTCGGTGGACACGAGCGCGTAGCCGATCCGGCGGGCCTGCACCACGAGCGGCTCCTGCCGGCGGCGCAGGCGGATGGACCAGGCGCCGTCGCGATCGGAGGTGGTGGCCGCGAGCACCGCGCCGGCAGTGTCGCGGACCGTCACCTGCACCTCGGGAATCACGAGGGCCGTCGTCGCGGACCGGACGCTGCCTCGAATCAGCTGGGCGTGTACGGGGTGGGGTGCCGATGCAGCGATCGCCAGAGCCACCAGGAGAACGACTCGCCGGGTCATTGGGGGAATCTGCACGACCGTCGGATGGGGAGAAAAGCCCGGAGGCCACCGCTCCCCGAGGGGAACGGTGGCCTCCGGTCGCCGAAGCGGCGTGCGGCGTTACGGCGTGGTCGTGCGCGGCGGCTGGCGATCGAGGAAGAACACGATGCCAGGCGCCGCGAACGCGGCGGCCTTGGAACCGGTGACCGAGGCCGGGAAGGCGATCGCGGTCATCACCGAGCCGGCCTGGGTGGAACCGGCGACCGGATCGATGGCCGTGGTGCCCGCCGTGCCGGCCGGGGCCAGCGTGGCCGCCGCCGACGTGGTGGTCCCCGTCGCGGCGAGCTGCAGCGCGAACGCACCGGTCGCGCGCGACGAGTACGCCGAGATGCCGGTGGTCGAGCCGTTGGTCAGCGCGACGTTCGCGAAGAGCGGCGTCGAGCCGACAAGCGTCGTGGTGGTCGCGGCCGTGGCGTGGATGTCCACGTTCCCGACGCCCAGGCCCGCGTGGATGGCGCGGATGGAGACCGAGGTCCCGGCAGTCGGGAGCTGATCCTCGATGATGTACACCTTCTGCGCCGGGGTCTGGCCGGTGCGAGAATAGCCCATGTGCAGGAGGGTGTAGTACTTCCCCGCCTGGAAGGTGAACGTCGTGTCGGCGAGCTGCGCCGTGGTGGCGCCGAGGCCGCCGGCCGAGGTCGAGAGGTTCGGGTCGTAGGTGAAGACCTTGAACCGGCGCGAGCCGGCCTCGAGGCCCTGATAGTTGCCCTGGCCAAGGCCGCGGAACGGCACGTTGACGAAGGTCATCGGGGTGAACTCGAGCTGGTCCACCCACCGGACGGTGAGGTTGAGGGTGTCCGGGACGGCGTTGATGTACCGGACGAAGGCGAGGGGCGGGATCTCCGTGGTGAACGGCCCCGCATCCTTTTCCTGGCAGCCGATGGCGCCGAGCATCAGGGCGCCGAGGAGGCTGAATCGAGCGATGCGCATCAGTGAGGACTCCGTGAAGTGAACGAGACTGGAAGATGAGTGCGGCACGCGGCCGCCTACCTGGCACTACTGCAGCTTTCGGTGCATCCGCCGGCGTCGCTCGGTCGCCCGTCGCCGCCGCCGATGATCCTCAGGAAGGGGGCGACGACTGCCAGGGTCGCGAGGACCCCGCCCGCCATCGCCGCCGACCTGCCCCGCGAGAACTCCCGCATCCGGTAGCCGCGGATCCCCACCACGGGAATCGTGACTGCTTCGCCGGCCCAGAGCGTGGAGCTCCCCTGGATCTGCACCGTCCGTGACACCCTCATCGTGACCATCGAGTCGGTCGTGGCGACCAAGGTGCCGTCGACCCGCAGCACCGACTCTCCCAACTGTGACACGACCAGCAGGCGACCGCGATCGTTCAACTCGATCGCGACCTCGTGACCCATGCCCGGCACCTGGTCCTGCACCGGCAGGTAGGTGTGGCACCCGGACTGGAACGCGAGCAGTGCCGCGCCGAATCCGGCGGTGAGGCGGCGGCGCATCCCGCGCCGCCGATCACCGGGTTCCCGAGTCGCCATCCGGATCAGTAGCCGTAGTTCCCGCGCGTCGACGCCGCGATGTCCGTGGCGCTGACGTTGAGGCGGCCGTTGTAGTACGGCTGCACGCGGGCCTGCATCTCCTGATACGGCACCGGCCACTCGACCGCCGTGTTGAGGGGCAGGTCGCCCCAGCCGCGGCTGTCCGTGAACCAGATGAGATAGCCGGTGTAGGCCGTCTCCATGCGCTTCTCGTACTTCATCGCCTCGAGCAGCGAGCCGCAGGTCCCGTTCTTCATCTTCGGGACGCACGCGTTGCCGCCGGGGACGACGCCCGCGGTGCCGATGCCGGCCACCGACGGGAGGTTGTTCCGGACGCGGGAGATGTTGATCAGGTTCTCGGCCGCCGTGATGTTGGCCGCCCCGCCCAGGCGGATGAGCGCCTCGGCCCGGAGCATGTCGATCTCGACCTTCGACATCTCGGTGAACGGCCCGTTGACGCTCGTGTTGGACTGCGTCAGGCCGTAGCGCCGGTGGTCGTAGAACGACTCACCCTCGCCGGCGGCGACGACGTCGTCGCCCGGCGGCCGGTTGCGGATGTACTGCCCGGCCGGGAGGATGTTCGTGTTGGTGGCGTTCTGCTGGAGCGTACGCGTATCGCCGCGCGGCCAGCGGGTGTCCGGCGTCGCTACGAGGAAGGCACGGCGCGAGGCGTTGGCCGTCGCCGACCAGGTCTGGTAGCCACCCGAGGTGTCGGCCACGCCGATGAACTTCATCGGCACGGAGTGCCACCCGCCCGGAACGTAGAACTGGCTGGCGTCGCACGCGGCGCTGACACCGGTGGTGCCGTTGATCTGGATGACGACGTCACCCGTCCACACCGACGAGAAGTCCGCCGCGTCCTGCGCGACGAGCGTCCAGTTCACCGCGGCGCGCTCCGCCGGGGTGCGCGCCACACCGGCGCGGATGCGGGCGCGGTAGCCCTTGGCCAGCGCCACGAACTGCGCCTGCGTCGGCGCGATGCCGCTGATGTAGGTGCTGGTCAGCGCGTCCATCCCGCGACCGCCGATGACGACCGCGGAGTCGAGGAACTCGACCGCCTTGGCCCCCATCGCCGCCGCGGAGGAGAGCGCCGGGATGTCCGTCGTGTTGATGCCCTCGGTCGCGATGGCGCCGGAGTCGTAGGCGAACGCCACGTACCCGAGCGCCTGACCGGCGACGAGGTACGCGAACGCGCGCATGCGGTTCTCCTGGTTCGCCGTCAGCGTGTTCCGGTTGGCCGCCTTGATGCTGGCGAAGGCGGTCAGCGGGTTGAAGGCGAGGCGGATGACGCGCTGGAAGGCCTGATAGTCGGCCGCGTTGCTCGACGCGTTGTCGTTGCCCAGCTCGTTCGAGATGAGCGTGCGGTTGGCCACGCGGGCGGCCATGCCGAAGTTCGCGACGCTCGCGTAGGTCTCCTCGGCGATGATCTTGGCCTGCACCGGGAGGTTGCACGCGCGCTGCGGGTTCAGCAGCTGCGGGCCGAGGCCCGCGATGGCCGCGTCGACGGAGGCGGCGTCATAGAGCACGCGCGCCACGTCGGGGTTGTTGTAGTTGGGGATCGACAGCGCGTCGCCGCAGGCCGCGAGGCCCAGGAGCGCGACGGCGCCGATCGAACGGAAGGTGAATCGCATCGGTATTCCTCGGTGAGTGAGGCGCGGGACCGGGCGGCGGACCGCCCGGCCCCTCGCGACGTCAGAAGCTGGTGCTGAGCATGAAGGACAGCGTGCGCAGGTTCGGGAACCCGTAGGTGTCGACCGCGCCGAGCACCGCCGAGCCGAACGAGCCACCGCCGTACCCGACCTCAGGATCCTTGCCCAGATAGTTGGTGAACGTCAGCAGGTTGCGGCCGACGACCGAGACGCTCCAGTCCCCGGTGCCCGCGAGCTTCCCGATGCGATACGCCAGCGAGACCTCACGGATCTTGACGAACGAGGCGTCCTCGGTGGTGTTGTTGTTCGGGCCGAGGAGGTCATACAGCCCACCGACGCCGCCGGTCGAGACGGCGCGGAAGTAGTACCCGATCGGCTTCGCCGAGGCGACCGTCTGCCCCGTCTGGTCCGTGTTGCGGGTCATGAAGTCGCCGTACGACCACTGGCGCTCCTCGTTGTACACGTTCTTGCCGACCGTCGCGTCCACGAGGACGTAGGCGGTGAGCTTCTTGTACGAGCCCTGCTGCGAAACCGACCAGCGGTACTTCGGCAGCGTGCTGCCGACCTGCCGGATGTCGACCGCGCCGGCCGCATCGCGGCGGAGGATCGGCATGCCCCAGCTGAGCGGCTCCTTGGCCGAACCGCCGCTCCACGGCGCGTCGACCGCGGCGAGACGGGTGTACCAGAGGTTCTTCGTGATGCCCTCGTCGAGCGAGTTGCCCTGGCCGACCCAGACGATGAAGCCGTCGTTGTTCTTCTGGAAGTCGGAGCCCGGGCCGCCGCAGGTCTTAGTGCTGCCCGCGGGGAGGACGAGGTCCGCGCAATCCTTGACGAAGGTGCGGCCGAAGATGGCGCCCATGTTGAGGCCCTGGGCGACCTTGAAGTAGCCGTCGATGAAGAACGGCGGCACGTCGAGCTGCGCGATCGTCGACGTGGTCCGGTCATAGTTCACGCGGACCGAGTAGTTCAGGTCGCGCGTCTGGATGATCGGGATGTTGACCGAGATCTCCGTCGTGCGGTTCTCGAGGGTGCCGACGTTCGACCACACCGAGGAGAAGCCGCCGATGGCCGGCACCGGCACCGGCATGATCTGCTGCTTGATGCTGTTGTTGGCCTGCGTGAAGGTGATGCCGTACTTGTTGAAGAGCTCGAGGTCGATGCCGGCCTCCTGCTCCGTCGCGACCTCCGGGCGGAGGTTCGGGTTGCCGAGCTGGCCGAGGCCGCCCAGCAGGCCGTTCGAGAGCGACCAGACCTCGTACTGCGCGTCGAACGCCGGGCGGTTGCCCGCCTGGCCGACGGAGTAGCGGAACTTGAGGTCCGAGACGAAGTCGAGCGGGAACCACGACTCCTCGCTGAGGCGGTACGCAACCGAGCCGCGCCCGTAGGTCTGCCAGCGGCGGGCCGCGCCGAAGAGCGAGGCGCCGTCGCGGCGGACGAGGCCGCTCACGATGTACTTGCCCTGCCAGTCGAGGTCGAGGTTGACGAACATGCCGATCTGGCGCGTCGTCTGCATATAGCTACTGCCCGAGCGGGTGCTGGCGAGCGTGGCGTCGAGGTCACGGAGCCCCGGCACGACGATCGTGCTGCCGCTGGCGCTGAGCCCGCGCGCGTCCTGCGCCTCGAAGAGGCCACGGAACGTGAGGCGCGAGTTCAGGTTGTCGCCGAAGAAGCTGCGGCGCGCCGTCAGGTCGACCGACGTGTTGAGCGAGTACTGCTTGTTGGAGCTGCGCGACACCGAGCCGGCGTGCGTCGTCGGCGCGCTGGTGGTGTAGCGATACCCCTTGTCGGACTGCGACTCCTGATGGTTCGCGCGGGTGTCGAAGCCGAAGTTGAACTCGCCGTCGAGCCAGGTGGTCGGCTGGAAGCGCGCGGTCACCTGCCCGATGAAGCGCTCGATGCGGTTCGTCGGCTGGAAGTTCTCCGCGTTGTACATCGGGTTCTCGTTCTGCGCGCCCTGCTGCTGCGGGACCGTGCGGATGTAGAGCCGGCCCTTCGAGTCACGCTTGAGGAGCGTCGCGTTCGCCGGCTGCCGCGTCACGCGGAACCAGTTGAAGCCCGAGTTGTAGTCGAGCGCGTCCGTGTAGTTGGTGCGGACCGCGAAGTTCCACGCCGAGGCCATCTGCTGGTCGACGTTGAGGCGGAGCGAGTTGCGGGTGTAGCCCTTCATGTAGACCACCGCGCCCTCCTGCCGGAACTGGTTCGCCGAGGCGAAGAAGTTCGTGCGGCCGATGCGGCCCGTGGCGTCGAAGGTGCCGTTGTAGGTCTGCGCGTTGGTCAGGACCTGCTGCACCGGATTGTACGTGTTGACGAACGGCGTGATCTGGTAGAGCGACCGCGCGTTCTGCGGCCCCGGGTTACGGGCGATGCCCGCGTCGTTCGCGAACGTCACCGGCGAGAGGGCGAAGTCGCCGCCGCCGTCGTTGATGCGATAGGTCTCGGCCTCGAGGTCCACCGTGCGCGCGCAATCGCCCGCGCCGGAGCCCGCGATGCAGTACCGCGAGAAGCCCTCGTCCATCAGCATGAAGTGCGTGTACGGGAAGCGGTACTCGTTCTCGATGTCCGACGAGCCGTACTCGAACTGCGAGCGGAACCGGACGCCCTCACCCGCGTTCTTGCCCGAGCGCGTGGTGATCTGGATGACGCCGTTGCCGGCGCGCGACCCGTAGAGCGACGACGCGGCCGCGCCCTTCACGACCTCGACGTTCTCGATGTCCTGCGGGTTGATGTCCTGGATGCCGCCCTGCGAAATCACGCCGTCCACGATGTACAGCGGCTCCTGGCCGCGGCCGGAGGCGTTGATCGACTGGGGGCCGCGGAGGATCACCGACGGCGCCGAGCCCGGCCGGCCCGAGGCCGACACGATGTTCGCGCCCGGGACCTTGCCCTGCAGCTGCGCCAGCGGGTTGGCCCCGGCGACCGGCATGTCCTCCGCCGTCACCTGCGCCACCGTGAACGGCAGCTTCTTGACCTCCGTCGCGCCCGTCACGCCGGTCACGACGACCTGGCTGAGGCGGTTCACGTCCTGCTTGAGCTGGAAGTCGTGCGTCTGCGAGCCGGCCGAGACCGTGATGGTCTTCACCACCGGGACGTAGCCGATGGCTCGCGCCCGGAGGACGACCTGCTGCCCACGGGCGCGCGCGCCCGGGATGGTGATGGTGTAGCGCCCGTCCTCGTTCGAGCCCACGGACACCGTGAGCGCCTCGATGGTGACGTTCGCACCATAGAGCGGCTGGCCCGCCTCGCTCGTCACCCGACCCGTGATCGTGGCGCCCGCCTGCGCGGACACCTCAGGGGCCGAGGCGAGTGAGACGACCAGCGCGAGGATGGAGGCGCCGAGCCTCCGAATCCCGATACGTCCCAGCATGAGCATACCTCAAGGGAATGGGGTTACCGACGGATGAACGCGTGCTCACGCGCCATCGCCTGACCTGCACGACCGCCTCGTCCGGACAGCGGGAAAAACGCCCGTGACCCCGGTCGCCCGGGGAGTGGGGGAGTGGAAAGGGTAACGGGCGCGTGACAAGCCCCGCAAGGGTCCCCGGAACTTCCCGGGAGCCCAGGCGTACAAGCGCCGAATAACGATGTGATAATTGTCACAATTCGCATTTCGCACCGCCCCACCGCACCCTACCTTCCCTCCCGTGCGGATACGCGCCCTCGCTCTGCCCCTCACCCTCGGCCTCCTCGGCGCCCTCTCGCCGAGCGTCGCACGCGCCCAGGCCGCGCCCCCGGTCGCCCCGTGGCCGCTCATCGGCCGCGTGGAGCGCCCGGACGGCATTCGCCTCGAGGGCGTGGATGTCGACGCCGGGGGCGAACGGGCCCGATCGGACGCCGACGGCTACTTCCGCCTCACCGCCACGCGCCGGGATACGCTCACGGTCTTCCTGCGTCGCCTCGGGCACACCCCGATCGCCATCACGCTGCGGTCGGAGCAGCTGCGCGGGGACACACTGCTCTTCCTGATGGAGCCCGCGGCGCAGACGCTCGACGCGATGCGGGTTGATGCGGCCTCGCGCCGCAGTCCCCTCGGGCTGGGCGGGTTCGACGAGCGCCGCGCGCGCGGCATCGGAACCTTCGTCACACGCGACGACATCGAGCGCCGACACACGAGCCGGCTCAGCGACGTGCTCCGCGGGCGCCGCGGGATCCTGCTCGTGCGAACCACCGGCGGCGGCTTCGGCGTGCGCTTCAGCATCGCCAGCGGCCGCCTGCGCCGATGCATCCCCGACCTCTGGCTCGACGGCCAGCGCGCCCGCGGGATGGAACTCGACGACATCCCCGCGAACACCGTCGAGGGCATCGAGCTCTACGCGACGCTCGCGACGGTGCCGTTCCAGTTCTCGACGGGCGGTGCGGGGATGGAGCGGTGCGGCACGATCGTGGTCTGGTCCCGGCCGCCGGGGTGACCGGCCGCGCCGACGCGGCCGGTCAGGGGGAGACGCGCACCTCGCGCGCCCCGGCGGGGACCGGCGTCCGCGTCGTGTGACCATCGGGCCACCGCACGCGCACCGCCACCGGCGGCCGCGGCGTGCCGAGGACCTGCACCACGCCCTGCTGGGACCAGTAGCCGCTCCC
>JBANGJ010000035.1:0-11784 GCA_037975505.1 Gemmatimonadota bacterium | reverse complement strand
GCACCGCTTCGGGCTCGCCGCGATGAAGGCGGAGCTCGAGGACCTCGCCTTCAAGTGGCTCGAGCCGGAGGAGTACCGGTCGCTCGCCCGGCTGCTGGCGGAGAAGCGCGCCGACCGTGATTCGCGCATCGCGGAGATGATCGCACCGCTGGAGGCCAAGCTCCGGGAGAGCGGCGTCCGTGTGGTCGAGGTGGGCGGGCGGCCCAAGCATCTCTGGTCGATCCACAAGAAGATGCAGAAGCGCGAGAAGCCGTACGACGAGATCTACGACCTTTACGCCATCCGCGTGCTCGTGGAGGATGTGCCCGAGTGCTATCACGCCCTCGGTGTCATCCACGGCGCGTGGACGCCGCTGCAGGAGCGCATCAAGGACTACATCGCGTCTCCCAAGTCCAACGGCTACCAGTCGTTGCACACCACCATCTTCGGGCCGCGAGGCACGCTCTTCGAGATCCAGATCCGGACGCGTGACCACCACCGGACGGCGGAGTACGGCATCGCCGCCCACTGGCTCTACAAGGAGGGTGAGAAGGGGAGTCGGGACCTCGACCGCCACCTCTCCTGGTTCCGTCAGGTGCTCGAACTGCAGCTCGACGCCGAGACCCCGGACCAGTTCCTCGAGTTCCTGAAGCTCGACCTGTATCAGGACGAGATCTTCGTCTTCACGCCGAACGGGGACGTGATCCAGCTCCCGAAGGGGGCCACGCCGATCGACTTCGCGTTCGCGGTGCACACCGAGGTCGGGCTCCGCACGCAGGGGGCGCGCGTCAACGGGCGGATCGTCCCGCTCTCACGCGAGCTCCGCAACTCGGAGACCTGCGAGATCCTCCGGGGTCCGGTGGCTCGCCCGAACCGCGACTGGCTGGCGCACGTACGCACGGGGCGCGCGCGCCACAAGATCCGCCAGTGGCTGCGGCAGGAGGAGCAGAAGACGTTCGTCGCGGTGGGGCAGGAGATCCTCGACCGGGAGCTCCGTCGGCGCCGCCACGCGAAGCTCCCCGAGGCCGAGCTCGCCCGAGCCGCGGCGGCGCTCAAGCTCCAGGACGTCGGGCAGCTCCTCGCGAGCCTTGGGCAGGGGGACATCACCGTCACGCAGGTGCTCACGGCGCTCTCGCCCGACCTCGCGGCGGCGCCGGAGCAGCCGATCCGGCCGAGTCCGCTCGAGCGCCTCATCGACCGCATGCGCGGGACCGGGAGTGGGTCGCGCGGCCTGCGCATCCAAGGGGCCGACGGGCTCATGGTGCGCTATGCGCAGTGCTGTCAGCCGGTCCCCGGCGACCAGGTGGTGGGGTACGTCACTCGCGGTCGCGGTGTCAGCATCCATCGGCACGACTGCCCCAACCTCCTCGTGCTGGTGCACGAGCCCGAGCGGCGTCTGGAGATCGACTGGCAGGAGACGGCGGGGGAGCGCTTCCTCATCCGCCTCGCCATCGAGGGCCACGATCGACGCGGGCTCTACGCCGATCTCGCCACGGCCGTCAGCTCCGCGGGTACCGACATCCGGTCGCTGGAGCTCAAGACGGTGGACGGCCGCGTCAACGGGGCCGCCCTGGTCGAGGTCGAGAACCTCGCGCACCTCGAGCGCATCATCAAGGCGGCGCGGCGCGTGAAGGGCGTCGCGAGCGTGGCGCGCCGCGAACGCATCACCACGGACGACTGAGCGTCCGCGCCCTCCGCCCACCCTCCCCACGCCCCATGCATCCCGCCCTCCTGCACACGCACAACCTCCTCCGCTGGGTGGTCCTCGTCGCCGGGCTCCTGACGGTCGCGCAAGCCGTGCGCGGCCTCGACGGGACGCGCCCCTTCGCGGCCACCCGGAAGACCCTCCTCGTCTTCACCACCTCCCTTCACCTGCAGCTGCTGCTGGGGCTGGGACTCTTCGTGGTGAGCCCGTACGTCCGGTCGCTGATGGCGGACATGCCGGCGACGATGCGGGACGGCGCGAACCGGTTCTTCATCGCGGAGCATCCCACGCTGATGGTGGTGGCCGTGATCCTCGGCACCGTCGGGGGGGTGGTGGCCAAGAACGCCGCGGATGACGCGGCCCGGCACCGGAAGGCGCTCCTCTTCGTGCTCCTCACGCTCGGGTTGATTCTGGCCGGCATTCCCTGGCAGCGTCCGTTGCTCCCGGGGATGTGAGCCGGGCGGCGCGCTCCGGGCCGCCCGGCCGGGCACGGCGATGAGCCGCTTCACACTGCAGGCGCCGTTCGCGCCGGCGGGGGACCAGCCGCGCGCGATCGCCGAGCTCTCGGCCGGTCTCGTCCGCGGGGACCGGTTCCAGACCCTCCTCGGCGTGACCGGGTCGGGCAAGACGATGACCGTCGCGAACGTCATCGCCGCGCACGGCACCCCAGCGTTGGTCCTCTCCCACAACAAGACGCTCGCCGCCCAGCTCTACGGCGAGCTGAAGGGGTTCTTCCCGACGAACGCGGTCGAGTACTTCATCTCGTACTACGACTACTACCAGCCCGAGGCCTACGTCCCGAGCTCGGACACGTACATCGAGAAGGACGCGTCCATCAACGAGGACATCGACCGGCTGCGCCTCCGCGCCACGTCCTCGCTGATGGAGCGGTCGGATGTCATCGTGGTGGCGACGGTCTCGGCCATCTACGGCCTCGGGGACCCCGAGACGTACAAGGCCGCGATGGTCACGCTCGCGGTGGGGCAGCGCATCCCGCGGGACGAGATCCTGCGCGCCCTCGTGCGCATCCAGTACGCCCGCAACGATGTGGCGTTCGAGCGCGGCACCTTCCGCGTCCGCGGCGACACCGTCGAGATCCTCCCCGCGTACGAGGAGCAGGCGGTGCGCGTCGAGATGTTCGGAGACGAGATCGAACGGATCACCAAGGTCGACCCCCTGACGGGCCAGGCGATTGCGCCACTCGAACGGACGGCGATCTACCCCGCGAAGCACTTCGTCACGACACGGCCCACGTTGGAACGCGCCGTCCGCGAGATCCGGGCGGAGCTCGCGGAGCGGCTCGCGGCGCTCAAGGCGGCCAACAAGCTCCTCGAGGCGCAGCGCCTGGAGTCCCGCACGAACTTCGACCTCGAGATGATGCTCGAGATCGGCACCTGTCCGGGCATCGAGAACTATTCGCGCATCCTGGCGGGCCGCCGGCCCGGCGACCGCCCCGCCTGCCTCCTCGACTACTTCCCGGAGGACTTCCTGGTGGTGGTCGATGAGTCGCACGTGACGCTCCCGCAGATCGGGGCGATGTATAACGGCGACCGCGCCCGCAAGACGACCCTCGTGGAGTACGGCTTCCGGCTCCCGAGTGCGCTCGATAACCGCCCGCTGATGTTCGACGAGTTCCTCGCGCTCACGCCGCGCGCCATCAACGTCTCGGCCACCCCGGGGGACCTGGAGCTCCGGCTCTCCGAGGGCACCGTGGTGGAGCAGGTCATCCGCCCCACGGGACTGCTCGACCCGATCATCGAGATCCGCCCGGTGCACGGACAGGTGGACGATCTGCTGCACGAGATCCGCCTGCGGGAGCGCCGCGGCGAGCGGGTCCTCGTCACGACCCTCACCAAGCGCATGGCCGAGGATCTCGCCGACTACCTCGCGCAGGTCGGGGTGCGCGTCCGGTATATGCACGCGGACATCGATGCCATCGAACGGATGGAGATTATCCGCGGCCTCCGCCTCGGCGAGTTCGACGTCCTCATCGGCATCAACCTGCTCCGCGAAGGGCTCGACCTCCCTGAGGTGTCGCTCGTCGCCATCCTCGACGCGGACCAGGAGGGATTCCTCCGCTCCGACCGGTCGCTCATCCAGACCGTCGGTCGCGCGGCACGGCACGTGGACGGGCGGGCGATCTTCTACGCCGACCGCATCACCGGGTCGATGCAGCGGTGCCTCGATGAGACCGCCCGGCGGCGTGCCAAGCAGGAGGAGCACAACCGTGCGCACGGCATCACCCCCGCCGGTGTGGTGAAGAGCACCGATCAGGTCCGCATCGTCACCCGCGTGGCGGATGCGCGCGAGGGGACGGAGGCGCGGGAGGCGGCGGGGCGCCGCACCAAGAAGCAGCAGAAGGTTGCCGAGGCCCAGCGCAGCTATGGCACCCGCGACCTGGGGGCGCTCGTGGCACAGCTCGAGGCGGAGATGCGCGCCGCCGCGACGCAACTGGACTTCGAGGCGGCCGCGCGCCTGCGCGACGAGCTCTTCGAGCTGAAGGCGGCGATGGGGGAATCCGGTTCGGGGGCGTCCCGTGCCCGTCGTTGAGCTGACCGAAGCCGAGCTCGTCGCCTTCGGCGAGGCCTTCGGGGCGGCCCTCGAGCGCCCGGCGTTCGTCGGGCTCGAGGGGGACCTCGGGGCGGGGAAGACGACGCTGGCCGCGGCGATCCTGCGCGGGGCCGGCGTCCGCGACACCGTCACGAGTCCCACCTACGCGCTGGTGCACACGTACGACACGCCGCGGGGCCCCGCGCATCACGCGGACCTCTACCGACTCGACGGGCCCGCGCAGCTCGCCGCCATCGGGTGGGACGAGCTCCTGCGGTCGCCTGACCTCGTGCTCGTCGAGTGGCCCGAGCGCGCCGCGGGGGAGTGGCCGGCCACCGCGCAGCGGATGGCACTCGCCCATCTGCCTGGTGACCCGGGTCGCCGACGCCTCACATGGTGACGCCGCCGCTCACGTCCGGGCTCGTCCTGGCGCTCGACGCGTCTGGCGGCGATGGCACGCTCGCCCTGCTCCGCGATGGGACGTGCGTCGCCGACGCGACGGTGGTGATGCGTGGTACGCGAGAGGAGACGTTCCTGCCCGCCCTGCTCGCGTTGCTCGAGGGGGCGGGGGCGAGGCTGGCCGATGTACGCGCGCTGATCGTGGGGGCGGGACCGGGGAGTTTCACGGCGCTACGTGTGATCGGCGCGACGGCCAAGGGGATTGCCGAGGGCACGGGGTGCCCGCTCTACGCCGCGCCGTCGCTCGGGCTCCTCGTGGCGGCGGACAATCGGACGCACCGCGCGGGGCGCTGGTTCGCCACGCTGGATGCGCTTCGCGGGGACCGCTATGCGGCGCTCGTCGTGACGGGTGCGGACGGCGCGGTGGGCGCGGTGGACTCCCTGGGACTCGTGCCGGCGTCCGAGGTGATGGCGAGAGCGGCGGCGCTGGGCGCGACCCCCATCGGCCCGGATGAGGCGCTGGCGGCGATGCCGCACGCCCGTGGGGCGGCGCGCGCCCTCGCCATGGTCCGCGCCACCGGCCCCGTCGATCTCGCCACCTGGGAACCCGGGTATGGTCGCTTGGCGGAGGCCCAGGTGAAGTGGGAGGCCGCGCACGGACGCGCCCTGACCGCGCCCGCGCCCGGCGCGCCCTCCGCGTGACCGCCGAACCCCTGACCATCCGCCCCGTCTCACCGGCGGACGTCCCCGCCATCCGGGCCATCGAGGTGGCGTCCTTTCCCGATCCGTGGAGCGCGCAGGCCTTCGGTTCGATGCTCGAGGCGCCGCAGGGGATCAGCACGGCGGCCATCGTGGCGGGGGCGGTCGTCGGCTACCTCGTGGGGTGGCGGGTGGGGGACGAGGCCGAACTCGCCAACCTCGCTGTGCGAGCGGACCGGCGCGGGCAGGGCATCGGGGCGGCCCTGCTGGCGGACTTTCTGTGCCGGCTCGACGCCGAGCACCCCCCGACCGTGTATCTGGAGGTCCGAGAGTCCAACGCGGCGGCCCAGGCGCTGTACCGGCGGCACGGGTTCGTCGCCGCGGGGCGTCGGAAGGGCTATTACACGCGCCCCGTGGAGGATGCGGTCGTGATGCGGCGCCCGGGGGCGGCCGTCGGCCGGGGCGATTAGCTTACGGCATCGACCTTCCGATGCGAGTGCGACCGCCGGTCTCCGGTATGGTGTGCGCGCGGACTGACCCATTCCAGGAGGCAGCATGAGCCGCAGCTTGAACAAGGTGACCCTCATCGGGAACCTCGGGGCCGACCCCGAGATCCGCTCCACGTCCGGCGGCAACAAGGTCGCCCAGTTCTCCCTCGCCACCAGCCGTCAGTGGACCTCGGCGAGCGGGGAGAAGCAGGAGAAGACCGAGTGGCACAAGTGCGTGGCGTGGAACGCGAAGGGCTCCGGTCTCGCCGATGTGGTCGAGCGCTATGCCAAGAAGGGCGACAAGCTCTACATCGAGGGGCGCATCGAGTACCGGCAGTACGAGGACAAGGACAAGCAGACGCGCTATGTGACCGAGATCAACGTGCGGGAGGTGATCCTGCTCGGCGGCGGTCGCGGCGGTGAGGGGGGCGAGGGCGGGATGCGCGCCCGGCCGGCCGCCAAGGCGGGGTCCGCGACGGACGGGTTCGAGGAGTTCCCGGCGGGGATGGACGGGGACGACGACCTTCCCTTCTGACCGGGTCGTGTTGAACGTGGACGGGGCGCCCGGGTACCCACCCGAGCGCCCCGTTTCCGTACCTTGCACCGAATCGTCCTATCACGAGTGCCCACCTCGGTGGGCCCCGACTCCCCGCCGCCCCTCGTTGCCGATGCGACGTACCCTCCGCCTCCTCATCCTCGTCCTGCTGGTCACGGCACCCGCCATCGCCCAGGAGACGGCCGCGCCCCGCACGCACACCGTGCGTGAGGGGGACACGCTCTGGGACATCGCCACGCTGTACCTGAAGGATCCGTTCCGCTGGGCCGAGATCCACGCGAAGAACAAGGACAAGATCCACGACCCGCATTGGATCTATCCGGGCCAGGTGCTCGATCTGGTCGAGGTGTTTGGGGACGCGCTCGACAGCACGGCCGTCGCGCCGGCGACGAGCGCCACGGGGGCTGCGGCGGCGGCCGCCACTACCACCGGCCCGTCGATCTTCGCCCCGCGTCGTCCGGTCGCCGTGCCTGCGACGGTGGCGGCCTCTGAGGCCGCACCCAGTCGGGCCCTCTTCCCCCTCGGCGAGCTGATGCGCCTGCCCTACCTCGTCGGTCCTGAGGGGGTCACGCCAGTGGGGGAGGTCGGGCGCCTGGCGGATGCCAACGTCGGGGTGCGGGCGACGCGATTCGCTCGTCCGATCCAGACTTTCGAGACGGCGTTGCTCTCAGTGCGGGCCGGCACCGGCGTGTCCGCCGAGACGCGCCTCGTGGCGTTCCGGTACGGGCCGAGTTTTGACGGCCGTGGACGCGTGCTGATCCCGACCGGCGTCTTCCGCGTCCTCGGGGTTGGGGAGAACGGCGCAGCTGAGGCGCGCCTCATGACGGCGTTCGAGGATGTGGCGGTCGGGCAGTCCCTCGTCGTCCTCGACACCGTCGTCCCGGCGGCTGCGGCCGTGCGTCCGGTCGCGGACGGCGCTCGGCTGTCGGTCCTCTGGGTCGCCGGCGACGCCCTGATTCCGGGGCCGGGGCAGGCGGTCATCCTCGCGCCCAGCGCCGACGGGACGGTCCTGTCGCCGGGGGACCAGGTGACGGTCACCGGTCGGGCGACGGAGGCCGGCGAGGCCGCGCCCGTGGCGACGCTCCGGGTGATGAAGGTCACCCGACAGGGCGTCAGTGCGACGCTGATCACACAGGGCATCGGCCGGCTCACGCCCGGGATGGAAGGGCGGGTGACCGCCCGGATGCCCTGAGCCATTACTCCATTTCTATTTTTCGAGCATGTCATCCGTCCTCGGTTCCATCTCCTCCGGTCGCGCCCTGGTCACGGGTGGCGCCGGCTTCATCGGGTCCACCGTGGCCGACGCCCTCCTCGCGGCGGGGTGGTCGGTCACCGTGTTGGACAACCTCTCGAGCGGCACGCGCGAGCAGGTGCCGGCGCGCGCCGCGTTTGTGGAGGCGGACATCCGGTCGCCCGAGGCCGCGGCCTGCGTCCGCGACGGCGGCTTCGATCTGGTCTGTCACCTCGCCGCGCAGATCGACGTGCGCAAGAGCGTGGCCGATCCGCGGTTCGATGTCGAGGTGAACATCGGGGGCACGCTGAATCTGGTGGAGGCCGTGCGCGCGAGTGGTCGGCGCACGCGGGTCATCTTCGCCTCCACGGGCGGCGCCGTGTACGGTGACCTCGTCACCCCGCCGAACCTCGAGACCTTCCCCAAGAACCCCGAGTCGCCGTACGGGATCGCCAAGTTCTCGGTGGAGCTCTACCTCGCGTACTACGCACGGGTGCACGGGCTCGACTACATCGCGCTCCGCTTCGCGAATGTGTACGGACCGCGGCAGGATCCGCACGGCGAGGCCGGTGTGGTGGCCATCTTCTGCCAGCGGCTGATCGCCGGCACGCCGCTCACGGTCTTCGGGGATGGCGCGCAGACGCGGGACTACGTGTATGTGGGTGACGTCGCGCGGGCGCACGTGCTCGCCGCGGCGCTCCCGGCCCTCCCCGCCGGCGCGGTGGACGACCGCGCGTTCAACCTCGGCACGGGTGTGGAGACCTCCGTCACCGATCTTGCCGCCGCGCTGATGCGCGCGAGCGGGCGGACGGTGCCGGTGCAGCACGCCCCGGCGCGTCCGGGGGAACAGCTCCGCTCCTTCGTGAGCATCGCAAAGGCGCGCGCCGGCCTCGGCTGGGAGCCCCAGCAGTCCCTCGAGCACGGCCTTCGACACACCTTCGACTGGTTCGCTTCCCGGTGATCTTCCCCCAACTCGCCGCCGCTGTCCCGTCCTCGCCCGTCGAGCTCATCCTGTCGGCGTCGCCCGTCACGAAGGGTGTGCTCGGGGTGCTTGCCGTCCTCTCGCTCGGCTCTTGGGCCGTGATGTTCTCCAAGTGGGTGGCGTTCCGCCGGGCGGACGCCGCGGCGCGCGAGTTCCTGGCGCGGTTCCGCGCGGCCGGCTCCCTGCAGGACGCCTTCGCCCTCGTCGCCCTCGAGGCGCAGGAGCCGCACGCGCGCGTGCTGCGCCGCGCGATGCAGTTCCTCGAGGAGATGCGGACCGGGGGGGCAACGCTGAGCGCCTCGCAGGTCGAGGCGCTGCGGCTGGTGCTCGACGCGGAGACCAACGCCGAGCGGGACGCCCTCGGTCGCTACATCCCCTTTCTGGCGATGGTGGGCTCGGTGAGCCCACTCCTCGGCCTGATGGGGACGGTCCTCGGGGTCATCACCGCCTTCCTGGGCGTGGCGCGCGGGGGCTCGGGCAACCTCGCCGCGGTCGCCCCGGGCGTCGCGGAGGCGCTCGTCGCCACGGCCTTCGCGCTCGCCGTCGCGATCCCGGCGTTCTTCGGCTACAACATCTTCGCGGCGCGCCTCAACCGGTTCGACGGGGCGCTCGACGGATTCGGGTCTGAGATCATCGCCCTCATGGCGCGCGAGGGGCGGCTCTAGGTGCGGCGGCGCGGCCGCGGGGAGCGCACCCCGCTGAATGCGGAGATCAACGTCGTGTCCCTCATCGACGTGATGATGCTCCTGATGATCATCTTCATGATCACCGCCCCGATGATGCAGGGCGGGGTGGATGTGGCGCTGCCGCGCGCCGAGGCGCGCCCGCTCGACGCCAAGAGCCCGCTCGTGGTCTCCGTCACGCGGAACGGGACGATCTTCGTGGACGACGCGCAGGTCTCGCTGGCAGAGTTCCGCGGGATGTTCAAGGCACTCGCGGCCAAGGCCGGCCGCGGAGGGGTCTACCTCCGCGCCGACCAGCGCGCGGACTACGGACGGGTGGTGCAGGTGCTCGCGATCATCCGGGGGGCCGGGGTCAACGACGTCGGCTTGGTCACCGAGCCGGAGGACGTCGCGAAGTGACCGCGCTGGTCGCGCGGGCGCCGCGCGGGCCGTCCATCGGTGGGGCCCTCCTCCTCTCCGCGGCGCTGCACCTCGCGGCGTTCGCCCTGCTGTTCGGACTGCGGGCGGCCCGGGAGGCCCAGCTGCCGCCCATGTATCAGGTGAATCTCATCGCGGCCCCGGCGGGGGAGCGGGCGGCGGGCGTCGTCCGGGACGCGCCGAGCCCCGCCGCCGCCGCGACGGCCCCGCCCAAGGCGGAGACGAACGCCGCCGAGAAGGTCGCACCGATCGAGGCCCCCACCTCGCGCCGTCGGCCGCAGACCCGCGCCACGACCAACATCACCCCGACCCCCGAACGCGTTGCCCCGTCGCGGGCGCCTACCGCCGGTGGCGGGGCGGTCGGCGGCACCGGCACCGATGTGGCGATGGTTCGGACGGAGGGGATCGAATTCCCGTTCCCCGGGTATCTGCAGAACATCGTGCGCCAGATCGCGCTCGACTTCCGCCCGCGCAATCCCGGCGCCCTCCGCGCCGAGGTCTTCTTCCTGATCCGGAGGGATGGGAGCGTGACCGGGTTCCGGTTCATTCAGCGCAGCGGGAACTACGCCTTCGACCTCGAAGCCGAGGCGGCCGTCGAGGCCGCGTCGGCGCGTTTCGGGGCCCTCCCCGCGGCGTTCTCGGACGACATCCTTCCCATCAGTTTCAGTTTCGATCCCACGCGCCTGCGCTGATGCGATACCTCCTCCGTTCCGTCCTGGCCGTCCTGACGATCGGCCCCGTCCTCGCCGGGGCACAGGACCCCAATCCCGGTGTCCGGATCGGTCTCACCTATGCGCCCGGGACCAAGCCGGGCGTGTACGTACTGCCGGTGAAGGGCCCCGATGCCGACTCCATCCGTGCGATCGTGGCCCGGGACCTCGATTTCGGGGACCGCATCACGGTGATCGCCCCGGACGGCGGCGTGGCGCCGGCGGGCGCTCTCAATTACGCGCTCTTCCAGCGGCTGGGGGCAGCTGCCCTCCTGCAGATGGCGCTGCCAGGGGACGGGACCCTCCAAGTCACGCTCCACGACCTGGCCGCCGGCACCGTCCGGAACAGCCAGCGCTTTCCGATAGGTGGCGCTCGGCTCACGCCGGACTGGCGGATGACGCTCCATCGGGTGGCCGATGAGGTGGAGCGCTGGGTCACCGGCCAGGCGGGAGTCGCGGCCACCCGGGTGCTGTTCGTGCGCGGCGGTGCGTTGTGGCAGGTGGACGCGGACGGGGAGAATGCGGTGGCCCTGTCAGGGACCGGGACGGCGCTTGGACCGGCGTGGCACCCCTCGGGGACGATGATCGCATGGACGGAGATGCGAGACGAAGGGACACGGCTGATGCTGCGTGACCTCGTGGCGGGGACCTCGCGGGTCATCGCGGGCGGTTCGGGCGTCGCCATCTCCCCTGCATTTTCCACTGATGGCCGTTTCCTCGCCTATGCGGCAGGGCACGACGGCACGGACATCTTCGTCAAGCCGCTGACGGGGTCGGAGCCCGCGTATCCGGTCACGGTGGGGCGGGGGTCCACCAACGCACAGCCCACGTTCTCGCCAGACGGTCGACGACTGGCCTTCACCACGTCGCGTCTGGGACATAACGAGATTTATATTTCAGACAGCGACGGGGCGAACGCCGAACTCCTGACGACCTCCGGGTTCGGGGACCAGCTCTATCGTGCGGATCCCGCGTGGTCACCGGACGGTCGGTCGGTGGCGTTCTCGACCCAGGTCGAGGGGCGCTTTCAGGTGGCGACGATCGGTCTGCGGGATCGATCCGTCAAGCAGCACACGACCGACGGGATCAACGAGGACCCGGCCTGGGCGCCCGACGCCCGGCATCTGGTGCTTACGTCGAATCGCGGTGGCAGTCGGCAGTTGTGGGTGTTGGATACCGAATCCGGGCGGATGCGGCAGCTCACGCGTGGGGCCGTGGCCCGGATGCCGTCCTGGGGGCCACGCCTCCCGGTCGGTCGATGACTATCAGTGCAGGTTTTCCTCTTTTTCTCCCCTCTGAGGCGTTTCTGATGATCCGTCGTTCTTCGCTCCTGGTCCTGCTCCCTCTCAGCCTGCTTTCGGCGGCCTGCTTTCCGAAGAAGGCAC
>JBANGJ010000003.1:0-22143 GCA_037975505.1 Gemmatimonadota bacterium | reverse complement strand
TCGCGGCGCGCCGCGAACTCCCGCACCATCGCCCGGACCGCGTCGTCCGCCTCCGTCGTGCGCGTCAGCGCGGCCAACGCGGCGTACTGCGACTCCGTCGCCGCGTTGGACGTCGTGTGCGACTGCAGCGCGGTCATCGCCTGCGAGACGGCCCGCGGCGCGACCGACCAGCCGATGCGGAAGCCGGTCATCGCGTACGCCTTCGCCACGCCGTTCACGACGATCAGGTTGTCGCGCCGCGTGGCCACCGCGAGCGCGCTCGGAGCCGGCGCATCGTAGGCGATGCGCACATAGATCTCGTCGCTGATCACCCACCAGCCGCGCTCGTGCGCCAGATCGAGGATCGCGCGCAGCTCGTCGGGCGAGTACACGGAGCCGGTCGGGTTGCTCGGCGAGTTGAGCATCAGGCCGCGCGTGCGCGGCGTCGCGTGCCGCGCCAGACGCTCCGGGTCCACCTTGAACCCGCGCGCCGGATCGCCGTGCACCTCCACCGCCGTCGCCCGCGCCAACCCCACCATCTCGTAGTAGCTCGTCCAGCTCGGCGTCGGGACGAGCACCTCGTCGCCGGGGCCGAAGAGCGTGAGGCAGGCGTTGTAGAGCGACTGCTTGGAGCCGTTGGAGACGATCACGTCGGCGGCCGTCACCGGCTGCTCGCCTCGATACAGGCGATTCGCGTCGGCGGCGATGGCCTCGCGCAGCGGGGCGATGCCCTCCACCGCCGTGTACCGCGTGGCGCCGCGCTCCACCGCCTCCGCGGCGGCCCGCCGGATCGGCTCGGGCGTGTCGAAGTCCGGCTCCCCCGCACCCAGATCGATGATCTCACGCCCCTGCGCCTTCAGCGCCTTCGCGCGCTGGGAGACCGCGATGGTCGCCGACTCACGGAGGGCGGCGATGTTGGCGGACGGATGGAAGACCATCGGCTCGGACACGGGCGGACTCCTCGGGGCGCGGTGGGCGGAGGCGGGTGGCGGCGAGGGGGACCGCTATATTTCCCGGTCCGCGTAGGATACCACACGCGCCCCCCGGGGCGCCATTGAAAACCGAGCCTGCAGTGACCCCTCAGACCCGCGAGACGGCCGGCGCCGTCCGCAGCGCCCACGTGGCGTACTTCCTCCCGCCCGACTGGACGCGCGTCGCGCGCCTCGCCATCCCCGCCCTCGAGCGGATGACGGCCGAGGGAGGCACTCGGCTCCTCCTCCTCGTCCCTGATGCGGGGGCCGCGCTCGCGCTCGCGCAGGCGGTGAGCGCGCTGCCGTCGGCGGCGGGACATCGCATCGTCGCAGCCACGACACCGGCGCGGGCGACGCGCCTCCTCGCCGCAGGGCCCGCGGCGGTGGTCATCGGGGCGCCGGCCACGCTCGCCCCGGCGCTCGGCGCCTCCGCGCTCAAGCTCGACGCCGTCACGCAGGTCGGGTTCGCCTCCGCCGACGAGATGGACGCGGACGATCCGGCACTCGCCGCTGTGCTCGCCGAGGTCCCGAAGGGCGCGGCCAAGTTCCTCACCGCGCTCGAGGCGACCGCCGGGGTGGAGGCGCTCCTGGAGCGGCACCTGCACAAGGCGCGGCGCGTCGTGGATGACGTGGTCCCTGCCACCGGCACGGGCGCCGTCGCCCAGGTGCGCGCCCTGCTCGTGGCCGGTGCGGTGGCCCCCGCCCTCGCGTCGGTGCTCGACGAGGTCGACGCGCCGTCGACCACCATCCTCGCCGCGGACACGGCCGGCGCCGCCGAGGCGACCGCCGTCCTCCGGGCGATCGGCTACGACACGGGCGCGCTCGTGCAGGTGGCGCAGGACCGCGTGGAGGCGCACGCCGCGCTCGTCGTGCTGATCGGCGTCCCGACCGCGACGGCGTGGGGCTCGGTGGTCGCGGCGGCGCCGGCGCAGGTGGTCGCGATCATCCCGGCGCGCCAGCGCGCGGCCCTGCAGCGGCTCGCCGGCGAGGTGCCGGTGCTGCCGTTCGCCGCCAAGGGCGCGGCGGCGCGGGCGCGGGCCGCGGAGGCCAAGCTCCGCGCCGAGGTGCGGGCGGTACTCGATGCCGGCGTGCCCGCGCGCGAGGTGCTCGCGCTGGAGCCACTCCTCGAGAGCTACGACGGACTCGAGATCGCGGCCGCGGCGCTCCGGTTGCTCGAGCGCTCGCGCGCCGGGCTCACCGACGCGGTGCAGGCGGCGGAGAAGCGCGTGCGCGAGGCGATGACGGAGTCGGCGCGCGCCGAGGCCCCGGCGCGTGAGGGGCGGCGGGACGAGGGCCGCGACCGGGACCGGCCGCCGCGCGCGGGGTTCGCCCCTCGTGGGGAGCGGTTCGAGCGCGGCCCGCGGAGCGACCGCGGCGATCGCGGGGCACGGCCGGAGCGCGGCCCGCGCCCGGATCGGGGGGACCGTGACGACCGGGGCCCGCGGAGTGGCCCGCCCCGCAGTGGGCCGCCGCGGAGCGGCGCGCCCCGGAGTGGCCCGCCGCGTGGCGGGGCGCCGCGCGCGGGGGGCCCGCGCCGTGACGGCCCGAGGACCCCGCGATGAGCGGCACGCTCCAGCTCACCGGCGGGTGGATCGAGGTGATCGCCGGGGTGATGTTCAGCGGCAAGAGCGAGGAGCTCATCCGCCGCGTCAAGCGTGCCATCATCGCCAAGAAGCGCGTCCAGGTGTTCAAGTCGCACCTGGACGACCGGTACGCCGGGGGCATCCACGCCATCGGCAGCCACGATGGGCGCACCATCGAGGCGGTCCCCGTGGACTCGGCTCGGCAGATCGCGATGCGCCTCGACCCGATGGCGCAGGTCGTCGCGATCGATGAGGTGCAGTTCCTCGATGCCGGGATCGTCGCGCTCGCGACCGACCTCGCCGCGCGCGGCCGGCGGGTGATTCTCGCGGGCACCGACACCGACTTCCGCGGCGAGCCGTTCGGGATGATGCCCCAGCTGCTCTGCGTGGCGGAGGTGGTGGACAAGCTGCACGCCATCTGCGTGCGCTGCGGGGCCCCCGCCTGCCGCAACCAGCGGCTGATCGACGGCAAGCCGGCCGCCTGGGATTCGCCCGTGGTGATGGTGGGGGGCGCGGAGGCCTACGAGGCCCGCTGCCGCGCCTGCCACGACGTGGCGCCGCCGGGGAGCGCACAGCTCACGCTCGGCTGACATCGACGGGGCGCCCCTCGGGCGGCCCCGCGCACGGCGTCAGATCGGCTTGCCCAGCAGTCGCCGCAAGTAGGTCTGGACCTTGCTCGGGGTATTGGCACGCGTGACGCCGATCTCGAGACTGCGAACGGCACGGATGCGCGTCGTCACCGGGAAGTACGGCGGGCGACCATCAGCCTCGTTGCACCGGTCCCAGGAGCTGGCGAAGCGCATGCCATTTCGCGTCTTCACGTTGGTGTTCAGGTTGCTGCGCCCCGACAACGTGCGATAGAACGGTTTGTAGGTGTTCATGATCAGCCCCCCCGTGATGGAGAAGCACCCGCCGTTGGAGTCGTCCTGGATGGTCGTCTCGTCCTCGGGGCAGCTGAGCTCCGCCTGGTTGGGGCCGAAGTCGAGGGAGTCACCATCCACGCCGACGGAGCCGGTGAGGCTCATGAGCGTTCCATGGATGGTGAACCGGGCCTCGCCACCCCCGCGCAGGGTGAAGGCGGAGGCGCCGGACCCGACGCCATAGAGGCGGGCCGGTACCCCGATGCCGACGAGGATGTCACGCACGGCGATCAGCCCGAGTTGGTTGCGACACGGGAGGACGCTGGGATCGTTGGGGTCCACCTCGTACCGGATGCGGTCGGGCAGGATGACCCCACCGGCCACCCGCATGGTGATCTTGCCACGCAGGGTGCCGCTCAGATACAGCGTGTCCCCGGTGGCGACACGCACGTTGACCAACCCGCGGTTCGTCGTGGCGCCGTTGTACGGGCTGCTCAAGGGCCAGAGGTACCGACGCATCGCGGTGTCGGCGACCTGGCTCGAGCCCAGCGTGCCCCCGAAGGGACGCAGCGCCCCCAGCGTCGCCACCGTGCCGCCTTGGCAGTTCCCGTTCGTCTGCACGGTGCACGTCTTCAGGAGCCCCGAGTAGGTCGTGTCAGCCCCCCCGTACCACCCCCCGCTCGGCGTCTGGCTCGATGCGCCCCACGGCGTCTGGAAGGCGGCGGTGGTCCCACTGTGCTGTAGCGTGTTCGCCTGCGTGAACCGCTCGGACGGCATGAGGTACGGACTCCCCGCGGGGAAGCACCGGGCCGTGGGCTGCTCCAGCACGGCCTTCACGGCCGCCGCCGTGTTGGCGCTCAGCGTGGTGTAGGTCGCGGCCGAGACCTGAGGGTACGAGCCGGCCGCCGTAGACGTGATGAGGGACTGGAATGCCGTGCGACGATGCGCCGACACCGGGAAGAAGTGCCAGCGGAAGGTGCCGCCCGTGGCCGGGCGCCGATAGAAGGCCCCGCACTGATGCTGGATCACGTCGTCCGACGTCGAGAACGCCGGACTCTGCGCGCTGGCGCTGTTCGTCAACTCGACGCCGCGGCGCTTGCGATAGCCGGGCGACATATCCACCACCAGCAGGAAGCCCTCCCCCGCCTCGCTGACGCCGTTCCCGTTGGCGTCGAAGCTGACGAACTCCACGCGGCTCCCGCCGGTGTTGGCCCCGCCGCCGAGCGCCGTCCCGGTGGTCGTCAGGTTGAGGTCGAGTCCCGCGAGGCCCGCGACCGTCTGCATCCACGCGTAGGTGGAATCGCGGGGATAGTCGATGCGGACGGCCCCCGACTGGGTCCCGCGGACGAAGGTGGCCGCGCTCTGGCCGCTGCCATTGTCGGTGATGGTCCCGGTGGCGGACAGCGTGTCGAGGAAGATGTTGCTGAGCTGCGTCCCGGGATTGACGATGCTCCAATCGCCGTTGGCGTGGGCACGCCCCCCGATGACCCCAGGGCCGTGCGTCACGTTCCCATTCACGAACATCGCGAACCGGGAGTAGCTCTCCGGGCGCAGGTCCGCCCGCTGCACAAAGCGGACGCCGTAGGTGTCGTAGGCCTGGGCGATCACGGTGACCGTCGGCAGGATCGCGCCCAGCGTGTCGCCGGTCATCGCCGCCCACACGTTCACGCGCACATTGGGGATCACGGTGCCGGTCGCGTCGCGCACCTGGAGGCCGCTGAACAACTGCATCGGCGTCGAAGCGGCGTTCGGGATGGTGTCCACGAGCGAGAAGCGCTGGATGCTGTCGCGGGCCATCTCGATCGCCGCCAGCGCGGCCAGGCGGTAGCCCCGTTCCTTGTCCACCGCCGCCGAGAGGAGCCGGGAGCTGGAGGAGAAGAAGATCGCCGAGAGGGCGAGCCCCGCGATGGCGAGCGTCATCACGAGCACGAGGATCAGGGCGGACCCCCGACGGGCACCAGACGATCGCATCAGAAGGTCACCGAGACGACCGTGGTCGGTGTGGAGGTGAGCCCACCGCAGTCGATGGCCCGGATGCGGTACCGCGCCGTCACCGAGGACGCCGTCCCGGCGATCGGCAATCCGTGATACCAGTAGTAGCGCGACTGCTGACGGGCAGAGACGGTCGTGAGGCCGCGCCACGTGGTGCCACCGTCCGTGCTCCACTCGACCACGTATCCGCGCACATCCCGCGCCCCGCCGTTCCTCGCGTCATCTGACGAGGCCGTCCAGTTGACCTTGGCCTCCAGCAGCGCCCCGTTACCACTGGCGAGGGTCGCGCTGGGGCTCCCGGGGGCGGTCGGGGCCGCCCCGCACCCGACGAGCAAGCGACCGGGCGCGTTCGTGAGCATCGTCGTGCCGAACAGCGTGCGCTGGGTCTCCTCCCGCGTCTGCGTGTCGACGTACCGGCCCGTGGCGCGGATGGTCACGCTGCGGATGGAATCCACCGCCACCGAGTCCCAGTACAGCGGCAGGCGCGCCGCGGCGATGGTGCGGAGGCTGGAGGTCAGCACGCCGCCCACCGTCGCCGTGTCGGGGCGCTGATACGAGAAGAACGCCGTATCGGTCGGCAGCACCAGGGAGCGGACGACCACGACCGAGTCCCCGGCGTTCACGCGCCGCCAGAGGACGAAGAGGTCGGTCCGGCCCGTGACGGTGTCGGGCTTGAGCCAATAGCTGATCGTCTCCCGCAGGCTCACCGCCCCCAAGCGGTCACGATAGGTCACCGTCGGATACGACCGGGTGGTCAGCGGCAGGGTGGCCGCGTTCGCCGGGAGCCAGGCGGTGCTCAGCGTCGTGGACACCCCCGCGTCGATGTCCACCGCGTCCGTCCCGGTGGTGTCCGTGGCGACGAGGTCCGCCGTGAAGGTGATGGCGCGCGGCCCCGCCAGCACGAGCAGCGGCTGTCCGGAATCGGCACTCGCCCGGCGCAGATCGCGGTCGATCATCATCACGGCGTATCGCGCCACCTGGTCCGCATCGGTCCGGCCGGCCCCACGCCCCACCGCGGCCACCTGCGACTTGATGAACGGGAACGTGATCGCGAACACGGCGGCCGTCAGCGTCATCGCGACCACGATCTCGATCAGCGAGAAGCCTCGACGTCCGGCGTGCCGGCGGCCGCGCGGTCTCACGGCTTGGCCACCGTCAACGACTTGGTCAGCGCCGTGGCGAGCCGCGTCGAACTGATCGTCACCGTGATGCGCGTCCAGTCGTGACCGCTGGTGGAATCCCGCTGCACCGTCGTGATCCGGGTGAAGCCCGGCGCGTACGCCATCGAGGGCACCGCCGTGGTGGTCGCGGAGGTCTCCGTCCCGGCGTACCCGGAGAGGGCGCTGTAATTGGATTCCGCGCGGATCGCTTCCAGCCGCCCGGTCGCGAGGTCACTCGCGAGCACGAACCACGCCGCCGAATTCGACGCATTGGTGAACGACCGCCCGAAGGTCGCCATCGCCAAGGTCACCCCGGAGAGGATCAGGATCGCGAAGACGACCTCGATGATGGTCATCCCGCGACGCGCGGTGCGACGGGGGGGACGCATCCCCAGAAGGTGCGGACCGCCCCCACACGCGGGCCAGTCGGCGGCAGGCGACGGCGCCACGCTCATCGGATCGGCTGCCGCCACCGCCCGCTCGCCCGCGACCAGAAGATCGCCCGCGTCGTGGCGCCGATCACCTGCACGGCCCGTTCGTCCGTGGTCAATCCACGCGGGGAGCCGAGATACACCACCACATCCCCGGCGCCGGCCCCCGAGCTCGGCGACACCTGCCCCGAGGGCGTGATGAGGAAGGCGCGCTGGAGGGTGTTCCCCGTCTCGCGCATCCCCGGCCCCGTCACGAAGGAGGCCGCCACCCCATCCAGCGTGCTCCCCGGCGCCGCGAAGCGCGCCCCGTCGATGAGCGGACGATAGATGACGGTGTCCCCGGCATCCATGATGCCATTGGTGTTGTAGTCCTGCAGGATCCGCACCCGGTGCGCACTGGCGTCGATCATCACCTGCACCTGGACGTTGCGCTGGATGGCCGTCTGCTGCGCCGCGAGGATGGCGTTCTGCACCAGGGCGACGTTGCCGTCCATCCGGTAGCGCCAGTAGTTGAAGCGCACGAAGAACGCCCGCGCGGCCAGGCCGATCAGCACGATGACGAACACCAGCTCCAGGAAGGAGAAGCCCGGGAACCGGCCACGGCGGGAGGCACGGCGCATGGCAGGAACTTACCCCCCGCCCCAGAATTCCTCTATGCTCATCGTCGGCCTCACCGGGAACATCGCGGCGGGCAAGTCCACCGTCGCCTCGCGCTTCGCCGCCTGCGGCCTCCCCCTCCTGGACGCCGACGCCCTGGCGCGAGAGGCCGTGGCGCCCGGCACACCAGCACTGGCCGCCATCGTCGCGCGCTGGGGGGCGGCGATCCTCGCGCCCGATGGAACGCTCAACCGCGCCGCCCTCCGTCGCCGCGTCTTCACGGACCCGGCCGAGCGCACCGCGCTCGAGGCCATCACCCATCCGGCCATCGCGGCCCTGCGGCGTGCGCGCACCGACGCCCTCGCCGCTGCGGGCACTCCGCTCGTGATCTGCGACATCCCGCTCCTCTTCGAGGCACACCTCGAAGGGACCGTGGACCGCATCGTCCTCGTGGACGCCCCCGCCGCGGTGCGCCGCGCGCGCCTCGTGCGGGACCGCGGGCTCACCCCCGCGGAGGCCGACGCGATGATGGCTGCGCAGTGGCCGGCAGAGGCCAAGCGCGCGCACGCGCACCACGTCATCGAGAACGACGGCACCCGCGAGGCGCTCGACGCGCAGGTCGACGCGCTGGCAGCCGCCCTGCGCGCGCTCGCCAAGCGCGATGGCCACACGCCCCCCGGGCCGACGGCCGCCCCCGGTCCTGCTTGACCCTCCCGAGGGCCGCGCGTAGCCTTCGCCCGTCCCTCCCCCTCCTCGATCACCTCGGAGCCCCGCGTGTCCTCGATCCCCCAGGATCTCCGCTACACCGCCGACCACGAGTACGTGAAGCCGACCGCCGACGCGTCGGTCGTGCTCGTCGGCATCACCGACTACGCCCAGGGCGAGCTCGGCGACATCGTCTTCCTCGACCTGCCGACCGCCGGCCGGACGCTCGGCGACCACGAGACCTTCGGCACCATCGAGGCGGTGAAGGCCGTCTCCGAGCTCTACAGCCCCCTCGCCGGCGAGGTCGTCGAGGTGAACCCCCGTCTCGCCGACGAGCCGGCGCTGGTGAACACCGACCCGTACGGCGACGGCTGGATGATCAAGCTCAAGGTGGACGCCGGCGCCCTCGCGGGCCTGATGGACGCCGCGGCCTACGCGAAGCACCTGGGCCAGTAGCGCGCCGCCGCCGCGCGCCCCGCGCGCGGGACATCACAGCAACGACCACGGGGGCGCCGCGGATCACCGCGGCGCCCCCGTGGCCATCCCACCACACGCGCGGTCAGGCCGAGGCGTACGCCTCGAGCGGCGGGCAGGAACAGACGAGGTTGCGGTCGCCGAAGGCGCTCTCCACGCGACCGACCGCCGGCCAGAACTTCCGCGCCCGCACCCAGGGGAGCGGGAAGGCCGCGCGCTCGCGCGAGTAGGCGCGCGACCACCCGTCACTGAGCGTGACCTCCAGCGTGTGCGGCGCGTGCACCAGCGGGTTGTCCGCCCGCGGCAGCACGCCGGACGCGATGTCCATAATCTCGCCGTGGATGGCGATCATCGCGTCGCAGAAGCGATCGAGCTCCGCCTTCGACTCCGACTCCGTCGGCTCGATCATCAGCGTCCCCGCCACGGGGAAGCTCACGGTCGGCGCGTGGAAGCCGTAGTCCATCAGGCGCTTCGCGATGTCCTCGACCTCGACGCCGGCCGACGCCTTCAAGGGCCGCGTGTCGAGGATGCACTCGTGCGCCACGCGCCCGTTGGCGCCCTTGTACAGGACTTCGTAATGGCCGCGCAGCTGATGCGCGACGTAGTTCGCGTTGAGGATCGCGACCTTGGTGGCGTGCGCGAGGCCCTCACCGCCCATCATGTCGATGTACATCATCGAGATCGGCAGGATGCTCGCGCTTCCCCACGGGGCGGCGGAGACGGCGCCGATGGCCTGCGCGCCGCCCGTGGTAACCACCGTGTGCCCCGGCAGGAAGGGCGCGAGATGCGCCACCACGCCGATGGGCCCCATCCCCGGTCCACCGCCCCCGTGCGGGATGCAGAAGGTCTTGTGGAGGTTGAGGTGGCAGACGTCCGCGCCGATGTCCCCGGGCCGGCAGAGGCCGACCATCGCGTTCATGTTGGCGCCGTCGAGGTACACCTGCCCGCCATGCTCGTGGATGATGGCGCAGATGTCCTTGATGCTCTCCTCGAACACACCGTGCGTGCTCGGGTAGGTCACCATCAGCGCGGCGAGGTTCGCCGAGTGCTGCTCGGCCTTCGCGCGCAGGTCCGCCACGTCGATGTTGCCGTGCGCGTCGGTCTTCACGACCACCACCTGCATCCCGGCCATCACCGCCGACGCGGGGTTGGTGCCGTGCGCCGACTGCGGGATCAGGCAGATGGCGCGGTGCCCCTGCCCGCGGGCGCGGTGATAGGCGCGGATCACGAGGAGCCCGGCGTACTCGCCCTGCGAGCCGGCGTTCGGCTGGAGCGACACCGCGGCGAAGCCCGTCACCTCGGCGAGCGCCCGCTCGAGGCGGCCGAACATCGAGGTGAAGCCCTTGGCCTGCGACCGGGGCGCGAAGGGATGGATCCCCCCGACCTCGCGCCACGTCACCGGATACATCTCCGCGCTCGCGTTCAGCTTCATCGTGCAGCTGCCGAGCGGGATCATCGAGTGCGTCAGCGAGAGGTCCCGCGACTCGAGCGTCCGCATGTAGCGGAGCATCTCGGTCTCGCTGCGGTAGCGATGGAAGGTCGGGTGCGTGAGGAAGCTCGAGGTGCGCGCGAAGCGCTCGTCGAAGCGCGCATCCACACCGGCGGCCACGGCCTCGAGGTCCACCCCGTGCGGCCGTCCGCCGTTGAAGGCCGTCAGCAGCGCCGACACGTCCGCGACCGTCGTGGTCTCCCCCATCGACACGCCGAGGGTGGTGGCGTCGACGACGCGCACGTTGAGCCCCGCGCGGTCGAGCGCCGCGAGGATCGCCTCCTGCTGCGCGCCGACCTCGACCGTCACCGTGTCGAAGAAGACCGCGGGGCGCACGGTGTGCCCGAGCGCCTTGGCGCCCGTCGCGAACACCTCCGCCCGGTGGTGCACGCGCCGCGCGATCCGCACGAGCCCGTCCGGGCCGTGCCACACGGCGTACATCCCCGCCATCACCGCGAGGAGCACCTGCGCGGTGCAGACATTGGAGGTGGCCTTCTCGCGGCGGATGTGCTGCTCACGGGTCTGCAGCGCCATGCGGAGCGCGGGCTTCCCCGACGAGTCGCGCGACACGCCGATGAGCCGCCCCGGGATCTGGCGCTTGTACTCGTCGCGCGTCGCGAAGAACGCCGCGTGCGGGCCGCCGTAGCCGTACGGCACGCCGAAGCGCTGCGAGTTGCCGACGGCGATGTCCGCCCCCCACTCGCCCGGCGGGGCGAGGAGCGTCAGCGCCAGCAGGTCCGTCGCGACGATCACGAGGCCGCCCGCGGCGTGCACCCGCTCGCAGAGCGCCCGGTGGTCGTCCACCGACCCGAACGTGTTCGGGTACGCGAGGAGCACCCCGGCCGTGGTGGCGTCGGGCACCATCGCCGACGGCGCCATCACCCGCACCGCCACGCCGCGCGCCTCGGCGCGCGCCGTCACCACCTCGATGGTCTGCGGATGGCAGTCGTCGGCGACCAGGAAGACGTCCCGCCCATCCTTGCCCACGAGTCCGTGGACCATCGTCACCGCCTCGGCCGCGGCCGTCCCCTCGTCGAGCAGCGAGGCGTTGGCGATCGGGAGCCCGGTGAGGTCGCTCACCACCGTCTGGTAGTTGAGCAACGCCTCGAGCCGCCCCTGCGCGATCTCCGCCTGGTACGGCGTGTACGCGGTGTACCACCCCGGGTTCTCCAGGATGTTGCGCTGGATCACCGCCGGCGTGTGGCAGTCGTAGTAGCCCATCCCGATGAAGGACCGGCGCACCTCGTTCGCGCTCATCTCCGCGCGGAACGCGGCGAGTGCCTCCTCCTCGGAGAGTCCGGCCGGCAGGGCGAGCGGACGACGGAACCGGATATTCTCAGGAATCGTGTCGTCGATGAAGGCATCGAGCGACGGATAGCCGAGCGCCTGGAGCATCGCCTGCTGGTCGGCCTCGGAGGGGCCGATGTGGCGCGAGAGGAAGACGTCGGGCTGCGGGTGCGCGGAGGGCGTCACGGGGGGAGTTCCTCGCGGGGCGTCAGGGCCCCGAACGGACCGATATGGGGGGACGACGGCGGTCGGCGCGGCCGGCTGGATGTCGGCGCGCCGGAAAGGTACACGGCCCGACGCGGCTCCGTACATTCCACCCCGTGTCGACCTCCCCCCTTGGTCCGCTCCGCACGCTCCCCTGGCGCGTCCTCCGCTCGGAGCCGGCCGATGGCGCGACCAACATGGCGACCGACCTCGCGCTCCTCGACCACGCGCGCCGCAGCGGGGAGGCCACCCTGCGGCTGTACGCCTGGCGTCAGCCGACGCTCTCCCTGGGCCGGAACGAGCGGGCGCGCGGGACCTTCGACGTCCGCGCGCTCCGTGCCGCCGGCGTGGACGTCGTACGCCGCCCCACCGGGGGACGCGCGCTCCTGCACGACCGCGAGGTCACGTACAGCGTGACGGCCCCGGCGGGCGCCACCTCGCTGGGCGAGGCCTACCGGGCCATCAACGCCCTGTTGCTCGACGGACTGCACGCCTTGGGCGTCCCGGTGACGGCGGTGGAGCGCCGCGTCGGCGAGCCACTCCGCCCGGAGGGTGCCGCCTGCTTTGCAAGCCCCGGCCTCGGAGAGTTGGCGGTGGAGGGCGCCAAGCTCGTGGGCTCGGCCCAATGGCGCGATGCGGACGCGCTCCTCCAGCACGGGTCGATCCTCCTCGCGGACGACCAGCCGCGCATCGCAGCCCTCCGGGCCTCCACCTCGGAGGCCCCCGCCCAGGTGGCCCCGGCCGCGACCCTCACGGCCGCCCTCGGACGCCCGGTGGCGCGCGATGAGGTGGAGGCCGCTCTGGTCGCTGCCCTCGAGCGCGCCCTCGGCGCCCCCCCACCCCCCCTCGACCCAGCGTTATTCCAGCGCGACCTCGCGCGTCATCTCTTCGTGCTCGCCGATCCCACCTGGACCTGGCGGCGCTGACCGTCGCCGCGACGCGTCCCACCCCCCTCGCTCCCTGCCGATGCCGCGCCGCCTCCTCGCCGTCCTACCGATCCTCACGCTGGCCCTCGCCACCGCCTGCGGGCGCACCGACGGGAGCGCCGGCGGCGGGACGGTGATCATCGCGACGGCCGCGGACCCGGAGCCACTCCTCCCCCCCACCCGAACCAACGTCACGGGGCGCCTCGCCTCCGAGCTGCTCTTCGACCCGCTCGTCGAGATCGGACCCGAGCTGAACCCGTTCGGGGATGCCGGCTTCGTGCCGCGCCTCGCCGAGCGCTGGACGTGGAGTGCCGACTCGCTCGCCATCACCTTCACGCTCGATCCCGACGCGCGCTGGCACGACGGCACGCCGGTCACCGCGCGCGACGTCGTCACGGGCCTCGCGGTCATCCGCGACCCCGCCAACGGCTCCGCGGTCGCCGGGGACGTCACCGAGATCGATTCCATCACCGCGCCCGACGCCCGCACGGCGGTGGTGTACTTCTCCGCCCGCTCGGCGGAACAGTTCTACGCCGCCTCGCTCGTCTACCCGCTTCCCGCGCACCTCGTCGACACGATCCCCTCGGGCGCGCTCGCGACGAGCGCGTATGCACAGCGCCCCATCGGCAGCGGCCCGTACCGTCTGGTGGCGCGCGAGCCGAAGGTCCGGCTCGAGCTCGCGGCCGTGGAGGATCACTACCGTGGCCGACCCGGGCCCGACCGGATCGCGCTCGTCGTCGCGCCCGATCCCGCGACGGGCATCGCCAAGGTGTGGGCCGAGGAGGCCGACGTGTGGGACCTCCTGCCGCCACCGGAGGTCGCCGCCGCGGCCGCGCACCCGCAGGTGCGGCTCGTCCGCGCCGCGGGCTGGGACTACAACTTCATCGCCTTCAACTACCGGGACCCGCGGGACACGGCGCGCGCGCATCCGATCCTCGCCGACCGCGCGATGCGGCGCGCCCTGACCATGGGGCTGGATCGCACGGGGCTCGTCCGCGCACTCTTCGACTCACTGGCGCGTCCCCTCCTCGGGCCCTTCGTGCGCGCGCAGTACACCGCCGACACGACGATCGCGGCGCTCGCCTTCGATACCGTCGCGGCGGGCCGACTCCTCGACTCGCTCGGCTGGACCGGGCGCGACCGCGCCGGCATCCGCCTGCGCGGCGGGCGTCCGCTCCGGCTCCGCGCCCTCGTGCCCGCGCCGAGCGCCAACCGCGTGCGCGCATCCGTCGTGGTGCAGGAGCAGTGGCGGCGGCTTGGCGTGGACCTCGTGATCGACAAGCTCGAGGCGCAGGCCTTCGGCGCGGCGCGTGACGGCGGCACCTTCGACGTGATCTTCGGCGGATGGGGGACCACTCCATCGGTCCGCGGCCTGCGGAGCACGTGGGGGAGTCGCGCACGACCGGGCTGGGGCCGGCAGAACAGCGGGCAGTACGCCGACGCCGCCTTCGATTCCCTCGTCGCCGCGGGTCTCGCCGCGCCCGACCCCGCGGCGACGCGCCGCCTGATCCGCGCGGCCTACGCCCGGGTCGTGGACGATGCCGCCGCCATCTGGCTGTACGAACCGGTGCCGGTGAGTGCCGTGCACGGGCGCTTCGCGCTCCCCGCGTGGCGCCCGGAGGCCTGGTGGCGGACGCTGCCGGGATGGCGCTTGGCCGACGGGGCCACACCGCTGCCGCGCGACGCGCGTCCCACGGCGCCCTGACGCGTGGCACGCGCCGTGCTCTCGCGGCTCCTGCAGGGGACGCTCGTCGTCCTCGGTGTGGTCGCGATCTGTTTCACGCTCATCCGGCTCGCCCCCGGGGACCCGTTCTTCCGCGCCCTCGATGAGGCCACGGTCCCCGCGGCGCAGCGGGACGCCCAGCGGGCGGCCTTCGGCTACGACCGTCCGATCCCGGAGCAGTTCGTCCGCTTCGTGACGAACGCCGCGCGCGGCGAGCTCGGCTGGTCGCATTCCCGCGGCGAGCCCGTGGCCAGGGCCCTCGCCACGACGGTGCCCGCGAGCGCACTCCTCATCGCGGTGGCGGCGCTCCTCGCGTTCGGCGTCGGCATCCCACTCGGCGCCTGGATGGGATGGCACGCGGAGCGCCCGGCCGCGCGATGGCTCGACCGCGGCGCGCTGCTCCTCCTCTCCGTGCCCGACTATGTGCTCGCGCTCCTCGCGGTGATGGGCCCGGCGCTCGCCTGGCGGCTCTTCCCCGTCGGCGGGATGCGCACCGAGTTCGGTCCCACGGGCGCGGCCGGCCTGCTGGATGTCGCGCGCCATCTGGCGCTCCCCGCGCTCACCCTCGCGCTCCCGATCGGCGCGGTGGTCGCCCGCCTGCAGCGCGCGGCGATGCGCACGGTACGCGACGCCGACTTCGTGCGCACGGCGCGCGCCACGGGGGCGAGCGAGGCCCGCGTGGCACGGCGGCATGCGCTGCGCAGCGCCCTCGTCCCCGTGCTCGCCTATGCAGGCGTGCATCTGGCCACCGCCCTCGGCGGCGTGGTGGTCATCGAGCGGATCTTCGCATGGCCGGGCATGGGGCGCCTCCTGTACGAAGGGGTGCTGAGCCGAGACTATCCGCTGGTCGCCGGTGGCGTGCTGGTCGCCGCCGTCGGGGCCGTCGTCGGGACGATGCTCGCGGACCTCGCCCTGCGCTGGGCCGACCCTCGGCAGCGGGGGTTCGAGTGACCGCCCGCCTCCCGCGGGGCGCGCTCGTGGTCCTCGGCGCGATGCTCGCCGCCGCCGCGCTCGCCCCCTGGCTCGCCCCCTACGCGCCGTCGGCGCAGCTCGACCCGGCGACGCTGGCGTGGCGTCCGCCGTCCCTCGCGCATCCGCTCGGCACCGACTCGTTCTCCCGGGACGTGCTCAGTCGGATGCTCCACGGTGCCCGTAGCACGCTCGGTGTCGCGGTCCTCGCCGTGGCCGTGTCGCTGACGCTCGGCACGCTCGTCGGCGCGCTCGCGGCCACCGCGCGCGGGGGCATCGACGCCCTACTGATGCGACTGACCGATGCCCTGCTCGCGATGCCGCGCCTGCTGCTCCTCCTCCTCGTGGTCGCAGGCGCGGGCACGCTGGACCTCGCCCCGCTCGCGCTGGTGCTCGGCGCGACGGGCTGGATGACCACCGCCCGCCTCGTGCGCCAGGAGACGGCTCGACTCCTCGCCACGGAGCATCTGCGCGGGGCACGCGTCCTCGGTGTCCCCTGGCCGCGGCTGCTCCGGCGACACGTGCTCCCCGGGCTCGCCCCGACACTCGCGGTCGCGGCGACGGCCGCGTTCGCCGCCGCCGTGCCGCTGGAGTCCGGGCTCTCGTACCTCGGGCTCGGCGTGCGCACCCCGCTGTCGAGCTGGGGCAACCTGCTGGCCGACGCCGAGTCGCTGCCCCTCCAGCACTGGTGGCTCATCCTCTTCCCCACGCTCGCCATCGCCACCACCGTGCTCGCGGCCAATCGACTCGCGGAAGCCATCGCGGACGGGATGCAGCGCGATGTGGACGAGGGGACGCGCTGATGCCCGCGGCGAACGACCGTCCCCTCGCGCTGCAGGTGCGCGACCTCGGCGTGCGCCTCACCAGCGGGGCACGTCCCCTGCTCGAGGGCGTCTCGTTCGACCTCGCCCGCGGGGCGTCCCTCGGCGTGGTCGGACCGTCCGGTGCGGGGAAGACGACGCTCGCCCTCGCCCTGATGGGCCTGCTCCCGCGGCACGCAGCCGTGACCCCCGGCGCGACGCTCCGGCTGGGCACCACGCCGCTGCACGACGCCTCGCCGGAGACGCGGCGCCTGGTGCGGGGCCGGCGGATGGCGATGGTCTTCCAGGAGCCGATGCTCGCGCTGCATCCCGCCTTGTCGGTACAGGAGCAGGTCGCCGAGGTGGGAATCGTCCACGGGCTCCCGCCGGAGACGGCGCTGCGACGGGCGCTCGACCAGCTCGCCCGGGTGGGCCTCGTGCCGGCCGCGACCTTCGGCGCACGCCGTCCGCACGAGCTCTCCGGTGGACAGCGCCAACGCGTGCTCCTGGCGATGGCGATGTTCCTCGAGCCGGAAGTGCTCATCGCCGACGAGCCCACCACGGCGCTCGACCCCGCGCTGCAGCGCGAGGTGCTCGACCAGATCGACGCGCTGCGCCGGAACGCCGGTACCGCGCTGATCCTGATCTCCCACGACCCGGACGTGATCCGCGAGCGCTGCGACACCGTGCTCCACCTGCGCGACGGACGCCCCATTGCCCCCGAGGGCCCGGGGGCCGGGGGCGCCCGCCCGTCGCCCGTCACGCGGCTGAGCGTTGGCCGCGCGGCGACCACCACCACGCCCGGTCCCTCCGCGACGGAGCCTGCGGCGCAGGTGCTGCTCGAGGTCCGCGACCTCGTGGTGCGCTACACCGGCCCATCAGCATCCGGCGATTCGGCGACTGCGGCCGTGGACGGCGTCTCGTTCACGCTCGCGCGCGGCGAGACGCTGGGGCTCATCGGCCCCTCGGGCGCGGGGAAATCGACACTCACGCACGCACTCGTGCGGCTCCTCCCCGTCGCGGGGGGCTCGATTCACTTCGACGGGACTGACCTCAGCGCAATCCGTGGCGAGCCGCTGCGCCGGCTGCGCCGCCGGCTCCAGCTCGTGGCGCAGGATGCCGGCGCCTCGTTGACGCCGCACCTGACGGCGGAGACGCTCGTGGCGGAGGGGCTCGAGGTGCACGGCCTCGCACGCGGCTCGGACGCGCGTCGGCGCGCGCGCACCCTGTTGGATGAGGTCGGATTGCCGGCTCGGGCCGCCGCGGCGCGGCCGCGTGAGCTCTCCTCCGGCGAGCGGCAACGCGTGGCCCTCGCGCGGGCGTTGGCCCCTGCGCCCGACCTCCTCGTCTGCGACGAACCCTGGGCCGCGCTCGATCCCGATCGCCGCGACGCCATCCTCGCGCTCCTCGACGACCTCCGCGCCCGCCACGGGCTCGCCCTGCTGGTCATCTCCCACGACCACGACGCTGTCCACCGACTGGCGTCGCGCGTGCTCCCGATGTATCTCGGTCGCGTGGCGGCGGTGCCACACGCCGCCGCCACGACCTGATCCTCCCCCCACTCCGTCCTCCCATGGCTCACGCCTCCGATCGTCCCGCCGCGCCCGTCCCCGCCGAGGTCGCGCCCTTCGTGAACGACACGCGGTTCTTCGGCCATCCCCGCGGCCTCTCCACGCTCTTCATGACGGAGATGTGGGAGCGGTTCTCGTTCTACGGCCTGCGCCCGCTGCTCATCCTGTTCATGGCCGCCGCCCTCACCGAGGGCGGGTTCGGGTTCGACCGCGAGCAGGCCGGAGCCATCGTCGGCATCTACGCCGCGAGCGTCTATCTCGCCTCCCTCCCGGGTGGCTGGATCGCGGACCGCTGGCTCGGGCTGCGGCGCGCCGTGCTGCTCGGTGCGGCGCTCATCACGAGCGGGCACCTCGCCATCGGCGTGTCGGGGGTCGCCGGCGCGGGGATCGGCCGGATCTTCTTCTTCCTCGGCCTCATCCTGATCGTCCTCGGCACGGGGCTCCTCAAGCCCAACATCTCCGCCATCGTCGGGGACCTGTATCCCGAGGGCGGCGCCCGGCGTGACGCGGGCTTCTCGATCTTCTACATGGGCATCAACACGGGCGCGCTGCTCGGCCAGCTCGTGACCGGCTACCTCGGCGAGCGCGTGAGCTGGCACTGGGGCTTCGGCGCGGCCGGCATCGGCATGCTCTTCGGCCTCCTCTGGTTCTGGGCGCGCTCGGCCCCGACCCTCGGCCCGATCGGCGCCGACATCGTGCGGGATCCCGATCCGGCCGTGCAGGCACGGCGGGAGGGGACGGTGCGCCGCGGCACGGGGATCGGGCTCGGCCTCCTCGCCGCCACCTTCGCGCTCGCCGCGTCCGGTGCCGTGACCATCGATCCGCTCGCCGTCGGCCAGGCGATGACCTTCGTCCTGGTGGGTCTCGCGGTGGCCTACTTCGCCTACCTGTTCCTCGCGGGCGGTCTCACCGGGGACGAAAAGAAGCGCACCGCCGTGATCTTCGTGCTCTTCGTCTTCGCGGCGATCTTCTGGGCCGCGTTCGAGCAGGCGCCGACCTCGCTCCAGCTCTTCGCCAAGGACTTCACCGACCGGACGCTCTTTGGCTGGCAGATCCCGGCCACCTGGTTCCAGGTCATCAATTCGCTGTTCATCATCCTGTTCGCCCCCGCCTTCGCCGCCCTCTGGGTGGCTCTGGCGCGGCGCGGCGTGGACCTCTCGAGCCCGGCCAAGTTCGCGCTGGGGCTCGCGCTGGCCGGCGTCGGGTTCCTCCTGATGGTGTCTGCGGCGAACGCCGTGGTCGCCAGCGGCGGGACGCTCCTCGTCTCCCCGTGGTGGCTCATCGGCAGCTACCTCCTCCAGTCGCTCGGCGAGCTCTGCCTGAGCCCCGTCGGCCTCTCGTCGATGACCAAGCTCGCGCCGCGGCGCTACGTGGGGCAGATGATGGGCATCTGGTTCCTCGCCGCCTCAGTGGGCAACCTCGTGGCGGGGCTCGTGGGCGGCCGCGTGGACCCGACCAAGCTCGACCAGACGCCGGCCGTCTTCTCCGGCACCGCCATCGCCCTCTTCGCCGCCACGGCGATTCTGGGCCTGATGATCGTCCCCATCCGACGGATGATGGCGGCCGGCCGGTAGCGGCCCCGGCCGGCCGCGGGGGCCGTTAGGTTTCGGGCATGCTTTACGTCTGCATCCCAAGCTTCGACGAGGCCCCCACGGTCGGCGTGCTCCTCTGGCGCATCCGGACGATGTTCCAGGAGTACGCCCGGGAGTACGAGGTGCTCGTCTACGACGACGCGAGCACCGACGCCACCCGCGAGGTGCTGGCGCCGTACGCGAAGGTCATGCCCCTCACGGTGATCGGCGGGCCGACGCGCGTGGGCTACGCGCGCGCCGTAGACGCCCTCCTGCGCGAAGCCTCGGCGCGGACCAGCTACCCGCGCCGCGATGCGGTCCTCCTGATGCAGGCCGACTTCACCGACCTGCCCGACGGCATCCCGGAACTCGTGAAGCGGTTCGAAGGCGGGGCCGATGTGGTGGTGGCCGAGCGCACCGTCGCGGCTGATGCTCCGGAATCGTTGCGCAAACTGCACGACCTCGTGCGCTGGCTCCCTCGCCTCTGGCCCATTCGGAAGGCCGTGAGCGTGCCCGGCGTGCAGGATCCCTTCGGCACCTTCCGCCTGCTGCGAATCACCGTCGTGCGCGATCTCCTCAAGGCCGCCGGGAGTGGTCCCGCCTCCACCGCCGCCGACCCGTGGCAGGCGAACCTCGAATACCTGCAGGCCGCGGCCGCGCAGGCGCGGCGCGTCGAGGCGGTGCCCCTCCCCGTCCGCTTCGACGTGCGGGAGCGCGCGACGCGGCGCGACCCCTGGCCCGATGCCTGGGGACTCGTGAAGTCGGCGTGGGCCGCCCGTCGGCGGCCGCCGGCCCGCCCCGTCGCGTGACCCGCGGGGTCCGCCCGCTCCTCCTGCGCGCGGGGCTCGTGGCGCTCGCCGTGTTCGGCGCGCGGCCCCTCGTCGCGCAGCCAGCCCCCATCCCGTTCCTCGACGGCGAGCAGTTCACCTACGACGTCCGCTTCGGGGCCGTGAAGGTCGGGACCGCGCGGATGCGCGTCCTCGGCATCGACACGGTGCGCACACGGCCCGCGTGGCACGTGCGCTTCAACCTGGCCGGCGGGACCTTCTTCTATCAGGTGGATGACGTCTACGAGAGCTGGATGGACGTCAGCACCCTCAGCTCGCTGCGCTTCATCCAGGATCAGGATCAGGCGTCCCGCGAGCGGAAGCGCACCTTTGAGATCTTCCCGGAGCGCGCCGTCTATCGCGAGGTGCACAAGCAGAACCGGGAACTGCCGTCGGTGGCCGCACCGCTCGACGACGGCTCCTTCCTCTACTTCATCCGCACCGTCCCGCTCGAGGTCGGGCGCACGTATCGCTTCGACCGCTACTTCAAGCCGGACCGCAACCCGGTGGTCATCCGCGTCCTGCGACGCGAACGGGTGCAGGTGCCCGCCGGCACCTTCGCGACGGTGGTCATCCAGCCCATCATCAAGACCTCCGGCATCTTCGCGGAGGGCGGACAGGCGGAGCTCTGGCTCACCGACGATGCCAAGCGCATGATGGTGCAGATGAAGTCGCGGATGTCGATCGGCTCGCTCAACCTCTTCCTGCGGTCGTATCGGTTCTCGGCCGACTCGGCCCCTCTCGGAGCGCCCACGCGATGACCCAGGACCGCCGTCCCCCGCGCGAGGCCGACCTCGCGCGCGTGCGCACCATCCCCATCGCCGGCCGACCGAACAAGGTCCGCGCTGAGGCCTTCGCCACGCCCCCGGGGGACGACCGCTCCTTCGCCGCCTTCCTCCGGGCCCTGCCCGATGCCCTCAAGGCGCAGGACTTCCGCCGGGTGGTCGAGGCGGTGGTGGCCGCCGCCCGCGCCAAGCGCGGCGTCATCGTGATGCTCGGCGGGCACGTGGTGAAGACCGGCATCGGGCCCATCCTGGTGGATCTGATGCGGCGCGGCGTCATCACGCACCTCGCGATGAACGGCTCCGCCGCCATCCACGACTACGAGATCGCCCGGTTCGGCGGCACCTCGGAGGATGTCGCCACCGGACTCAAGGACGGCACCTTCGGCATGGCGGAAGAGACCGGACGCGGGCTGAACGAGGCCTTCACGGCTGGGATGCGCCACGGCTGGGGGATGGGGGAGTCGGTGGCGCGTGCGCTCGAGGGCGCGGCGCCGCTCGCGCACCCCGAGCACTCGATCATCCTCGCGGCCCATCGGCAGTGGATCCCCGTCACGGTCCACGCGGCGCTGGGCGCCGAGATCATCCATCAGCACCCGGCCGCCGACGGGGCCGCCATCGGCGAGACGAGCCACCGGGATTTCCGGCGCCTCGCCGCCTCCTGCGAGGACCTCCATCAGGGAGGCGTCGTGCTGAACCTCGGGAGCGCCGTCATCATGCCCGAGGTGTTCCTCAAGGCCCTGACGGTGGCCCGCAACCTCAGCGACGGCCGCCCCGTGGGCTTCACGACCGCCGACTTCGATATGCAGCGGCACTACCGGCCGCGCGTGAACGTGGTGCAGCGGCCGGTGCTCGCCGGCGGCGCGGGCTATGAGATCACCGGCCACCACGAGCTGCTGATCCCCCTCCTCGGCTGGGCCGTCGCCGAGGCGCTCGATAACGGCTGAGCGCCGCCCGAGGGCCGGCGCTCAGAGCCCGTTGACGCGGGTCCGCAGCGCGTCGGCGCGCTCCGGCGCGAAGACGCGGAGCACCACGTAGAGCAGCGCGCCGAGCAGCAGCACCGGGATGGCTATGCCGAGCAGCGCGAAGAAGACGCCGACCAAGCCGCCGATGATCCCGAAGACGAGCTTCAGGGCGAGGAGACCGGCGAGGGCGAGGAGGCCGAGGACGAACAGGGTCTTGAGCATGGCGAGTCCTGATGAGGGATGCCCTCCCTACGGCCGGCGGGTCCCGGGGTTTCAG
>JBANGJ010000170.1:0-8065 GCA_037975505.1 Gemmatimonadota bacterium | reverse complement strand
GACGCGATTGGCGGCTTCTTTGGTGGGATCTTCGGCGGAATCGGGTCCATCTTCGGCCTCAAGGACGGCGGCATCGTCCCCGGGTTCGCCGGTGGCGGGATCGTCTCTGGCCCGATCGACGATGGTCGTGATCGCGTTCTTATCGGCGCGCGTGCCGGCGAGGGTGTTCTCACCCCCGAGACCACCGCTGCGGTGATGCAGGAGCTCACTGGGCGTTCGCCCTCTGTCCCGTCGTCGCATGGCGGGATGCAGGCGTTCGCGGCCGGTGGGATGGTTGCTCCTGGCGGCATCGGCGGGGCCATGAACGTAACCATCAAAGCGGAGGTCCCAGGTGTCGGGCCACCGCCAGACCGCGTCTCCATGCGTCGCTGGCTCCGCGACGTTCTCGCCGTCGAACTCCGCGAGATGCGGCGGGACGGGCTCCTCGCGGGGATCTGAATGGCGTACGCGATCGGCACTCTGTCCGCCGGGAACCAGTCGGCCTATCTCGCCGACAAGCCACTGTTCCTCGGCCGAAACGCGCTCGCGTACTACAACGCGGCGCCACAGTGGCGCACTGGCGGCTCAGGTACTTGGGCTGAAACTGACACCACCAACAGCACGTGGCCGACCTCGCTCACCTACGATCGCTACCAGCACATCGCCTCGCGCCCTGCCGGCTCCTCGGCGTCGCTTTTCTACCTGCTCCTCGACCTTGACTCCACGGCGGGTGAGTCGATCGACTCCGTCGCGATTCTTGGTAACAACTTCTGCTCATACTCAGGCAACACGGTCACCGTCACCATCCAGATCGCCGACGACTCCACGTTCAGTTCGAACGTTCGGACTATCGCTACGTGGACGTGCAACTACTCCGCGCTCGGCAGTCAACGTCTCACGTGCTGGAACCTCGGACCAAGCGGTGGCGCCTACGAGGTCTACACCTCGCTGCGGTACGCGCGGCTGCGGATACAGGGTTCGACGAACTTCTCGTCGGCAACCCCACCCGAGGTGAGCGAACTCATCCTCGGGCGGCGCAGGCAGATGTCCGCGGCGCCAGACGAGCCGTGGGATCCGTACGGCTTCGAGTCGGACGTGATCGATCACCGCGGCGGCACCGGCGTTGATACCAGGTACACGCGTGTGGAGGCTCGGCGGCACCTCCGGCCAACCTGGACCCCCTCACCATCCGATCGCTACAGCCTCGACGACGCCGCGACGGTGCTCGCGCTCTATCGCGACACAGCCCACGGCACCCGGCCGTTTCTGTGGTGCGAGGCGCCCTACAGCTCGCCGTTCATCGCTCAGTGGATGCTCGCGAGCGGCGGCTTCTCACTGCCCTACGTGAGCGTGCTCCAGAAATCCTTCGGGCTAGACATGATGGAGCAGGCCCCCACCGTGGAGAGCGAGGTCACGTGACCATCTCCGTGACCACACCGTGGAGGCTGGCGATGTCGCAGGGCGCGAAGCCGGTCTACCTCGTCCAGATCACCCCCGTGGCTGGGACCACGCTCTCAGCGGTCACCGGCGATCGGCCCCTCGACCTTGGCTCGGGCTCGTATCCGAACAGCGTCGCCGACGTGCGCGCCGTGACTCAGGAGATCGACCCGATCTCCCGCGTCTCCACTGTCGGCAGAATATCGATCGTCTGGAAGGCCGACGGCTTCATGCGTCGGATCGCTTCGATCTACCGACTTAAAGGCAAGGCGGTAACGATTAAGCTCGGCGCTCAGTCCCTCACCTCCATCTTCGATTGGGCGCCAGTCGCGCTTGTCGTGATCGCGGAGGTGCTCCCGGCCGAGGACAGCATCGTGATGACCTGCGCCGACGCGAGTGTGTTTACGCGTGACGCGACTGCCTTCGGGAACTACATGCACAAGCATCCGCTGACGGCGGCTTCAGGCCTGCTGGTGGCTGCGGGCCAGCCATCGGCACTCTACAACCTTTCGAGTCTCGACTACACGACCTACCCGACGCAGTCGCACTGGAATACGCTCAGGAGCCAGCGGGCGACATTCTCGGAGTACCCGCTCCAGAACGCGATCGTGGAGCCCGAGTCGGTGACGGAGATGGTCCAGCACCTTATTGGTCTGACGGGCGGCTCGGTGCTAGTCGATGAGACGGGTCCGCTGACATTCACGCCATACAGCAGCGGGGCAACGTCGGTCCGGGCTTTCACGACGGACGACATAGACGACCTGGAGCAGGTCTCCACCTTCGAAAATTTGTTCAACCGCATTGAATTCTACTTTGCAAAACTCAAGGGTGGTGACTTCGCGGAGCAGTGGACGATCGAGGACGACGACAGCCAGAGCAACTACGCCTACCCAGGCGAGGCCACCACGACCTACGCAAAGCACATCGAGAGTCCGTGGCTACGTGGAGTCGCGAAGCTATGGGGCGATCTTCCAAGCGCGGCGACGGTGGCGGCGCAGGGGTGGGGGAGCGCGACGACGATGGACGTCAAAGGCGCCATACAGGCTGGCTTCTGCGGGACGCGCGTCACTCCCAACCTCTCTTACTCGGCCTACGCCACCGGCGCGCTGAGCGATTATCAGGCCTCGGCCGATCAACTCAACGGTACCACGCGCGTGGCCTACTTCCGCCTTCGCGGCATCGACCGCGCCGGCGTGGAGCGCACCGAAGTCGTGAAGGCGACCGCGTTCTCGGCCGCGCTATCGCCGGTGGTCGGCGGCGGCTCATTCACGGTGAACAACACGCCATCGCCGGACGCCGACGGCAACTACCGGCCCGCACACGGTCGATTCACCGTTGTTCGAGCCCAACTCGGCACGTCGGAGGTGGATTGGTTCGTCACCGGCGGCGCGGCCCCCGTGGATCCATCTGTGCCGCCGGCCCCGATTGCGAAGTTCGGCGACATCTCGGTCTCTGACATCACCATTCCCGTCGCGGTCTGCCAGCGAATACTTAACCGCTGCGCGAACGGCGTGCCCATTCTCCGCGTGCGCGTTCCGACGCGGCACCACGACATCCAGATCGCAGACTTCGTAACGATCGACCACGGTGTGGTCTTGAAGTACGGGCTCGACGGCTCGCCGAGCACGACGAAATGGGAGGTGGTCGGCAAAGAGGTCCGAGCGCTCGACGACTCACCGGGTGTCGTGCTGCGTCTCGCGTGGGTGTCTGACGCGTCCACGTACACACCGAGTTTCGCGTACAGGGGTGACGACCTGCCGCTCTGGGCCGTTTACACAGAGATGGTATTCCTTGTCGTGAATGACGATGCAGGTAATGTGGTGCGGGATCGCTTCGGCGATCTCATAATGAGGTAAATCACAATGCCACTCCACTCTTCGCTGTCCGGAGCTGATCTACACGACCCAAAAGGGAAGTATCCGACCGCACTCAGCCTCGACGACAACCAGGCGAACGCGTATCTCATCGAGGACAGCGCCGGGAACGACTACCTCGTCATCACGACCACCAACAGCGGCGAGCTCGTCCTCATCGGGAACGCCACCACCAACCCCACGTTCTACTTCCTCGGGAGCGGGAGGATCGAGGTGGGCACGGGGGGCGTCTCGCTCACCGAGGGCTCGAACCCATCCACGCTCGCGAATCGCGGCACGCTCTACACCAAGGACGTGGCGACCAATACCGAGCTGTTCTACAAGGACTCGAACGGGAACGTCATCCAGCTCACCACGCTGGGCGGCCTCTTCGTCCCTCGTGTCGATCGCGCCGAGACCATCACCGGCCTGACGATCACCGGGACCGACACCGCGCTCACCACGTTGGCGAACACGCCCATCTCGAACGCGAGCGTGAAGGTGTTTCTGAACGGCGTCCTTCTTGAGGAGGGCGCCGGGCGCGACTACACCATCAGCGGCGCCGTCATCACCCTCCTCGCGAACTCCGGCGTCGCGCCGGACATCGTTGCCGCCGACCGCTTCCGCGTCATCTACCAGAGCGCGAGCTAATCAACTCTGCCACCCACGAGGCCTCCCCATGTTCATTCATCCCAAGCAGATCGAGACGAGCGGCGCATCCTCCGGGAACTATCTCCGCTTCAACGGGACGCTCTGGGTTCCCGCGGCGCTCGCCGCCGCCGACGTGGTGACGGCGCTCGGCTCGGCAGCCTCCAGCGTCTCCGTCAACTCGCAGAAGATCACGAGCCTCGCCACGCCGAGCGCGAGCACGGACGCCGCGACCAAGGGCTACGTGGACTCATCGGCCGCAGCGGGTGCCTTCCATTTCCAGACGGACTCGGGCTCGATCGCTAACCTCGACTATCTCTTCGCCTATCTGCCGCTCGGGGAGACACAGGGGCAGCGCAACGACATCATGGGGCGCGTCCATCTCGTCGAGGCCGGAACGATGCCAGCGCCACGGATCGCCGGCGGGCCGTCGTCGCAAGAGATCATCGTCCCCGACTTCACGGGCAACTCGGCAAACTATCTGGTCAACACGGGCCAGGGAACGTGGTGGTCGGGTTCGACGGTGTGGTCGATCTCGTTCTGGTTCCGCATCGAGACGCTGCCCGGCGTTGGGAACTACATCAGCCTCGTGACCCGCGTCGGGACGGGCGACGGGTACGGCTGGGACTGTTTCGTCCACAACGTCGGCGGGACCAGCTACGGGAACTTCTACTTCGGGTCCGCGTCGGCCTCGGGCCTCGACTCCACGGACACGATCAGCACCAATACCTGGTACCACTACGCGGGGACGTGGGACGGGACGAACCGGCGGATCTACATCAACGCGCACGCGACGAGCGACACGCCTGCCGCGGGAGCGGGGGCGAGCTCGGGCACATGGGGCTTTCGGGTCTCGTCGCAGAACAGCGCCGGCAACGAGTACCCGCTCGATGGGCAGGTCTGCCACCTCGCGATGTGGCGCGGCTACGCGTTGACCCAGGCGGACGTCACGGCGCTGTACGGCTCTGGCACCCCGAACAGGCTGAGGCACTGACCCATGGACGCGGGGTTGGTGACCGAGAGGCTCGTCAGGACGGTGGTGCTGGTTCTGGCCACCGCGATCGGGGCCTGCGTCGCAACGGCGGTGGCGCTGCTCGCGCGCGAGGTGCATCGATGAACGTCCTCGTCCGCCGCCGCTGGTTCACCGAGCGCTCCACGATCAGCGACGTGCTCATCGACGAGCGATGGTTTTGCTTCGCCCTCGAGGACCGCATCCGCGCGCCCGGCGTGAAGGTGCCGCGCGCAACATGCATCCCCGCGGGCCGATACAGGCTCATCATCGACCGCAGCCAGCGCTTCGGCGTGGACATGCCCCATGTGCTCGACGTGCCCGGGTTCACGGGCATCCGGATCCATGCTGGCAACACGGACGCAGACACCGAGGGGTGTCTGCTCCTCGGCAGTGCGCGATCATCTGGCAAGGTCATGCACTCGCGGGTCGCGTGTGATCGATTCGTGTCGCTGCTCCACGCGGCGCTCTCGCGAGGCGAGGACTGCTGGATCGAGTATGTGGATGTTGACCCGCCCGCGGGGCTAATCAACGGAGGGGTGGGTGTCTGATCGCGCAGACGATAGCGACCCTGGGCGGGCGCTGCCTGTGCTCCTCGAGCGGAGCGCGAGCATGAAATCGAAGCTCGACGAGATCGCGCTCCTGGTGCGCGAGCTCGATCAGCGCGTGCGATTCGTCGAGCGGGAGCGCAGCCAAACGATCGAGGAGCTACACGATCGCATCGACAAGCTCGACCAGTGGCGGCGAGACATCGAAACAGCGAAGGCGGCGGAGGTGAAGGCCACCGAACCTTGGCGCGCGATCATCAAGCGCGCGGTCGAGGTGGTCGTGGTGCTTAGCGTCGGAGGCGCCGCGGCGGCGTTATGGCGAGTCCTGACCACGAAGTGACGGCCGGGCAGCGTCTCCTGGGCGCTGTCTTCCTCGGCGTGTGGGGCCTGGTCTCGTGGGCGTGGGTCTCTCGCGTGGAGTCTGTCCTGTCTGTGTGCGGCGGGTGTTCCGCGATGCAGCCGTGGACCGCTGCGGGGTTCGGCTTGCTTGGACTCTCGCTGTGGATCGCGCGGCTGCGGCCGGTCGTTGCAGGCGCGCTGGTGGTGCTCGGCTCGTTCGTCATGATCGAGTACGCTCTACAGATCGATCTGTTTGGCTTCGACAGGTGGCTGCTCTCGCCGTGGCCCACCGCGGGCGTGGTCCATGTCGGCCGCATGTCTCCGGGCACGGCGTGCTCATTTATCCTCGCGGGCGCCGCATGGGTGCTGTCAGACCGACGACCTCAGATCGCGGTGCTCGGACTATTCGGCTGTCTGCCCACGCTGGTGGTCTATATCGTCCGAGGCAGGCCCTCTCCGGTGGTTCCCGACGCCACCATCATGGCTGTTCACACCGCGATCGCCTTCACTCTCTGGTGGTCCTACGTGCTCTTTGTGACGAGGACGAGATGAGCGGCGACGGCGGGGCAATGCATCGGACGCTGAAAGCGCTCTCACCGATGCGGATCATCTCCGCGGCGCTCCGTGAGTGGTTCGCGCCTCACGGGCCCGGCCGGAAGATCACTCTGGCGGTGATCTACGCAGAGACATCTCTGCGGATGTTGCCGCTGCTTGTCGGCAATCCCGCGGCGGTAGAATATCTCGTGATGGGGATGGCGGTGGTGTTTGGCGGGACCACGCTCACGCAGGGCCTCGTGGGCGACCGGATGCGAGCGAGGCCGGAGAAAAAAGAGGGGGGCTCGTGAGATGGACACCAGCAGACGCGGTGGCCGCGGTGGCTCTGTTGGCGATGGCGGCATCGGTGATCCTGGCCGCGGTGGTGCTGCACCCATGAGCGCCTTCCGCGCGCGCGCCGAGGACATCGTGCGGGACTGGCACGACGACCCGTGCAGCGGCGAGGCCGACCTCGTACGCCGCATCGCCGCCCTCTGCGAGATCGCGCGCAACGAGGGCGAAATGGCAGAGCGCGAGCGACTCCACGGGCGACTGCGCGGACCCGCCCGGGTGTCGGTGCCGGACACGACCGAGATCGAGGAGCGGGCGGACCCGCGCCGGGGGAGGCCGTGATCATGTGCTACCCGCTCACCGACGATGAGATCACCGCCATCGCTGTGCGCCACCTCCCGCTGGGCGCGCGGCTGAGCGAGGTCGAGGACGCCATCCGCGACGCGCTGGCCTTGGCGGAGTTGCGCCCGGCGCTGCGGAAGCTCCCTGCGCCGCGGAGACAGATGCCGCCCGCCCCCGCACCCGCGGGCCTCGTGGGCCTGAGTCTCGGCGAGATCGGGCGGATCGCGGGAGCGCCCGCGGAACTCTCGCCTCGCTCGGAGGCGGGGCCGCACGCGCCCGCCAGCAGCGAGGGGTCGCCCGCGAACGGGACGGGTCGGTGACCTCGCGCGCCCGCACGGTGCTCCTCTTCGCCGGGGCTCTGCTCCTCGTCCTCGCCGCCGCCATCCTCGGGCGGGAGCGGGGCCTGCGAGAGGGCGCCTCGCAGGCGCAGGAGACGCTGGCGCGCGTGCAGAGCACCGAGGCCGCGCTGGCGGAGGCGCAGACGCAGACGGCCTCCCTCGCCGCCGCCCGCAGGGTGGCCGAGGACCGCGCCGAGATCGCCGAGGCCCTCGTCGAGAGCGCGGAGGCGGAGCGGGACCAGGTGCTCGCCTCCGTCCGGGCGCCGATGACGGACATAACGCGGGCAAAACGGGTGAACGATGCCCTCGGGGCCGCGTCCGGACGCCGTGGAACATTGGAACCTGTTATGACCGCGGGTCCCAATCCAGTCCCAATGTTCCACAACCCCGTGCGCCCCCTCGTCCTCGACGGCGTGCCGGGGATGTGGGTGGAGGCCAGCGCCTTCGAGCAGCTCCACGAGGCGCTCGAGCTGCGCCCGGTCCTCGAGCGCCAGGTCGCCGCCCTCACCGAGGCGCATGCCGCCCAGCGCCTCCGCGCCGACCTCGCCGTCGCCGAGCTCGCCGTCGTCGCCCACGAGCGCGACGTCCTGCGCATCGCCTGGGCGGATGCCGAGACCGACCTCGCCGAGGCCCGTGCCGATGCCCCGCTCCCCGCATGGGTGACGTGGGGCGCCCCCGCGGCGATCGTGGCGGCTGCCGTCGTCGGCGCCGCCGTGGGGCGCGCGACCGCGGACGGCGTGACGGTGG
>JBANGJ010000158.1:0-19925 GCA_037975505.1 Gemmatimonadota bacterium | reverse complement strand
CCCCGGTCGCTACGACGACTGAGTCCGTCCGCGGTTGACCCGGCACTTGGGACCCGCTTGATTTATGGGTTCTGACCGGGCCTGTAGCTCAGGTGGTTAGAGCGCACGCCTGATAAGCGTGAGGTCGGAGGTTCAACTCCTCCCAGGCCCACTTCGCAAGAAAAACGCCCCGCCCGCGGTCACCGCGGACGGGGCGTTGTCGTTCGAGGCCTGGCAATCGGCGGGGACATCCTCCGAAAGGGCTATTTCCTGCCTTACTCCCGACGCCGCGCCGCGAAGCCCCCGTAGATTGCGAGCGGTGCCAAGTGGGTGTATATGACAGGGACTGCCATGGACGATCTTCAGCCGCGCCTCCAACGCGCCCTCGCTGACGCCTTCCGCATCGAGCGCGAGCTTGGCGGTGGCGGGATGTCCCGCGTGTTCCTTGCCACCGATCCGGCGCTGAACCGAACGGTCGTGATCAAGGTGCTTGACCTCGACGGCGCTGGTGGGGCGAGTGTCGAGCGATTCCGACGTGAGATTCGGGTGGTCGCGGGGCTCCAGCACCCGCACATCGTCCCGATTCTTACGGCTGGTGGGGATGACTCGCTCCTGTGGTACGCGATGCCCTTCATCAGCGGAGAATCCCTACGGGCGCGGATTGTCCGCGAGGGGGCGCTCCCCCTCGCCGATGCCGTGTTGCTCGCTCGCGAAGTGCTCGATGCCCTGTCGGTCGCACACGGGCAGGGAATCATCCACCGTGACATTAAGCCGGAGAACATCCTGCTTCAGGGACGCCACGCGGTGGTCGCGGACTTCGGTGTCGCGAAAGCGCTTGCCGAGGCCGGGGTCGGCGGCGGTGGGCTGACCACCGTCGGTATGGCGCTGGGGACGCCGACCTATATGGCGCCCGAGCAGGCGATGGCCGAGCCGACGACGAATCACCGCGCCGATCTCTACGCCCTTGGGGCGGTCTTCTACGAAATGCTGGTGGGAGCGCCGCCGTACTCGGGAGCAGTCCAGGCAGTCATTGCCGCGCATCTGTCGGCTCCCGTGCCGCGCGTTGAGGAGCGTCGAGCTGATGTTCCTCCCGCGGTCGCACAACTCATCAGTCGTCTCCTGGCGAAGCAGCCGGCCGAGCGACCGCAGACGGCCCTTGAGGCCCTCGTCACGCTGGAATCCATCGCGACGCCGAGTGGCGGGTTCGGCATCGCGGCCCCGCCAGTCGCGGCGACCGGAGCGGTCACCGTACTGATGGAGGCGACGCCAGCGCCTCGACCGGCCGCCGTCGCGCCGGTCAGCGGGGCGATGCAGGGGGCACCGCTGCCGCTGACTCGAGGGCGGCGGTGGGTCCGGTACGCCGTCGGTCTCGTTGCGCTGGTGGGGCTTGGCATCGGGGGCTGGTGGGCCGCGCGGCGAGCGACGGGTCGCGGCACTCCGAGTCAATTCGCGGCGGGGGCAGAGGTCATCGCGGTGATGCCGCTGGGGAGCACCGGAGACTCGGCGTTGGCGCGGTTGGGCCGTGATCTTGTGGTGACGGTGAGCACCAACCTCGACGGGGTCGGGACGCTGCGACTGGTGGATGCGATGTCCGTGCTGCAGCGGGCGCGGGAGCTGCCGCAGCCGATACCGCTTGAGGCGGCCCGCGCGCTGGCGTCGGACCTCGGTGCGTCCTCCGTCTTGCACGGCACGTTGATTCCGGAAGGGCAGATGGTCCGCGTCGACTTGGTGCTCGTCCCGGTAGCTGGCGGCGACCCGCTTGCGCGTACCACCCTGCGCCTCTCGTCCGTGAGCGTGAGTGCGCTGACGGACTCCATCAGTTTGTCCGTGCTGCAGCAGATCTGGCGTGATGGCAAGGCGCCGTCTCCCTACCTCCGTGAGGTGGCTACGGCATCGGGTGAGGCACTGCGGGCCTTTCTGGAAGGTGAAGCGCTCTTGGAGCGTTTCGACGTGCCCAACGCCCTGGCCGCGTATGCGCGGGCCACCGCGGCCGACTCGCTCTTTGCACAAGCGTGGTTCCGCATCTCGAATACGCGGGCCATCGCGTTGCAGCCGACGGACACTGCGGTTGAGCGACATCTCGATGCGGTGGAGAGTCGACTCCCAGAGCGGGACCGTGCTCTCCGCGTCCTCGGGCGCGCCGGACACCTCTCCGCCATCGCCCGCGCAGATTCTGCTGAGGCACTCGCGGCACGGTATCCTGAGTCCTACCTTGCGCAGTATCGGGCGGGCGACCCATACCTGCACTTGCTCCCGCGGTTTGGGCGTGCCATCACCGGGGCGGCTCCCTACCTCGACCGCTTAGAGACGTTGTCGCCGAACCACGCCGACAACGCGCAGCATCGCCTGATGTTGGCGAATACGGTTGGAGATACGGCGGCCATCCGCGTGGCGGCACGCGACTTCGCCTCCCGGGCGCCCGGCGTCTTTGGGTGGTGGGGACGAGCGACCGTCGACCTTCTCGAGCTCGCCGACTCGACCGGGCGTGCGCCGTCCGCCGCAGACCTCAATCGTCTCTACGCCACGGCGACGGATCTGCTGCGCCTCTTCCCCGGTGCAGAAGCCTGGTTCCTGATGGTCCCCTTCCCACTGATGCCGGCGGCTGCCTTCGACTCGATGGTCGTGGGTCCGGTGGGTCGCGCGTTGGCGCAGGGGAACGAGGCAATGCATCGCTATGCTCGCGGGGCGCGAGAGGCCGGACGTGGCGAGTATGCGCTCGCGATGACAACCCTCGCCCCCTTGGAGGGGGATGGCGCACTGTCGAGTGACCTTCGACTGGGAGCGTTACGGTCGGCCGTGTATGGCGCCTGGTTTGGGGCTCTCCCCGTCGCGGATGCCGAGGGGGTGTTGGGGCGCCTGACACCGGTTTGCCGATTGGTCGATGCTCCCGGGCAGCTCGAGTGCCGCTGGGCCGATGGCGTGCTCGCCCTGCTCAAAGGCGATCGCGCTCGGCTCGACCGCGTGACGGCTCCCTTGGTGTCGGATAGCACGGCGATCGCGTCGTATCTCGGCCGCTCCCTGCGGGCGCTCTGGAGCGCTCGACGCGAGGGGCAGACCGCGTTGGCTGCCGCGCTGGAGGATAGCGCGATGGCGCGAGGCATCGCCTTCTCTCCGGCCCTCCCAATCGTCCGCCCCCTGCTCGCCAAGGCCGCCCGCGACGGAGGGGACCTCGCGGGCGCGGAGCGCTACGCGATGTGGACCGACGCCGTTGTCGTCACGGCCCGTCCCGCCGCCCCGCTGGTGATGGCTCAGGCGGCGACGCTCATCGAGCGCGCGAAGACGGCGCAGGCTGCAGGACAGATGGACGCTGCACGACGTCACGCGGATTTGTTTCTTGCGCTGTCGTATCCCGACGCACCCGTGTGGCGCGACGCGCGACGGCAGATGCGACGGCTTGTCGAGACGCCGTCGCCTCCCTCTCGCTGACCGCGATCGCGCGCCTCCCATCGCGATAGACCCGTGCTGCTGGCGGATCTTCTCGCCTGAGAAGCGTGAGGTCGGAGGTGCAACTCCTCTCAGGCCCATGTCCGGTACGTCGAAGGCCCGTCGCCCCCCTGGGCGACGGGCCTTCGTGCGTCTGGGGAGCGCCTGGTCACCGCCGTCGATGCGCCGGCCCGGGGTCGTCGAGGGGCCAGCTGCCGCCGCGCGCCACGTGGGCCACGGCATCAGGGAGCTCATCCGCGATGGCGGCCTGGGGCACGTAGCCGCTGGCGCCGCAGGCGGCGGCGATGCGGCGCCCCGGCTCAGGCGCAATGCCGGCGACCAGGATCACGCGGCCGGCGATCTGCTCGAAGGCCGGCGCGTGCGCGGGGATCGCCCGGAGCAACGCCGAGGTGCGGACTGTGTAGAGCAGGGCGATCACCACGACGTCCGGGCGCAGGCGCACGGCGAGCGCGAGCATCGACTCCACCTGCGTCGCGCACCCCACGATCGTGAGTTCGGGATGGGGGGCCAGGCACGAGCGCAGCGGCTCCGCCGATTCCGCATCGTCCGTCGCGAGCAATACCCGAATGGGTCGGTCGGCATCGCGGGGCGTTCGAGGAGTCGGCACACGGGAGTGACGCGCTAACGACCCGTCTGTGACCCCTGTACGGCGGTCTTCCGTCCATCGGAAAACGGAAAAAAATTCCGTCAGGAAAATCCCGTACAGAGTTAGGTAATGCCTGGCATCGAAGCGATGTTCGGTCGTCCCGATGGACGTGAGACGGCAGCCGTCCCCTGAGACGGTCGCGCACCGACGAGGCCCTCCTGAATCGACCCCTCATCCGCGTCGTCGTCGCGGATCCCGATGATCGCAGCCGCGCCGAGCTGCTGACCTGGCTTGCCGCGTCGCCGGTCACGCAGGTGGTCGCGACGGAGGCGACCGTGGAGGGCGCAGTCGATGCCGTCATCCGGGAGCGTCCCGACGTGATCGTGACGACGCTCGTGCCGACGCCCCGCTTCATTCGGTCGCTGCGCGCGGCATCGCCTCGCGTGCAGCAGGTGATGCGGCTCATCGAGGGGCGGACGATCCTCGTGCAGGACCAGCCGATCGAGGACGGGCTGATCCTCGCCCTGGCCGCGGGCTGTGTGGGGTACCTCAGCCGCGCCGAAGCGCGGACGCAACTCATCGATGCCATCCGCGTGGTGCGCGGTGGGAAGCTCTGGATCCCCGTCGGGGCCTCCGCCCTTCTGGCGCCGCTGCTCCGGAAGACCTTCGTGGACGAGGACCCGCGCGAGCGGTTGCAGCTCCTCACGGCGCGCGAGGCGGAGGTGCTCCGGGCGACCGCCGAGGGGCATCCGATCGCGGACATCGCCGCGCAGCTCGGGATCTCCGCCAAGACGGTCGAGACGTACAAACACCGCCTGAGTCTCAAGCTCGGGTTGGTCAAGCGGCACGAGTTCGTGGCCTTCGCCCGGCGGAGCGGCCTCCTCGACGGGGATATTGCGCGGTCCTGACGCCGGTTCGTCGGAACCGCTTGCCGGGCGGCGCCGGGGGGCGTCAATTCCCCCGGTCTCCCGCCCCTCTCCCATGCGCTCCCCGGCCGAATCCCTCCACCGCAGCCCCGTGTTCCAGGGGCTCCCGGCGGAGGTCCTCGACGTCATCGTGCAGTCGATGGAGCCCCGCCTGCTGGCGGGGGGCGATCGGCTGTTCGGGCAGGGCGATGCGGGGGATGCCGCGTATGTGATCCTGAGCGGGCGGTTGCGCATCGAGCGGGAGACGGCGGAGGGGCGGCAGCTCCTCCGCGAGGCGGGGCGGGGGGAGGTCGTGGGGGAGTTCGCGATTCTGACCGGCGCGCCGCGCACCGCGACGGTGACGGCGGTCCGGGACTCCGAGGTGGGGCGCATCCCGCGGGAGCAGTTCGAGCGGCTTCTGGCGGAGCATCCGGGGATGGCGCTCGGGCTGAGCCGGACCCTCGCGACAATGCTGGGCCGCGCGCCCGCCGCCGAGGCCGCGCGCCGGTCGGCGTCGGTGATCGTGCTCCGCCCCGCTGCGGCGGGGGCGCCGCTGCTGGAGGTCGGCACGGCGCTTGCGGCGGCGCTGCACTCGCACGGTCCGACGGCGCTCGTGACGGCCGCGACGGCCCGTGAGGCCCTCGGGGCCGAGGGGCTCGGCGCGCGGCCCGAGGGGGAGCGGGGCCTCGCCCTCGCGCGGTGGCTCCAGTCCCTCGAGGCGGCGAACGCGCACGTGGTCTGCGTCGCCGACGACGGGATGCCGGGGTGGGCGCCGGCGGCGATTCGGCAGGCGGACGTCATCCTCGATGTTCTTCCCGCCGCGGCGCTCGACGCCCCCGTCGCGGATGAGCCTGCGCTCGGTCACTCGCAGCGCGAGCTGGTGGTGTGGCATCCGGCCGATCGCCGACGGCCGCGTGGCACGCTCCGCTGGATGCAGGCCCGCCCCTATGGCCGCCGGCATCACCTGCGGTCGGGCCATCCGGGGGATATGGGGCGCCTCGCGCGGCACCTGACGGGGACGACCATCGGCGTCGCGTTCGGCGGTGGCGGTGCCCGCGGGCTCTCCCATCTCGGCCTGCTCCGGGCGCTCGGCGAGCTCGGCATCCCGGTGGACGAGGTCGGCGGGACGAGCATCGGCTCCCTCGTGGCGGCGCAGTGGGCGGCCGGGATGACGCTCGAGGAGATGGCCGAACGGCAGCGCGACGGCTGGCTCCGCATCGCGCCGCACCGGGCGTACACCGTGCCGACGATCGGGCTCGTGCGGGCGCGGGCGCTGGAGACGATGCTCCGGCAGAACTTCGGCGACCTCGACTACGAGGATTGCTGGATCGATGCCTTTGCCTGCAGCGCCAACCTCACCACGTCGTCGGCGTACTTCCATCGGAGCGGACTGGTGCGGCACGGCTGTATGGCGAGCATGGCGATCCCGGGCATCGGGCCGGCGTTCACGCTCGTCGATGGGTCGTTGCACGTCGACGGGGCGGTGGTGAACAATCTTCCGGCCGACGGCATCCGGGCGGGCCTGGTCATCGCCGCGGACGTCTCCGATCGCGTGCCGCGGCCGTCCGGCTATCCGACGACACCGACCGGGTGGCAGGTGCTCCGCGATCGGCTGCGGCCCGGGCGCCCGGCGCCGTACTACCCGACGCTCGTCGACACGCTGCTCGAGTCCGTGCTGCTCGGCGGGACCCGCCAGGCCGAGCTGGCGCAGCGAGAGGCGGATGTCCGGCTGAAGCCGCCGGTGGGTGCGATTGGGCTCTTCGAGTTCGCGCGACTCGAGGAGGCGGAGGCCATCGGCCACGCTCACGCGCTCGAGATTCTCGGTCCCTGGTGGGCCGCGCAGCACGCTCCTTCCACCCCTCCTCGTCCATGACGATGCGACTCTCCCTCGGCAAGCGGTTCCTCGTCGGCAGCTTCGCGCTGCTCAATCGCGTGGTGCCCTGGCATCGGCTCCCGAAGTGGCTCGGGCTGCTGAACCTCGTGGCCCTGCGGGACCAGCTGCGCGCGCACAACCTCATCGACACGTATCCGTCGCCCGACGCGTACGGGGACCCGGCGCGCTGTCCGATGGACCACTCCAAGTACCTCGCCGTCCGGCACTCGGACGGCAAGTTCAACGACCTGGACCGCCCGCTGATGGGGTGCGCCGGGATGCGCTTCGGGCGCAACGTGCCGCGGCATCTGACCAAGGCCCCGACGGCGGAGGAGCTCCTCACGCCCAATCCGCGCCTGATCAGCGAGCGCCTGCTGCGCCGGCGCGAGTTCAAGGCCGCGGGGTCGCTCAACCTGCTCGCCGCCGCGTGGATCCAGTTCATGGTGCACGACTGGTTCGGCCACTACGACGATGACGACCACCACGTGGAGGTGCCGCTCCGCGAGGGGGACGACTGGTCCGATGGGCGGATGCGGGTGCACCGCACCCGGCCGGATGCGCCGCTCGCTGACATCGACCGCACGCATCCCGCGTACCAGAACAAGAGCACCCCGTGGTGGGACGGGTCGCAGATCTACGGCTCCACCGAGGCGGAGACGGCGGCGCTCCGGGGCAAGGCGAAGGACGGGAAGCTCTTCGTCGAGGACGGGCACGCGGACCACTTTCTGCCCCGTGACCATCGCGGGATCCCGATCACCGGCTTCGCCGACAACTGGTGGACCGGGCTCGAACTGTTGCATACGCTCTTCGCGCTGGAGCACAACGCCATCTGCGACGAGCTGAAGGCGCACTTCCCCGACTGGTCCAGCGACCAGCTGTTCGACACGGCGCGACTCGTGAACTGCGCACTCACGGCCAAGATCCACACGCTTGAATGGACCCCGGGCATCCTCGCGCACCCCGCGGTGCAGCTCGGAATGAAGACCAACTGGTGGGGCGTCGCTGGCGAGACGCTGCGGCGGTACTGGGGACGCGTGTCCGAGAACGAGGCGGTGGCGGGGATCCCGGGGTCGGCGACCGAGATGCACGGCGTCCCCTACTCCCTGACCGAGGAGTTCGTCGCGGTCTACCGACTGCATTCGCTGTTGCCGGATGCGGTGCGATTCCATTCGCTCGACACCGGAAAGCTCGCCGTCACGCTACCGATGAACGACATCGTCTTCGAGCGGGCGCGGCGGCCGATGGAGCACGGCCTGACCTTTCAGGACCTCTTCTACTCCTTCGGCATCGCCAATCCCGGGGCCATCACCATCCACAACTATCCGGACTTCCTCCGGACCATCGTCCTGCCCGACGGCAAGCATCTCGACATGGCGACGGTCGACATCCTGAAGGATCGCGAGCGCGGCATCCCGCGCTACAACGCCTTCCGTCGCGCCTTCCATATGCGGCCCGCCAAGACCTTCCTCGAGCTCACCGGCGGGGATGCGACGCTCGCGGCGGAGCTCGCCGAGGTGTACGGGGACGTGGAGCAGGTGGACCTGCTGGTCGGGAACCTCTGTGAGCCCCTGCCGCAGGGCTTCGGCTTCAGCGACACGGCGTTCCGCGTCTTCGTGCTGATGGCCTCGCGCCGGCTCAACGCCGACCGCTTCCTCTCCGAGGACTTCTCGCGCGAGGTCTACACGCAGCCGGGGCTCAACTGGGTGCAGAACAACACGATGGTGGATGTGCTCATCCGACACTTCCCGGACCTCCGGGCGACGCTGCGTGGGGTGCCGAACGCGTTCGCACCGTGGGGCGTCGTGGGCGAGGGGCGCGTGGCGGCGCGGGCCGCCGCCGCGCGGGAGGCCTGATGGGCGAGCTGCACCAGCCGCATCACGCGCCCCGGCCGCTGCGCCTCCGCTCCTTCGCAGCGGTGCTGCGCGAGCTGGAGCGGCTCGACGCCGCGCGCGACGCCTTCGTCACGCCCGGGTGGGACGTGCCCCACACGCTCGATCACTGCGCCCGGAGCATCACGCACTCGCTGCACGGGTTCCCCGTGCTGAAGCCGGCAGCGTTCCGCGCCACGGTCGGGCCCATCGTCTTCCGGGTCTTCGACGCGATGGGTCGCATGCGGCACGACCTGGAGCAGGAGATCCCCGGGGACCCTGTGCCCCCGCCGGCCCGGACCTGGGAGGAGGCGCTGGCCGCGGTGCGCGCACGCATCGAGGCGTTCGACCGCTGGACCGGGCCGTTGCAGCCGCACTTCGCGTACGGCCGACTCACCAAGGCCCAGTACGAGCGGGCCCACAGCATGCACGTCGCCAATCATCTGGCGATGTGGCACTACACCACCTGACCATGCGCCCGACCACCCGCCCTGTGCCGCACGTGCTCTGCCTCGGTGGCGGGTACGTCGCCATCTACCTCGCCAAGGCCCTGCGGGCGCGGATCCGCGCCGGGCAGGTGCGCCTGACGGTGGTGAGCAACGAGAACTTCCAGTGCTTCCACGGGCTCGTCCCGGAGATGCTCACCGGGACGCTCCAGCCGACGGATATGCTGAGCCCCGCGCGTCGGCTCTTCGCCCCCGGGGACTTCGTGAACGCGGAGGTCGAGACGATCGACCTCGAGGGGAAGACGGTCACCGTCGCTCGGCAACTGGATGATCGGCCGCTCACGCTCTCCTACGATCATCTGGTGCTGGCGATGGGCTCCACGGAGCATCTGGGCCGCTTCCCGGGGTTGGCCGAGCACGCGTTCAAGCTCAAGTCGTACGCGGCCTGCTTCGCCGCGCGCAACCAGTTCGTCGAGATGCTCGAGCTCGCCGACATGGAACCGGACCCGGTGGAGCGGAAGCGGCTCCTCACCTTCGTGGTCGTCGGCGGGAGCTTCGCCGGCTGCGAGGTGGCGGGGGAGCTCAGCGAGTTCCTCCCGCTGGTGGCGCGGGCGCACTTTCCGAACATCGACGTGCGCGAGCTCCGCGTGGTGCTCGTCGCCGCTACCCCGACGCTGCTCCCCGAGCTGGGGACGCGCGAGCCGTGGACCTCGGCGTACGTCGAGCGCGAGTTCGCGGCCGATCCGCTGGTGGAGGTCCGGCTCAACACCAAGCTCGCCTCGGCCTCCTCGGAGGAGGCCATCCTCTCCGACGGCACGCGCATTCCCACGCGGACGGTGGTGGCCTGCGCGGGAATGTCGACCGTGCCGGTGCTCGCGGGGCTCGCGGTGGAGCGGAACCCGCAGCAGCGGATCGTGACGGACCGGTATGCGCGGGTCGTCGGACGCGCCGACGTCTGGGCCGGCGGGGATTGCGCGGCGGTGCCATTGCCCGACGGCGGGACCGCCCCCGGGCTCGCGATCTGGGCCATCACGGTGGGGCGCCTGATCGGTCGGAACATCGGGCATACCCTCGATCGCGCCGAGCTCGAGCCATACCGCTTCACGGGGCTCGGGGACGCCTGCGCCATCGGGGGATATCGTGCCGTGGCCAAGCTCAACGGCATCCCGGTGCAGCTCACCGGGACGCCGGCCTGGCTCGTCTGGCGCGCCTTCATGCTGCTCTACCTCCCGCTCTGGGAGAAGAAGGTGCGCGTGCTCTTCAGCTGGCTGATGACGGCGGTGCGGGGGAGGGACTTCCTCAATCTGCGCGGGGACGCCCCGATGAACGTCACGCGGGCGCTCTTCGACGCGGGGCAGGACATCGTGCGCGAGGGGGACGTCGGGACGAGTCTCTTCCTCATCCAGGAGGGGACCGTCGAGGTGCTCAAGCGCGGGGCGGACGGCACACCGGTGCGCGTGGCGACGCTCGGCCCCGGGCAGCAGTTCGGTGAGGTGGCGGTCTTCCAGCGCGTTCGCCGCACGGCGACGGTGCGTGCGGTCACCCGGGTGCGGTTGGTCCAGGTGCGGCGCGAGGCCGCAGCGATGATCGCGGGCGCGAGCGAGGCGCTCCAGGCCACACTCGGCGGCGGGGCGGGCGCCGCGCCGACGCACTGAGTTGCGGGGCGGCGTCCCGCCTTGCCGCCTGCGGCTCCCCTCGGCCTATCTTTCGCGATGCTCACGACGCCTGCGATGCCGTCGCCTCTGCGCGGGGTTCTGCTCGTCCTCGCGGCCGGGGTCGCTCCGCTCGTCGCGATCGCCGCGCAGTCGGCCCCACCGCCCGAGCGTGTGGCCATCGTCTATACCGGTCGCTCGCTCGGCGCGCTCGGCGTCCGCCGCGCACAGGATGAGCACGAACTGCTCACCGAGCAGGCGCGCGCGGAGGGGCTCCCGTTCAAGCTGGTGAGCCATCCCGCCTGGCGGGCCCCTGGGATCGTGGTCTTCCTCCCGTCCTCGGAGCCGTCGGGTGGGGAGCTCGCCGAGGTCATCGCGCGGCGGGGGGAGGCCGAGTTGGCGGGGCGCGTGCAGGCCCTCGCCTCGGCGAACGTCGTGCTCCTGCAGGATCCGTGGAACGAGGAGCCCGACCTGCTCGCGATGCTCTCGCGCAATCCGCGGCGCCGGGCCGAGTTCCCCGATCTCACACCGGTCACGCTGCGCGTATCGCGGCTGCGCTCGGCCGCTGACGACCGCATCATCATCGTCGAGCAGCCGGGGGCCGTGTGGCCGACGGATCCGACGGCGTGGAGTCTCGGCGAGATGAATCGGGTGGATGTGGGGGAGGCGCGCCTCTTCGAGCTCCCGGTCAACCTCGGGGGGATCGGGCCGCGCGCGACCCTGCTCCGGGGCCTGCGCGACGATGCGGCGCGCCCCGCCGCGCTCACCATCACGGCGGACCTCGGGCATCAGGACGGTGACGTCGGGGTCCCGCGTCCGGCACGCGCTCGCGTCGACTTCAGCGCGCTCGACGCCCTGGGGTACGGGGTGCTCGTGCCGTTCGAGCTGGAGCTTGCGCTAGGGGTGGAGGCGCTCACGGCTCTGCATCGCGAGTTCCCGCGGCTCACGCTGCTCGCCTCGAACCTGACGGCACGGGACACGGCGCTCTTCACGCCGAGGCTGGTCGTGGACGGTGGAGGGCGGCGCATCGGTCTCGTGGGGCTCGTGAACCCGTCGGTGCGCGACCGACTCCCGCGCGGCGTGCTCGCGGGGTTCACCGTCGAGCCGCCGGTGGTCGCGGCACGGCGTGAGGTGGCGCGGCTCCGCGCGGCGGGGGCGCAGGCGGTGGTGGTCCTCTCGAATCTCGATCCGGGGGACAACGCGGTGGTCGCGCAGGAGGTGCAGGGCATCGATGCGATCGTCGCGGACCTGCCGGTGCGCGCGGCCCCGGAGGCGGTGCGCGTGCGGGTGGAGCTCCCCGACCGCCCCTTCGTCCGACCGGGCACGCCGGCACTCGTGGCGCGCAGTGTGGCCAACGGGCTCGGGGTGGGGCGGCTCGACCTCGAGTTCCGGACGCGCCCCGACACCGCGGGGAGCTTTCTCGCCGCCGTCGAGCACCGGCTTGCCGTCATCACGGACCGCGTGCCGTCCGACACGGCGCTGGTGCGTCGGCTCGTCGCGATGGCAGGGATCGGTGCGGAGGAACGCGGGGAGCTGCTCTTCCCGGCCTTCCCGGACATCGTCGCGCGGCATCCCGACCTCGCCGAGGTCGATGCCACCACGCGGCGTGGACGCGTCTCGAAGGCGCTGTGGGAGAGCTTCATGGCTCGGCGGGTGCGGGTGCAGGCGAACACCGAGGTGGCGATCCTGCGTCGGCTCGACCAGTTCCCGCCGTTGGTCGGCAAGTTGCACGAGCACGAGCTCGATGAGTGGCTCTGGACCGAGGACCAGCTCGTCGTCCTCGACCTGCCCGGCGCCGATCTCAAGGCGCTGCTGCGGGCGGACATACGCAACGATCTTGCGACGAGCGGCATCGACCTCGCGGCGGGGACGGTGCTCGGGCATCCCATCCGCGACGACGTGTCGTACCGAGTGGCGACGAGTGACGTGGTGGTCGATGGGGCCCGGGCCCGGTTCTTCGGTCGCGCGCATCGCCAGCGGCGGCGGTTCCGCAACGATCCCGTCACCGGTGCCATCCTCGCGGAGGAGCAGGGGCCGCCGCTGGCGGTGAACGCGTTCATCGCGGCGGAGCTGCGCCGGGTGCGCCGAGTGGCCACCGGAGAGGCGCAGATCGACTCCATCGCGGCGCAGCTCGCGCCCGATCCGGCCCACGTGGATCTCGTCACCTTCGCCTTCGAGCGCCCCACCATCTGGGCGTCGCTCAATCACGTGACGGGGAATGACGGGTACACGAGCGTCCCGGAGAGCCGCGTGCGCGCGAGCGATGCCTGGGTGGCAGGGGTGAGCGGGCGGTTCGTGCTCAGCAAGGCACGGCGCTTCACGGCGACCGACCTCGGCCTCGGGTTCGCCTTCGCGCAGCAGCACGTCACCGGCGGCACCGTCGGCGTGCTCGAGACCGCGGACGACATCAAGCTCGATCTCACGGTCCGACCGTCGGGGGCGGCGCCCAGCGGGAGTCGGCGGGTGCAGCCGTTCGTGCGCGGGCTCTTCGACACCGAGTTCTCTCCGACGATCAACCAGGCGACGGGGATTGCGAACCCTCGGCAGCTCTCGTTGCGTGCGGTGGGTGGCGTGCAGTGGCAGCCGAATGGGGCGTGGCAGCGTGCCGACGCCGGGTTGGTGCTCGAGAATGACTTCGGTCGCCCCAATCCTCAGGTCGGTGTCCAGGCGCGCGCCGACCTCGAGCGACGCGTGGGGCAGGGCGGGGCGATGACCTACCGCCTGCGGAATGACCTGACCTACTTCTTGCCGACCGGCCAGGATACGCCGGCGGACTTGGCCCTGCGCTACAACATGGTGCACGAGCTCCTCGTCCCGTTGGTGGATGAGCTCTCGCTCTCGATCTCCGCGGACCTCTTCTTCTTCCAGGGGAAGGTGCCGGCGACCTCCGCGCTCGGGGCGAGCTCCCAGCTGCGCGTCGGGTTGACCTACGATCGGCTCTGGAAGCCGCGGTACCAACCCTTCCTGTGAGCTGGGTGGGCGGCCGGTCCTGGGGCGTCGTCATCGGCGTCACGCTCGCGGTGTGGGGCGGCGTCGTCCTGCGGCAGCGGGTGGTGGACCGGCGTCCCGAGCCGCGGGCGGTCTGGGTCTGGTCGGACCGCGTGATGCGCGAGGCCGGCGCGCGGGACTCCCTGTTCGACTGGGCGCGTCGGCACGGCGTGCACCGCATCTATCAGCACGTGGAGCCCTTGCTGCTGCAGGATGCCGAGGCGGTGGCAACGTTCTTCCGGCAGTCGCGCGTCGCCGGATTCGTGGCCGAGGCGTTGCTCGGCGATCCGAGCTGGGCGATCCGTCCGGACTCGCTCTGGCCGCGCTATCGCGCGCTGCTCGGGCTCCACGACCGACTGGGGACGGACACGCTGACGGCGGTGCATCTGGATGTGGAACCGCACACCGCGCCCGACTGGTCGGAGCAGGAGTCGACCTATGTGGCCGGGTATCAGCGGCTCATCGAGGGGCTGCGCGCGGAGCGCGGGACGCGCACGCTCCCCCTGCGTGTGGACATCCCGTCGTGGTACGACCGGGTCATCGTGGGCGGACAGGCCGGGACGTCACTCGCCGCGTGGCTCTTCCCGCGCGTGGACGGCGTCACCCTGATGGCGTACTTCACGGATGCCCGGAGGCTCTGGCGGGAGGTGGATCGCGAGCGGGTGCTCGCCCGCGCGTGGGGCACGCCGCTGACCATCGGGGTGGAGACCAGTTGTGCGGTGGGGGCGGCCCAGAGTTTCTGTACGCTGGGGCGTCGCCGGCTCGAGGGGATGCTGTCGGCCCTGCGTCAGCACCTTCGGGGGGACCCTGAGTGGCAGGGCACCGCGATCCATGCCTACCCCGCCGTCGTGCCGCTCCTCCCCTGAGCGGCGGGGTCGGCACGTGAGGGGCGGAACGCGCGTCGGTGCGCGGGCGTTCGACTGATCTCCGTCACCTCTTCCGCGGACCACCATGCCACAGCCTACGGCGCGCCTCCTGCGCCCCCTCAACCTCGCGGTCTTCGTCGGCGTCCTCTACGGCAACTTCGTCGCGGCCACCGGGGGGATGAGCGGGGACAACATCGGGGTCATCGCGAACCGGTACGCCTCGCTCTTCCTGCCGGCGGACTACGTGTTCGGTATCTGGTCCCTGATCTACCTGGGCCTCTTCCTCTCGCTCGGCTATCAGCTCTGGCCGGGGGCGCGTGGACGGGCGGCGGTCGAGCGGGTGGGCCTGTGGTGGACCGTGTGCGGCGCGCTCAACGTCGCGTGGATCTCCCTCTTCTCGTTCTCGCGCTACGGCGCGGCGCTTGTGGTGATGCTCGCCTTCCTCGCGGCCCTCATCGCGGTTGGGGAGCGGCTGCGCGCCGGGGAAACGCCGGATCGTGTGGACCGCGTCTTCCTCGTGTGGCCGCACGACCTCTACCTGGCCTGGATCAGCGTGGCGGTCATCGCGAACACCTTCCAGGTGGCGCACGTGGTGGGCTTCGGCGGCGTCGGGATCCCCGAGGAGGTCTGGGCGGTCCTGATGATGGTGATCGCCACCGCACTCGGTGCCCTGATGGCGATCCGGCGAGGGAACTGGACCTTCCCCTTCGTCGTGGCGTGGGCGCTCCACGGCATTGGGGCCCGCTACGCGGATCGCTCGCTGCTCGCCGGGGCGGCGACGGCCTGCGTGGCGATCGGGCTGGTCTTCGGGGCGGGCGTGATCGTGCGCGGGTTGCGGCGCGCGCGCCTCACACCCGCCTGAACATCACGCGGTCGTCTTCCCAGTGTGCGCCGAACTTGAACGGCGCCGTCCCGACGTGGGTCCATCCGGTGCGCTCGTAGAAGCGGTGCGCGCCGTGGTTCTCCTCCCAGACCTTGAGCCAGAGCGCGTCGTGGCCAGTGGACCGGGCGTGCGCGACCGCGGTCTCCACGAGCCGTCGCCCGGCGCCGCGGCCCTGCGCCGCCTTCGTGACGTAGATGCGCTGCAGGTGGATCGGACGGGCGGCCTGCACACAGTCCGGAGCGGGGTCCGGGGCCAAGGCGATGAACCCGAGCCAGGTCCCATCGGACGTCGTGACGGCGTACACCGCGGCGTCCGGCGCCTCGAGCTCCTGCCGTTGGAGCGCCTCGCCGAAGTTGAGCTGTAGGTGCGTGGCGAGTTCCGCCGGGTCGCTCGAGGCCCCGTACGTATCCACGAACGTCTCGCGCGCCACCTGTGCATAGGTGGCCGCCTCGTCGGGGCCCACCCGATGCACGGCGAGATCGTCCGGTGTGCTCATGGCGCGAATCTTCGCCGTGGCCCGTGCGCGGGACAAGCGGTTGGGGTATGCTTGAACGGTCGGTGCGTCGTCCCCCCAGCCCCCCGCTCCCCATGGCCCACCACCACCCCGTCCACAGCGCCAATCTCCCCAAGCCCGTCGGCCCCTACTCGCCGGGCATGGCCTTCGAGCGCCTGATCTTCGTCTCCGGCCAGGGCGCGACGGACCCCGCCACCGGTCAGCTCGCCGGCGCTGATGCCGCGGCCCAGACGGAGCAGTGCCTGCGCAACGTTCAGGCCATCCTGCAGGCCGCCGGCTCGGATCTGCAGTACGTGCTGCGCTGCTGCGTCTTCCTGCTCGATATGCGGGAGTTCCCGCAGATGAATGCGGTGTATGAGCGGGTGTTCGGCGACCACCGCCCCGCCCGCACGACCATCCAGGCCGCGGCGCTCCCGGGCGAGGGCCTTCGCGTCGAGATCGATTGCATCGCCTACCGCCCCTGAGGGCCCCATGAGCTCCATCCTCTCGCCCCGCGACCTGCAGTTCCTCCTGTATGAGTGCCTCGACGTCGAGGCGCTCGCGGCGCGCCCCCGGTTCGCGGGGCAGGGACGCGAGGTCTACGACGCGGTGCTCGACACGGCCAAGGCCGTCGCCGAGGCGCACTACCAGCCGAGTCGCAAGCGGAACGATCAGGAGGAGCCGCAGGTGGTGGACGGCGTCGTCGTGACGCAGTCGGATCTTCAACCGGCGTACGCGGCCACGGCGGAGGCGGGGATCATCGCCTCGACGCACGACGCGGAGCGCGGCGGACTCCAGCTCCCGCACGTCGTCGCCTCGGCGGCCATCGCGTGGCTCGAGGGCGCCAACGTGGGGTCGGCGAGCTATCCGATGCTCACGGCGGGGGCCTCGAACCTCATCGCCGCGTTCGGCTCCGAGGACCAGAAGGCGCGGTGGTTGCCGCCGATGCTCGACGGGCGCTTTGGCGGGACGATGGCGCTCACCGAACCCGACGCGGGGTCGGGCCTCGCCGATCTGCGGACGGTGGCCATCCCGCAGCCCGATGGCACGTACCGCATCGAAGGGACGAAGATCTGGATCTCGGCGGGGGAGCACGAGCTCACCGAGAACATCGTGCACATGGTGCTGGCCCGGATCCAGGGCGCACCTGCCGGGACCAAGGGCATCTCGCTCTTCATCGTCCCCAAGCGGCGCGTGCAGCCCGATGGGACCTCAGGGGCGTCCAACCACGTCACCCTCGCGGGTCTCATCCACAAGATGGGGTGGCGGGGCACGACCTCCACGCTGCTCAACTTCGGGGAGCGCGGCCCGTGCCTCGGTGAGCTCGTCGGCGAGCCGCATCACGGCTTGGCGTACATGTTCCACATGATGAACGAGGCGCGCATCGGGGTGGGTCGCGCCGCGGCGGCGATGGCCTCGGCCGCGCACCTCTACGCCATCGACTACGCGCGCCAGCGTCGACAGGGACGCCTCCCTGGTGAGAAGGACCCGAGCAAGCCGCCGGTGCCGATCATCGAGCACGCCGACGTGCGGCGCATGCTGCTCATCGCGAAGTGCGCGGCCGAGGGGTCGATGGACCTCGTGCTGACCTGCGCGCGCCTCGTCGACGACGAGACGACGGCGCCCGACGAGGCCGCCCGGAAGGAGGCCTCGCTCCTCCTCGAGTTCCTCACCCCCATCGCCAAGTCCTGGCCCTCCATCTACGGGCAGGAGGGGATCTCCAACGCGATGCAGGTGATGGGCGGCTACGGGTACGCGCGCGAGTACGACATCGAGCAGCTCTACCGCGACAACCGGCTCAATCAGATCCACGAGGGCACCAACGGCATCCAGGCGCTGGACCTGCTCGGGCGGAAGGTGACGCAGCAGCAGGGCGCCGCGGTCGCGGCCTTCGGGCGGCGCGTCGCGGCGGCGGTGGCCGAGGCCCGCGCGGCGGGCCTCGAAACCGAGGCCGCGGCGCTCGAGTCCGCGTTCGCGCAGTTGGTGTCCGTCACGCGGTCGCTCGTCGCGGCGATGACGCAGGACCCCACGCGTGGGCTCGCGAACGCGACGGTCTACCTCGAGCTCACCTCCCGTGTGGTGTTCGCCTGGCTCTGGCTCCGCCAGGCCACGGTGGCCGCCCGGGCGCTTGCCGCCGGACGCGACGAGGCGTTCTATGCGGCCAAGGTGGCCGCGGCGCGCTTCTACTTCGGGTTCGAGCTGCCCAAGAACGGCCCGGATGCGGAGCTCCTGCGGCGGAACGATCCCGCCGCCCTCGACTTCCCTCCCGACTGGTTCTGAGATGCGTCGTGCCCTTCGGCGGTTTGCCCTGACCCTCCTGCTCGTGCCGACCGCCACCCTGGCGGCGCAGGACCACGATCACGCGCCGGCGCCCGCCGCTCCGCACGCCGATGCCCTCGTCGTCGTGCTCCCGGGTGGGATGACCCGCACGCTCACCGGGTCCCAGCTGGCCGCGCTGCCGCGGCTCCGCGGCCGGGCGGAGGCGCACGGCCACGCCTGGACCTGGGAGGGCGTGGATCTCCGGGGAGCGCTCCAGCTCGCCGGGATCGCGTCGGTCGATACGCTGAAGGGTCCGGCGCTCGGGCAGGTGCTGGTCTTCGTCGGGGCCGACGGCTATCGCAGCGTGCTCGCGCTCGCCGAGCTCGACGCGACCATCGGGCACCGCCGGGCCGTGCTCGTGGATCGCGAGGACGGGGCACCGCTCACACCTGCGCGTCTGCCGCGCCGGGTGATCATCGAGGGCGATGGTCGTCCCTCGCGCTGGGTGACGCAGCTGGTGCGCATCGAGATCGTCGAGCTCGGGCGGCGCTGAGGACGCGCGCCGCGGCGCATCACCGCCACGCGCCGAACCGGATGAACGCGGCTCGGCGCCCCCGTTCGCCGAAGCCCTCTTCCACCCGCAGCTCGCCGAGCGGGGTCTCCACCGCGATCCCCACGCGTCCCCCCACGTGGGTGCGGCCGTGCAACGGATCGGGGCCCACCGTCAGTCCGCCGAGACCGATGCGTCCGACCATCGGCTCCACCCGGGCGCTGAGGCGCGGGCGGAGCGGCCAGCGCACGGCGAGCGAGGCGAACGCCTCGTGGTCGCCACGTCCGGCGAGGAGCGGCATCCCCGCGAACCCATCGGGGCCTCCAAGCGTGAACTGTTCGGCCAGCGCCAGGGTGTGACCCGCACCGAGCCGGAGGCGCGGGATCAGGGTCGCTGGGCCGAGGGCGAACGGCAGCGTGGCCTCCACGCGGCTCCGTCGCCACGAGGCGAGGACCATCAGCTCGGAGAGGAACCCCGGCGTCGGCTCGCGAGGATGGCGGAGCGTGAGGGCGGCGACGAGCCCGGCGCTCGACGTGAAGGCCTGCCCCGGCTGGCGCCACGTGCGCGCCATCACGCCGAGCATGGGCGTCCATCCCGACTCCATCAGCGGGAGCACCCCGACGAACACCGAAGCGGCATCGGTGTGCGCCGGTGGACGCTCCTCCTGGCCATCGAAGCGCCGGACCGACTCGGTCGTCAGGTCGAGTCGCAGCCCGAGTGGTGGCAGAGTCCCTACCGTCGGACGTACGCGGCGCGCGGCGAGCCGGAGGTCGCCGCGCCAGGTGCCGATGGTCGCGTCGGCGCTGCCTTCGACGCCACTGCCGGCGAGGTTCGGCGCGAGTGCGGTCAGCGAGAGCTGCCCCGACAGCGTGTGGTCGAACGCCACGCCGAGGCCGAGGCGCGACCGGTCGGGTCGCGTGGGCCGTCCGATGCGGAGCGGGGGCATCGGCACGGGCACGCCGATTCGCCGGCGGCCATCGCCGAGGGGACGGAGGCAGGTGGCTTGGCCGAGGGCGGCATCGGCGGTCCGTCGGCCGAGCGCCACGAGCGTGTCGAAGGTGGCGGGGCGGAAGTCGAGCATGCCGTAGGGCGCCGTCGGATGCGCCACCAGCAGGTCGGTCGCCCCGAGACGG
>JBANGJ010000146.1:0-5438 GCA_037975505.1 Gemmatimonadota bacterium | reverse complement strand
CGTACCCGCTCGGCCCTCCCCCGGCGGGGGGCGTCGCAAGTGGCACGATGCGCCCGAGCCAGCTCCACTCTCTCTTGAGGACTGCCGACAGCCGCATCGAGCCTCCGTCACCGTGCTACCGGTTGACCAGCGCCTGAGTAGCCGCCCTCCGCCGGCCGGTGTAGACTCTGAGGAAGAGGCCCGTATGTTCCTACTTCTTCTCTTGATGGCGTGCGCGGAGGAGCCGGAAACCGCGGAGGACTGGTGCCGGCTTGCGCAGGCATCGATGTGCGAGTGCCGAGGCTTCGACGACGCGAACGAGTGCAATTTCACGGACTGCTCGGTCCAGGTCCCGGCGCAGGCCGAAAGATGGGGGGACGCCTACGTGCTGGAACTCTGGCAATGCGCCGCGGACAACCCGTGCGATACGGACGTCTGCCCGAGCCCGTAGCTACTGCTTGAGGTCCCGCCCGGGGTCGTCGAAGATCGTGAGGGTGATCACGAGGTATCCGCTCCCATCGGTCTTGATGCCAGTCAGGATGGCGGCCTGCTCGTCGAAGCCGACCTCGGAGTCGGTGAGGCGGACGACCGCACCGCGCTCGACGTGGACGAAGTCGATCTCGGGGACCTGGTAGTCGACCACGCGCCGAGGCAACGCGTATATCCGGGCGAGGTTTTCGAGGATCGCCCATGCGGTCGAGTCATCGTAGACCACGACGGTGGAGATCTCGCGGTCAATCGTGTACCCAAGGCGCGCCCGGCTCGTGGTGCAAAGCGGGTGCGCTCGGAACGTGGTGTCGCTGTCCGCCGCGTTCGGAGCGTCGCCCGCGGCTCCGAGGGTGATCGAGCCGTTGTGCCGTTGCTTGCGGTAGCTGTAGGCGTACTTGAGCGTAAAACGGTTCGCGATGTCCGAGGTGTCGAAGCGGACTGGGCTCACCCGCGAAATCTCCGGCTCGCTGTCGGCGTCGAGAACAACCGTCGCGTCTGCCGCCGTCGCGTCAAGGGGCCAGACCACCCAGAAGAGCCCCGACGGCCCCGAGCAGATCGTGATGGGGAGCAGGGGGAGCAAGTTGTCGCGGATCCAGTCCCACGGTTTGCACCGCGTTTCGATCACTGCGTCGATCTTGTAGCGGGACAGGGCATGGTAGGTCGCCTGGATGCGGCCCTGATCTACAGGAAGAGTCGTCCAGCCGAGCACGTAGGCCAGCGCGGGGCCGGCATCGCGGACCAGCCCCCCGGCCAGTTTCAGCCCGCCTCCGCCGTCGGTCTCGTCGTACCAGCCGACATACACGGTCGGCTGGGCCGCCTGATCTCCGAACGATGCATCGGTGGATGCCTCTGTTGAGCCGAGGCTGTATCGTGACCCCGACGTGGTCGAGTAGTTGTAGGTAACGGTGTCTACGTCGTCGTCGGGCGCGTTGGCGGGAACGCTCGAGATGAACCACGGCACGAAACACACCGGCTGGCCGCGGCCGTCGTACCCGTTGCGGAGGACCATCCGCACCCCGCTCGGGAACTCGTCGGTGGACACGTGAACGTCTGCGGCGGTGCAGTGATGGCCCGCGACCAGCAGCCGCACCTCGGCCTGCTCACCTCCGCCGAACCCGCCCCCACCCGGCACCGTCGACCGAAAGTCGATCCACAGCCCCGCGCTCCCCGTGATCCACCTGTCCGAGTCCACGGCCGCGGACACCGCTCCCGGCTTGCCGATGACGATCGGATACTGGAGCCCCAGGTGCTCGGGCAGAAGCGTGTCCGCATGCGCCCATGTGTACCCGTCGACCCGTGCGAGCGGGCTTCCCATCAGGCCGGCGTCGTCCGCGATCATCTCCTCAAGCGAGAAGTTCACCGGCTCATCGGCCGCGCCGTACTCGGGATCGGAGACGCGCCCCACCATCACGGTCCGCGCGCTCTCGCGGACGGTGCCCTCCACCCATCGGCAGAGGACCCCCGTAGCCGCACCGAGGCTGTGTCCGCGCGCCACCAGCGCGGGAACATCGACGGGAAGCACGGCCTCGACAGGGACCGAGCCCTGCCCCGAGCTGTCCCCGAGCAGGGACAGCGCCTCGGAAACCTCGATGTCGCCTAGCGCCGCGTGGTAGTGCAGGGTGGTCCCGTCCTCAGCTTCGATGTCGAGCTCATCGTCTGCAAGGCGCACCACCTGCCCCGCGAATGTGAGGTCGAGGAGCCAATGCACGCGGCGCCCCGTGCGGAGGTCGGCGGGCGTGAGGCGGTCTACCAGGATCGCCACGGCTACACCTCGCGCTCGAAGCGGCAGGATGCCGCCTTGAGGATGGGCCCCGGTTCCTTCCCGGGCTCCCCGAGCAGGTTGTCAAGCCGGAGCGTTTCCGTCATGAATCGCCCGTACATGAGCAGCGTCGGGTCCAAGATGGTCACAGGCGCAGCCGCCGTGATCGCGCTCCCCTGCTGTGCCACGGCCGAGCACAGCACCACCGGGAGCACGGGGCCGTCGGTGGCTTCGATGAGACCCCCGAGCGTGCGCGGAGTGTCGCTGTAGGCCGCGAGCGCGTCCGCGCCGGTGTACCCGAGCGTAAGATGATCGGGGGCGCCGCCGGACGTGTAGAGCAGATTCGTGCTCATTCCGTCTGTCCACCCCACCTCCCATGCCGCACGCGTCGGGCCGAGGCGGCGGGCGCGCCGAGCCCCCGAGCGGGTCTCCGTCATCGACGAGGCCGGCGTCCAGCTGATCGACCAGTCCCGCCCCCATTCGGACGCCAGCACACGCACGCGCCCGATGAGGCACGTTCCGAGCTCCATGTAGCCCTCGGCCGTGGTCTGCGACGGAATCCGCAGCATGAGCGTGTTGGTGCTCTGGATCGCCGTGGTCAAGAACAACCCCTGTGGCATCCAGAGCGCGCCCGTGGCCCCCGCGCTGTCGCCGGCGTCGTATTCCTCGAGGTAAACCCGCGCGCTCGCGTACGACGTGGGCGGGGGCGTTGCGAGCCATGCGCCGGCGAGGTTCGTCCGCACCTTTCGGATGTCCCCGCCGGTAAGGTCGAAATGAGCCCCGACCAGCGCCCGCTCATGGAAATAGAACGGGGCGCTGCCCCCGGCTCCACCGGTCGGATACAAGCAGTCGCGCGTGCGCGTGAACGCGAGGCTGGTCAACCCGGACGCCAGGTCGATGTCCATGACCTTGTTCGTGCCCGAGCTGTCCCGGTACAGCGTCGCGGTGCGGAAGTTCGCCCCCGCAAGGTACACCGCGATCAGGTCCCCGGTCTTGATGCCGAGGTCGACGCCGGTCCAGATGATGTCCTGCTGGCCCACCCCGGTGCTTCGCCACGTCTTCCGCGGCGACGGGTAGAGGCTTGGGTCGATGGCCGCGATCGGGTGATCGAACTCGTTGTCGATCGTGAAGGTGTCCCCGTTCACCGTCGGGCCGTCCGAACCGTGAACCCGAAGCCCCTCCGCGATGTGAATCGGGCTCGACGAGGTCGAGAGCGTCCGGCCGCGGATCGCGCCGGTGGACGCATCGATGAGGTTCCCGGTGTTGTACTGGCCGCCAGACCAGCCGACCATGCGCCACGTCGTGTTCGAGCTGGACCCCGTTGCGCTGCCCCACTGAAGGCTCGTGGTCGTCGTCGCGTTGAACGTGAGCCCCGTGTACAGGCCGATGTGCGTCCACTCACGATCCGCCCTCGGGCCCTCGGGCACGATGCCGCTGTAGTCCCCGGTCCCCCGATACCACGCGCGCAACTTGCCGTTGTTGGCGTTCCAAGTGCCCGAAGGGTTGCACAGATGCAGGAGGATCTGCGCCCCCGTCGCCCCCTCGGCGGTCGTCACCGTCTCGAGGTTGGCGCCGGCGTACTGGTCGCGGAGCACGATGCTGGTCGTCGTCACGCTCACGCGCACCGCGAACGCGTCGGTGCCGTCGCTGATCCGAATGTCGGCGGTGCCGGTCCCCGATGTGACCTTGACCTGGAGGAGGACCACCAGCCCGTTTGCCGGGTTGGTGGAGATCGCCGGCGCGGTGGTGTATACGCGCGACTCCGCGGCGCCGCACGAGATGGTCAGGCCGGTCGCGCCCAGCGTCGAGGTCGGCGCGCCGGCGTCCGTCACCGCCCATGTCGCGCCCATGTCGTCGGGCTTGTCGAGGGGGAGCCAAAGCTGGTCCAGCCCGGAGACCCCGCGGCCGAGAAAATAGCTCTCGTCCTCGGGACGCCCGACCGTGGACCAACCGCCGAGGTACATCGCACACAGGCTGTCGTCGTGGCTGGCGTCCGCGACCATCCGGTGGAAAAGGACCGCCCGGCCGCGCTCGGGCGCTACCGCGATGTCGAGCAGGTAGGTAGCGGCGTCGTTGCTGTCGAAGATGGTCATCCCCACCGCCGAGGCCGAGGAGATCCACGGGCTGCTCCAGGTGTCCCCGCCGTCGTCGGAGCGCATCGGCACGAGCTCGCGCTTCCCAGATCCCGTCTCGAAGTCGAGACCGTACAACCACGCGATCCCGTCGTCGTCGAGGAGGATCGCGCACTCGGCCTCATCGAACTCGGTGCCGGCCCCGCCGGACTGGACGCCCCACTCCATGTCGTCGGCCGTGTTCGCGGCGCACACTGCCTCGACGCCGGAGAGCCCCTGCGATGCCGAGCTGATCCGCCGGACGTAGGGCACCAGGTCGGAGAGCCCGCCGCTCGCGCCAGCGTCGTTCTCGACCGTCGCGACGTAGGCGATCCCATCGCGCACCGCGACATCGGGACACGCCTTGTCCTCGGCGGAGAACGCCTCGACAAGCGAGAACGTGCAGCCGCCATCGGCCGAAACGTACTGATCGATCAGGTCGGCGCTGCCGTCCTGCGACCACACGAGGAGCCCCACCTGTCCGCCGAGACAGAACGCGCGGAGGCGGAGCACCGAATCGGAGGTGTCTGAGATGGGGTCCGTGAGGCAACTGCTCGACCCCACCGCCCACGTGACGCCGGAGTCGTCCGAGTAGGCCATGCGAAGTTGGGTCGTCGACGCCCCCCCCGCCGTGTAGATGCAGATCGCCCGTCCGCTTGGAAGCACACACAGCGTCGACACAGTGTCGCCGCCGGTGTCCTCGATGGTCGTCGACGCCCACTTCGCCAGCCCGCTTTGCCGCCACACCGCGACGGACGTGGAATCCATCGTGACCGCCACGAGCAGAAGCCCTGTGTCGGGCAACCGAACCGCGTGCGGGCGCGCGTATTTCCCGGCCGTGGTGGAGCGATCCACGAACTCCCACTCGGAAACCGCCGAGGGAGGGTCCCAGCTGCGGAGGTTCTGCCCTGCGTACTTCCACCGCACGGTTGCGCCGTTAGGGCCGGGCGACCCCGCGCGGGCGGTGGCCACCGTGACCGTCGAGCCGAGAGCTTGGTCAAGGGTGCCGCTCGCCTCCAGCGCGAGGGCGGTCCGCTGAACGGGCACCGGCACGCCTGGGCGGGGCCCTGCCTCGGAGGTTGCGGTGATGTCGGCGCCCG
>JBANGJ010000096.1:0-3679 GCA_037975505.1 Gemmatimonadota bacterium | reverse complement strand
CCCCGTTCGCCGGCCCCTGCTCGCCGGTCTGCTGATCGTCCTGGCCTGCACCTCGACTCCGCCGGCGCTCCGCGGCCCGACCCCCGCGGTCGGCGCCCTGACTGACGTCACCCCATCGCTGACTGCCCCGCTGCCGCGCGCCGCGGTCCACTGGCTCGACTCCACGCTCGCGACGATGCCACTGCGAGACAAGGTCGGGCAGATGGTGATGATCTGGGTGCTCGGAGATTATCCCAGCACGACGGATTCGGCGTTCGCGTGGGCGAGCGATCGGCTCGCGCAGGACCATGTCGGCGGTGTGGTGATGTCCCTCGGATCGCCGATCGAGGTGGCCGCCAAGGTGAACGCCCTCCAGCGGCGCGCCACGCTCCCGTTGCTCGTCACGTCGGACGTCGAGCCCGGGCTCGGGCGGCTCGAGGGGGGCACCTTCACCCCGGGGCTCTACCGTGGCGGGGACGCGACGGTGCTGCCGAGCAACATGGCCATCGGCGCCACGGGCGACACCGCGGCGGCGTATGCGGCGGGCGCCATCGTCGGACGTGAGGCGCGTGCCATCGGCATCCACCTCGCCTTCGCTCCCACCGTGGACGTGAACAACAATCCGGCGAACCCCGTCATCAACGTCCGGTCGTTCGGCGAGGACCCCGCCGCGGTCGCGGCGATGGGAGCGGCCTTCGTCCGCGGCGTGCAGGACGCGGGCGTCGGCGCGACCCTCAAGCACTTCCCCGGCCACGGCGACACCGACGTCGACTCACACAACGCGTTGCCGATCGTCGCCGCCGACCGCGCGCGGCTCGACACGGTGGAGCTCCGCCCCTTCCGTGCCGCCATCGCGGCGGGCGCGGTGGGGGTGATGAGCGCGCACATCGCGCTCCCCGCCATCGCCGGCGACTCCACGCCCGCCACGCTCGTGCCGGCGATCTTCGACACGCTGCTCCGCGGGCCGCTCGGCTTCCGTGGGCTCGCCGTCACAGACGCGATGGACATGCGCGGCGTCGGCGCCGGCTATCCCACCGAGGTGAGCGCCGTGCGCGCGGTCCAGGCGGGCGCGGATATCCTGCTCATGCCGGCCGACGTCCCCGCGGCCATCCGCGCCGTGGTGGCCGCCGTCGAGGGCGGCACGATCCCGCGGGCCCGGATCGACGCCGCCGTTCGCCGCATCCTCGAACTCAAGATCCGCACGGGCGCCCTGCCGCACCCCCTCGTGGACCTGGACTCGCTCCGCGACGTGGTCGGCTCGGCGGCGCATCGGGCGACCGCCCAGCGCATCGCCGACGGCGCCGTGACGCTCCTCCGCAACACAGACGGGATGCTCCCGCTCGCACGCGGGACGCCCACCGCCGTGGTGACCTTCACCAGCGAGACGGACGTGAGCGCGGGGCGCGTCTTCGGCGCCGAGCTCCGCGCGCTGCTCGGCGACGCCCGGCTGCTGCGCATCTCGCCGGCGACGGGGCGCGCCCGCCTCGACTCACTGCTCCGGCCGGGCGAGCGGGTGGTCTTCGCGACCTTCGTGCGCACCATCGAGGGCGAGGGGCGCTTCGCCGTGGGCGCGCACGTGGCACAGTGGATCGACTCGGTCGCCTGGACGCGCCCCGTCGCCGCGGTGGCCTTCTCCAATCCGTATGTGCTCCGGGAGTTCAACCGCGTCCCGGCCTACGTGGCCGCGTTCGGACGCGGGGACGCCATGGAGCGCGCGGCCGCCCGCGCCGTGGCGGGGGCCATCCCCTTTCGCGGCCGCGCCCCCATCACCCTCCCGGGCTATTTCCGGCGCGGGGACGGCGGCCCCGCGGTCGCCGACACGCTCGGCCTCGCCGACTCCCTCCGAGCCGTACTCGAGGCCGGCGTTCGCGACTCGGTCTTCCCGGGCGCGATCGCCCTCGTCGGGACGCGGTCGGGGATCCTGACGCAGGTCAGCGCCGGCCGCATCGATTGGGCCGCAGACGCGCCGCCCCCGAATGACCGCACCCTGTGGGACCTCGCCTCGCTCACGAAGGTCGTGGGGCTCACGACGGCGATGATGCAGCTCGTCGAGCGCGGGCAGGTGGACCTCGACGCCCCGGTGCAGCGGTACCTCCCCGAGTGGCAGGGACGCGACAAGGACCGGGTGACGGTCCGTCATCTCCTGACGCATTCCTCCGGCCTCGCGCCGTTCATCCAGCTCTGGAAGCGCACCGCCAGCGCGGACGAGGCCCGGCGGATCGTCCTCGCGGCGCCACTCGATACCGCCCCCGGCGCCCGGATGGTCTACTCAGACCTCGGCGCGATGCTCGCCGGCTGGATCGTCGAGCGGGTGAGCGGCGAGCGCCTCGACGCCTACCTCGCGGCGCATGTCTTCAGGCCCCTGCAGATGGCGGACACGCGGTACCTCCCCCCCGCGGCGCTGCGCCCGCGCATCGCCCCTACTGAGCGGGACCCGTGGCGCGGCCGGCTGCTGCGCGGCGAGGTGCACGACGAAAACGCCTTCCTCCTCGGCGGCGTGTCGGCGCACGCGGGGCTCTTCAGCACGGGCGCCGACCTCGCCCGGTTCGCGCGGATGTACCTGAACGGCGGGACGCTCGACGGGGTCCGCCTCGTCGATGGAGAGACCATCCGCCGGTTCACCACGGTGCAGCGCCCGGGCTTCTCCAACCGGGCGCTCGGCTGGGAGGCCCCGACGGGCGCCAACTCCGCGGGCCGCCTGATGCGGGCGCCGGCCTTCGGGCACACCGGGTTCACCGGCACCTCGCTCTGGATCGACCCGGCGAACGACCGGTTCGTCATCCTGCTGACGAACCGCGTGAACCCCACGCGCGAGCGGACCGGGATCGCGCGGGTCCGGACCCTCGTCGCCGACCTGAGCGTGGCGGCGGGGGCCGCCGGTACCTCCGCCACCCGCGGGAGCCCGTAGCCCCTCCCCGGTCCGGACCCTATATTTTGACCATGTGAGTTCCGGCCACCGACCGGTGGCCTCACCCCAAGTCGCGGAGGGACGCGATGAGCACGATGAATGCGCCCGAGGTCATGGTGACGATCACCGCGGCCGCGGCCACCGAGGTCCAGAAGTTCATGGTCGCGGAGCAGGTCGCCCCCGAGGTCGGCGGGCTCCGCGTGAGTGTGCAGCCCGGCGGCTGCTCCGGCTTTAAGTATTCGCTCCTCATCGAGGACAAGCCGGCGGATGACGACACGATCCTCGCGCAGACCGGGTTCAACGTCTTCGTCGACCCGTTCTCGATGCAGTACCTGAACGGCGTGACGATCGACTACGTGAGCTCGATGCAGGGCTCGGGCTTCACGTTCAAGAACCCGAACGCCACCGGCGGCTGCGGCTGCGGCAGCAGCTTCTCGGCCTGACCGACCCGACCACGGTCGGCTGACGGGCGCCCCACCGGGCGCCCGTCGCGTTTCCCCCCGCCTCGTCCCGACCGCCTCCCGCGACTCCCCCCCTCCGGGCCCCCGCGATGACCTTCGCCTTCACCGCGCTCGACTGGGCGATCCTCCTCACCTATCTGGCCGGCACCACGTGGCTCGGGATCCACCTCGGCCGCGACCAGAAGGACAGCAAGGACTACTTCGTCGCCGGCGGCACCATCCCCTGGTGGGCGATCTGCTTCTCCATCGTCGCGACCGAGACGAGCGCCCTCACCTTCATCTCGATCCCCGGGCTCTCGTACCTCGGCAACCTCGGCTTCCTGCAGGTGAC
>JBANGJ010000090.1:0-4852 GCA_037975505.1 Gemmatimonadota bacterium | reverse complement strand
TGGGCGTCACGATGAAACTCTTCCACGACGGCGGCGATATCCCCGACCGCCCCTGTTGCTCGCTCGACAGCGTCAACGACGCGCGCCGCGTGGCGGAGTCCCTCGGCATCCCGCACTACGTGCTGAACCTGCAGGATGCCTTCGGGCACGATGTCGTCGCCGACTTCGTCGCCGAATACGCCGCCGGGCGGACTCCGATCCCGTGCGTGCGCTGCAACACCTTCACCAAGTTCCGCGACCTGCTCGCCAAGGCCGATGCCATCGACGCGCGGTGGATCGCCACGGGCCACTACGCGCGCGTCGCCGACGGGCGGCTCCTCCGCGGGCGCGATGAGGCCAAGGACCAGACCTACTTCCTCTGGGGTATCGATCGCGGGGTGCTCGACCGGCTCCTCCTCCCGGTGGGCGACCGCACCAAGGCGGAGACGCGCGCCGTGGCGCGCGAGCTCGGCCTGCTGACCGCGGAGAAGCCGGAGAGTCAGGAGATCTGCTTCGTCCCCGACGGCGATTATATGAAGGTGCTGCAGCGTGAGCTCCCAGCCGACGCCCCAGCCCTCGCCCCGGGCCCCATCGTCTGCAGCGACGGCCGCGTCGTCGGCACGCACGACGGCTTCGCGCGCTACACCATCGGACAGCGCCGCGGGCTGCCCGGTGGCTCCGCCGAACCGATGTTCGTGGTGGCGCTTCGCCCAGAGGACCGCGCGGTCGTCATCGGACCACGGGAGGAGTTGCTGGGGCGCGGGCTCGTGGCCACCGGGGTGCATTGGCTGGTCGCTCCCGCCCCGACGGTCGGGACGAGCGTGCAGGTGCGCATCCGGCACCGCGCGACGCCCGTACCTGGCACGATCCTGCGTCTGGACGGCGAGACCATCGAGGTGGCACTGGAGGAGCCGGTCTACGCCATCTCCCCCGGCCAGTCCGTGGTGTTCTACGACGGCGAGGCGGTGCTCGGCGGCGGCGTGATCGCGAAGGGCCGCCGGACGCTGCCGGTGCGCGCGGCGTAGCGCGCGCCCCACGCACGGACGAGCGGCACGCCGCCCGTCAGACCTCCAGCCCCGCCGCCTCCGCGAAGCGCCGCATCAGCGCGGCCTGCTCCTCCGTCAGGCGCTCCGGCACCATCACGCGCACCTCGACCAGCAGATCCCCTGTGGCGCCCCCCGCGGCAACGCCCTGACCACGCACGCGGAAGCGCTTGCCGCTCGAGGTTCCGGCCGGAAGCGTGAGGCTGACCGTCCGCCCGTCGATGGTCTCCACCGAGAGCTTGGCACCGAGCGCCGCCTGCGCCACGTTCACCGGTGCGGTGACCACGAGGTCGAGCCCCTCGCGCGTGAAGCGCGCATCGGCGGCCACCTGCAGGGCCACGACGAGATCGCCCGCGGGACCGCCACGCCGACCGGCCCCGCCCTGTCCGCTCAGCCGGATGCGTCGCCCGGTCTCGCTCCCCGCGGGGATGGTGACGAGAATCTTCTTGCGTGCGCCATCGAGCTCGAACTCGAGCGGCACCTTGCCGCCGAGCACCGCCGTACGGAACGGCACCTCCAGCGTGGTCTCGAGGCTCCCGCCCTTCTGGGGGCCGGCCGGACGCGTGGCGCCGCCCCCGAACATCGAGCCGAAGAGGTCCCCCAACCCGCCGAGGCCGCCGAGGTCGAACTCGCCCATGTTCGGCGGCATCCCGGGGGCGCCGGGCCCGGGGCCGCGACGCGGTCCGCCGCGCGGGCGCGCACCGATCCCCTCAAAGGCCCCCAGCCGACGCAGCTCGTCGTATTCCTTCCGTTTGGCGGCGTCGCCCAGCGTGGTGTAAGCCTCGGAGATCGCCTTGAACCGCTCGGCGGCCTTCGCGTTCCCGGCGTTCGTATCGGGATGGTACTGCTTGGCGAGCCGACGGTAGGTCTTCTTGATCTCCTCGGCGGTCGCCGTGGGGCTGACGCCGAGGACGGCGTAGAAGTCGGGCGTCGCCACGGGCGTCAGCGCGGGCGGCTCAGCCGTTCCACTGATGCACGACCACGCGGGCGGGCCGCAGCATCACGCCCGCGAGCACGTACCCCACCTGATAGACCTGCGCCACGCACCCATCCTGTTCCGCCGAGGCGGCGGGCGCGGTGGTGATCGCCTCGTGGAGCGCGGGGTCGAACCGCACCCCCACGGGATTCACGACCTCGAGCCCGTGCCCCGCGAGCGACTTGAGGAGGTTCCGCTCGACGAGCGCGACGCCCTCTACCAGCGTCTTGGCATCCGTCGCGGTCGGATCCACATGCGCGAACCGCGCGATGTCGTCGATGGTGTCGAGCAGGCCGCGAAGCAGGTGCTGCATCCCGCGGTGCTCCGCCTCCTGCCGCTCCTTGGCGGCCCTGCGGCGGAAGTTGTCGAACTCGGCATAGAGGCGGACGTACTTGTCCTTCTGCTCGGCGAGCTGGGCCTCGAGGGCGGCGGTGACGAGCCCCGCCTCCTCGTCGCTGGCCTGCAGGACCTCGGAGACCGCGCCCTCATCCCCACCCGCGGACATGGCGTCGGCGGGCGCGGCGGTGCGCGGGTCGGTGGAATCGGTGTGCTGGTCGGTCATACGGAGGAATCTCGCGGAGCGTCGGTGGACGGGGCAATCGGGGTCTCGGCGACGCGGCGTCGGACGAGTGCGAGGGCGGCCTGCGCGCTCCGCTGACGGATCTCGTGCCGGTCCCCGATGGTCACCAACCGAACGCTGCTGACCGTCCCCCCCACATCCACTCCTACGCAGACGGTCCCCACGGGTTTCTCCGGGGTGCCACCGCCCGGCCCCGCGATGCCGGTGATTGCCACACCGATATCCGCCCCGAGGCGCGCCCGCACCCCCTCGGCCATCGCCCGTGCCGTCTCCTCGCTCACCGCGCCAGCCGACGCCAGCGTCGCCTCGGAGACGCCGAGCTGCCGGACCTTGACCGCGTTGTCGTAGGCGATGACGCCCCCGAGGACGACGTCGCTCGACCCCGGCACGGCCGTGAGCCGCATGCCGAGCATCCCGCCGGTGCAGCTCTCCGCGACGGCCAGTCGCAGCCCGCGCGCACGGCACGCCTCCAGCACCACCTCGGCGAGATCGGCCTCGCCTTCGCCATAGACCCACGCCCCGACGCGGCCACGCAGCGCCTCGGCGGCCGCCGCGAGGCGGGTGTCCGCCTCGTCCGGCGCCGCGTCGCGCACCGTCAGGCGGAGGTCCACGCCTTCCCACCCCGGGAGGTAGGCGAGGGAGACGCCGAGCGGGGCCTTCGCGAGGTCGCCGAGGGCATCCGCGACCGCCGACTCGGCGATCCCCGTGGTCCGCAGGGTGCGCGACCGGATCACGCGGCCCCCGGCGCCGCGCGCCACGAGGCGCGGCAGGAGGGCATCCTCCGTCATCCCGCGAAACTCTCGAGGCACCCCCGGCAGCATCGCCACCCAGCGCCCCTGCGCGTCATCCATCCAGATGCCGGGCGCCGACCCGTGCCGGTTCTCGAGGACCGTGGCGCCCTCCGGGATCATCGCCTGGTTGCGATTGGCGGCGGGCAGCTCACCGGGCCATCCCCGGGCCGCCCATCGGGCCCGCAGGCTCTCGAGGATCGCCTCGTCGCACCGCATCCCACGCCCGAAGAGCGCGGCGATGGCGGGCTTCGTGAGGTCGTCCGCGGTGGGGCCCAGCCCGCCGCTGGTGATCACCGCCCCGGTGCGCTCGAGCGCCTCGCGTACCGCGCCGGCGATGGCCTCCGCGCCATCACCCACCGTCGCACGCCGCACCACGCGGATGCCGAGCGCCGCCGCGCGGCGCGCGAAGTGCGCCGCGTTGGTGTCGATGGTGAAGCCGAGGAGCAGCTCGTCGCCGATCGAGACGAGTTCGACGTCCATGGAGGCCTCCGGCTCAGTGCGCGCGGGCGCGCGCGAAGACGGCGCGATGGCGGACGAGGTAGTCGGCCAGCGAGATGAGGGTCAGGGCGAACGCCACGGCGATGGTGACCGTCCCGATGAGCCCAAGGAGGCGCGCCCAGAACATCGCGACTGGCCCGTGCCATCCGCGGTCGTCGAGGAGGAGCTTGAGCCAGAACCAGCAGTAGGCGGCGCCGAGCCAGGTGTACTGGAACCCCGCCTTCCACTTGCCGAGCCGCTGCGCCGCGATGACCACCCCACGGGCCTGCGCGAAGCTGCGGAACCAGGTCATGAAGGCCTCGCGACCCAGGATCAGCACGAGCACCCACCACGGGAACCAGACCGCGTCGAGCCCCCAGGTGGTGAACGGGTAGGCGGAGCGCTCGGCCACGGTGGGGAGCCACGCGAGCAGCGGGTCGCCCGCGTGCGCCTGCAGCAGGAACATCGGCACGAAGGTGCCGAGCAGCAGCAGCTTGTCGGCGAGGGGGTCGAGGACCTTGCCGAGATCGGTGATAAGCCCCTGCTCGCGCGCGATCTTGCCGTCCCAATGATCGGAGATGGCGGTGACGAGATAGAGCAGGAACGCGGCGAAGCGCACCGACGTGGAGGGCACGAAGGGCAGCAACGCCAGGAACGGGGCGGCGACGATGCGCGCCGCGGAGATGGTGTTCGGAAGGTTCACGACGGTGGAGGCGCGCGGCGGCTCAGGCGAGGCGCTTGAGCACGAGCTTGCTCACGGCCTTCAGCGTCTCGAACACGCCGACCCCCGTCACGGCGACGCCCTCGAACCAGGGGGCGCGCTCGATCCACTCGCCGGTCGGCAGCTGCTCCACCAGCGAGGCGCCGGGGTGATAGGGATCCGGCGTCACGCGCTGCCGCGTGGGGTCCGTGACCTCCCATCCCGGGTTGAGCGCCGCCTGCAGCGCCGTGATGGAGGCCGCGTTCGGCAGGTCCCGCTTGTTGTACTGGATGACGAACGGCAGCG
>JBANGJ010000001.1:0-2572 GCA_037975505.1 Gemmatimonadota bacterium | reverse complement strand
CCTCCAGTCGGAAGTCGCGGGCGTCCCAGGTGACGTGGGCACGGTAGACCTTGAGCCGCTCGAGGCCGTCCGTGGCGAGGCCGTCACCGGTCGTCAGGGCGAGCGTGCGTGCGCGGCCGCGGTTCTCGTAGAAGATCTCGTCGATCGGGTTCTCGGGGACGTGACCGAGAACGTTCACCGCGAGCGTCGCCTGCAGGCGCTCCGAGGGCTTCGCCTCGACCTCCACGAAGTACGATTCCATCCGATCGAAGCCGCGAAAGGCCGGTCGGTCGGTGAGGCTCGGGGCATCGGCGCCCGGCGTGCGAATCGACGTGCCGCCGGTCGCGAAGTTCGTGAGCTCGAGCCGCATCCCCTTGAGGCGGAGCGGGGCGGTCTCCGCCCCGGCGCCGGCCCGCTCCGCACGCGCCTGCGCGGTCAGGGCGCCTGGATCGATCGCGGCGAACTTCGAACGCAGCGCGACGCGCGTCGTCCCCGGGGCGTAGGGATCGATGGCGTGAATCCGCTGCAGCGCATAGTACGCGGCGCGGGGGTAGAGGTCGAAGAGGCCGCGCGTGTCCGGCGGCCCCTTCGCCACGATCCCCCACCACTCCTCATTCATGTTGTTCTCACCCGGCACGAAGTCGTGTGGGTAGGCGTCTGCGGGCCACGACGCGTTGACGTCGTGGATGTCGAGTCGCGACTCCTGGCCGAACTTCCACCAGCCATCACTCCACTGGAAGGTGAAGCCGCCGATCGCATTGCCAGGGCGGCCGAGGCCCGCCGCATGGCCGTAGATCTCCTCCCACTGCGAGACCAGATATTTGGCCTGGGCCTCCTGATCCTCACGGGCCTCGCGCTCGTTCCACGCGTCCGCGCCGAACTCGGTGAAGAGGACGGGGATTCCGAGCTTCGCCTCGACCACGTCGAAGAAGTCGCGGAAGGAGGCCCCGCGATAGACGTTGGCACCGAGGATGTCGATGCCCTTCGCCTCCTGTGCGATGAGATCGACGTACTGCAGGTCGCCGTTCGCGTAGGCGACGGGATGTGACGGATCCGCTGCCTTGATGGCACGCGCGACCTCGCCCACCAGCGAGTAGAGGTACCGGGCTCTGGCGGTATCGCGCTCGCCCACGGGAAGCGCCTCGGTCTCGGCCGATCGCCAACTCAGTCCGTAATTGTTCTCGTTCCCGAGGAGCCAGAGGAGGAGCCCCGGGGTCCCGCGGAACTCCTGCACAAGGGCCATCACCTCGGCGGTGATCGCCGCGCGCACGCGCGGATTCGAATAGTCGGTCTGCGGCTGGTAGACGCCGTCGATCGTGACGCCGTAGCGGCCGAGGGAGTGATTCAGGACCGTGTGGATTCCGTACGTTTCATAGATGTATCGCACCCAGCGGGGCGGAATCCCAGCGTAGACGCGGATCGCGTTGGCTCCCATCCGGCGCACCAGCGACATCTCCCGCTCGAGCGCCTCTTTGATGAAGGCATCCGGCTGGGTCCAGAGGGCGTACGCGTAGTTCTCGCCGATCGGGATGTAGTCCCAGTTCACGCCGTTGATCATCAATGGGCGTCCGCCCACGGTGAGCCGGAGTCCGGTCGAGTCGCGGATGACGCGCACGGGCGCGTCCGCGGACTGCGCCGAGGACCGCTGGGGGATGCCCCCCGCCGCCAGACAGCCGACCAACAGGAACCGCCGCGCCAGATGGGACCACATGGGGGGACCTCCGCGCGGAGGCGGGGGAGGAGAGTGGCAGGCTTTGTTCGGTGACAGAACAAAGTGCAACTTGGTCGTTTGGTGCGTCAAGATGACTCGGTGATGGTCCTCCCGTTCCGCGTCACCGTGCCAACGGGTAGAATCTAGGGCGTATGATGCGCTCCCCCCGAGTCCGCTTGATGCGTTCCCTCGCTCGCCGCGTTAGGGTCCTGGCTCTCCTCGTCGGCGCGACGGCGTGCCGGGGGGGGGGCGTTGCGACGGCACCGCGCCCGATGCCCGCCCCAGCGAGCGCTTCGGAGTCGTCGGCGCCTACGCCGCGCACCGCCGACCGCGACACCCTCACCGGCTTCCCCGACACCCCAGTGGTCCCCACGGTCGGCCCCTCGTCGCCCGCCGCCATCGCTGACGCGGTCGCGGACTCAATCCGGCATCCCTACACGACCGCCGACGTCGAGTTCATGTCGGGGATGATCGGGCACCACGCGCAGGCAATCGCGATGGCGCGCCTCGCCCCGGAGCGGGCGGGGAGCGAGGCCATCCGGACGCTGGCGGCGCGGATCATCAACGCGCAGCTCGACGAGATCCGCACGATGCAGAGTTGGCTCGCCGACCGTCGGCAGCCGGTCCCCCCAGCCAACCCAAACGGGATGACGCACGAGATGGGGGGGATGACCCACACAATGCTGATGCCCGGGATGCTCACGCCCGAGCAGGTGGCGGAGCTCGCGCGCAGCCGCGGGACCGACTTCGATGAGCGGTTTCTCCGCTTCATGATCCAACATCACCGCGGCGCGACCGCGATGGTGCGGCAACTCTTCTCCGCGCCCGGGGCCGGGGAAGACGAGCTGGTCTTCAAGTTCGCCTCCGACGTCAACGTGGATC
>JBANGJ010000152.1:0-15923 GCA_037975505.1 Gemmatimonadota bacterium | reverse complement strand
ACGCCTCGTCGGCGCCGCAGTAGAGGTCCTCGACGAAGAGCTCGGGGAGCCCGTCGAGGTAGGTCCGCACGTCGCTGAGGAGCGCGTCGAAGTGCGCCTCGGCGAGCGGCTGGTTCACCTTCCCCCAGTCGACGTCCCCCTCCGACGAGGCCTCCCGGACGACGAACTTGTCGTTCGGCGAGCGGCCGGTGTGCGGCTTCGTCACGGCGACGAAGGGGCCCAGGTGCGCGAGCTCCCCCTCGCCGCGGCGGATGGCCGCCTGCACGAGGTCGGGAGCTTCGAGGTTCCAGTGGACGGTGCCGGTCGGGGCGAGGCCAAGGGCGTCGAGGCCCGTCGCGCTCACGCGGGTCGGTGCGGTCATGGGAGGTCTCAGGGTAGGGACGGGCGGCGGCCCGTCAGTAGGTCGGAACGGGGGTGACGCCGCGGGCGCGCTGCTGCGCGTCGATCACCGCGACGGCGGCCATGTTGACGATCTCCTGCACGTCGGCACCCTGCTCGAGCACGTGCACCGGGTGTTGCATGCCGACGAGGATGGGGCCGATGGCCGTGGCCCCGCCCAACTGGGTGAGCAGCTTGTACGCGATGTTACCGGCGCTCAGGTTCGGGAAGATCAGCACGTTCGCGGCGGACTTCAGCGCGGCGAACGGGTACCGGCCGGCGAGCACCTCCTCACTGAAGGCGGTGTCCGCCTGCATCTCTCCGTCGACCACGAGGGAGGGGTCCCGCTGCCGGAGGATGCGCACCGCCTCGGCCATCTTCTGCGCCTCGGGGTGCTTCACCGAGCCGAAGTTGGAGAAGGAGAGCATCGCGATGCGCGGGTCGATGCCGAAGGTGCGCGCGAGCTGCGCCGCCGACGCCGCGATCAGCGCGAGCTGGTCGGGGGTGGGGTCGATGTTCACGGTGGTGTCCGCGAAGAACACGATGTGCTTTTCGAACACCAGCATATAGAGGCCGGACGCGAGGCCCACACTCGGATGCGCGCCGATCACCTCGAGTGCCGGGCGGACCGTCTCGGGGTAGTGCTTGCCGACGCCGCCGAGGAGCGCGTCGGCGTCGCCGCAGGACACCATCACGGACCCGAAGGTCGTGGCCCGTGAGATGCGCTGGTTGGCCTCGGCAAGCGAGAGGCCCTTCCGCTGCCGACGCTGCCAGAGGAGCTGGGCATAGCGGTCGCGCTGCGGGGCGGCGGCGGGCTCCACGAGCGTGATCCCTTCCAGCGGGATGCCGAGCTCCTCCGCGGTCTGCCGCACGCGGTCGCGCCGCCCGAGCAGAATCGGGTGGGCGATCGCCTCGTCGACGAGGATCTGGGCCGCGCGGAGCACCTTCGGATCCTCCCCCTCGGGGAAGACGATGCGCTTGGGGTCCTGCTGCGCCCGGGAGATGAGGCCGCGCATGATGCCGCGGGCGCGGCCGAGGCGCGCCTCGAGGCGATCGCGGTACTCGTCCAGATCGATGAACTCGCGGGCCACGCCGCTCGCCACCGCCGCCCAGGCCACCGCCGGCGCCACGCGTAGCAGCACGCGCGGATCGAACGGGAACGGGATCAGGTAGTCCGGGCCGAACTTGACGTTGGAGAGGCCGTAGAGGGCGGAGACGCTCTCCGGGACGTCCTCCTTGGCCAGCGCCGCCAGGGCGCGCGTCGCCGCCATCTTCATCTCCTCGTTGATCGTCGTCGCGCGGGCGTCGAGCGCGCCGCGGAAGATGAACGGGAATCCGAGGACGTTGTTGACCTGGTTCGGATAGTCGGACCGGCCGGTGGCGATGATCGCGTCGTCGCGCACGGCCCGCACCTCGTGCGGGAGGATCTCCGGCGCCGGGTTGGCGAGGGCGAAGATGATCGGCGACCGCGCCATCCGCGCGATCATCTCGGCGGTCACGGCGCCCGCGACGGAGAGCCCCACGAAGACATCGGCACCATCGAGCGCTTCGGCGATGGTCCGCTTGGCGGTGGTCGCCTGGAAGCGCGCCTTGTACGGGTCCATGTCCTCGGTGCGCCCGGCGTGAATCACGCCCTTGCGGTCGCACATCAGGACGTGCTCGCGTCGGACGCCGAGGCGGACGTAATGCTCGGCGGTCGAGATGGCCGCCGCCCCCGCGCCGGAGAAGACGACCCGGATCTCCTCGATGGGCTTCCCGACCACCTCGAGGGCGTTGAGGAGCGCCGCGCCCGAGATGATGGCCGTCCCATGCTGGTCGTCGTGGAAGACCGGGATCTGCATGGTCTTCCGGAGGGTCTCCTCGATGTAGAAGCAGTCCGGCGCCTTGATGTCCTCGAGGTTGATCCCGCCGACCGTGGGCTCCAGGAGCTGGCAGAAGCGGATCAGGTCGTCCGGGTCCCGCGACCCCACCTCCAAGTCGAAGACATCGAGGTCGGCGAACTGCTTGAACAGGTTTGCCTTGCCCTCCATCACCGGCTTGCCGGCGAGCGCGCCGATGTCGCCGAGGCCGAGGACGGCCGTCCCGTTGGTCACGACGGCAACCAGATTGCCTCGTGCGGTGTACCGGTAGGCGTCGTCGGGGTTGGCCTTGATCTCCAGACAGGGCTCGGCCACCCCCGGTGAGTACGCGAGGGCGAGGTCCCGCTGGTTGGTGAGCGGTTTGGTTGGGACGACCGCGATCTTGCCGGGCCGACCGCGGGAATGGTACTCGAGGGCATCCTCGCGTTTCATCCCCGAAATCTATCAAGCATAAGGACTTGCGGGAGTCTGGCCGCCCCCGCGCGACGCCTTGTCCACGGCGGGTGTATCGGCTAGGAATACCCTGTGATGGATCTCCCGAACGCGCCCCGACGGGGCCCCTCCCACCCCTTCACGTCCCGGCTCGTCCGGGCGGGGGTCGCGGCGTGGCTCGTCGTGCACGCCGTGTGTGTGGTGGGCCTCCCCGTCATGGACGGCTGGCTCGGGCACGCCGACGTGGTGGCCCACTGGGAGGACCAGAGCGACCGCGACTGTCCCCCGCGTCACGACACGGATTCCTGTGGGATCTGTCATGCGGTGACGCACGCCGCGGCGGAGGCGGCGTGCGTGGCGACGCCCCCCGTGCGGGTGCTCCGGGTGGCCGCCGCCCCCGCCGAGCGGGAGCTGGGACGGGCCGTCAGCGCCTTTGCCGTCTCCGGCGCGGGACCTCGAGGGCCACCGCTGGGCTGAGTGCGCCATCCCTCGGACGGTGCCCGAGCCGGACTCCTCCGGCCGTCCGGTGCCTCCGGTCCTGACGCTGACTCAGCCCATGCCTTCCCGTACCCTGCGTTGGCCGCGCCTCTTCGTGATCCTGGCCGGCCTCTTCCTGATCCTCCCTGCTGCCGCGTCTGCCGCGGTGACCCCGCATCTCGCCGGTGTGGTGGTCGACACCGCCGGCGTCCCGCTCCCCAACGTCCACGTCGTCATCCCCGAGATCGGTCGCAGCACGACCACGGGGCCCACCGGCGAGTTCGAGTTCCGCGGGCTCCCCGCTGGGGAGTATCACCTCAACGTCACCCTCATCGGGTTCGCCCCGGGCCATGTGGTCGCGGTGATCCCGCCGACCGGGGACGTGGTGCGGCTCCGCATCGTCCTCGCCCCCACGCCGCTGCGCCTCACGTCGGTCGTCGTCAGCGCCTCGCCGACCGGCACCGAGAGCGAGCGTCTCACGCAGACCGCGGTCGAACTCTCCGGTCGGACGCTCGCCCGCACGCTCGGCTCGTCGGTGGCATCCACCCTCGCTGCCGAACCCGGGATGAGCCAGCGGTACGGCGGCCCCGGCGCCACGATGCCGGTGATCCGCGGGCTCACCGGGGACCGCGTGCTCGTGTTGCAGGATGGTGAGCGCGCAGGGGATCTCGCGGCCGCGTCCGGCGACCACGGGGTGTCGGTGGATCCTCTCGCGGCGCAGCGCATCGAGGTGGTGCGAGGCCCCGCGTCGCTGCTCTACGGCAACAACGCGCTCGGCGGCGTGGTGAATGTGGTCTCGAACGACATCCCCACGGCGGTCCCCTCCCATCTCGAGGGGAGTGTGTCCACGCAGGGCGAGTCCGTCACGCCGGGGGGCGCCGTGCAGGCGGCGCTGACCACGGGGATGGGTGCCACGGGCGCGCTCTCCGTGCGGGCCGGCTGGCGGGACATCGGCGCGCTCCGGACCGGCGGTGGCGGTCGGCTCGACGGGACGGACTCGCGGACCGCCAACGCGACCCTCGGATTCGGCCACGTGGGTGAGCGCGCGACAATCGGCGTGGCGGTGCGGCGGTACGAGTTCGACTACGGGATCCCGTCCGCGCCGGGCGATCCGGAGGCGGGGATCCGCCTCTCGGGGCGCCGTATCGGTGTCAGCACGCGGGGGAGCGTCCCGACGGCGCTCGCCACGATCCCGCTCCTGAAGTTCGACGCCACGGCGCAGGACTACGCGCACGATGAGATCGAGCCCGATGGGGTGGTCGGCACCCACTTCGCCCTGCGCACGCAGACGGCGCAGGCGCAGGTGACCACGGCGTTCGGGCCCTTCGACGGCGCCGTCGGCGTGCAGGGGCTCTTCAAGCAGTATGCGGCGACGGGAGAGGAAGCGCTCACGCCGGCGGCGGACTCGCGCGGCCTCGGTGCGTTCCTCTATCAGGAAGTGGACCTCCGCTCCGGTGCCGGTCACGAGGCCGGACACGTCGGGGGCGTGCAATTGCAGCTCGGGGCCCGCTGGGACAGCTACGACATCACCTCGAAGACGGGCGATCCGAAGTTCGGGCCGGGGCGCACCGCGACCTTCGGGCAGGCCTCGGGCTCGCTCGGGCTCAGCTACGCCATGACGGAGGCGGTGACGCTCAGCGGCTCGGTCGCCCGGGCCTTCCGCGCCCCGACCGTCGAGGAGCTCTTCTCAAACGGTGTGCACGCCGCCGCGGGGAGCTACGACGTGGGCACGCCGGACCTGCGCGCCGAGACGAGCACCGGGGGGGAGGTGATCCTGCGGGTGAAGGGGAGCCGCGCGTCGGGGCAGCTCTCGGCGTATCGCAATCAGGTGGCGGACTACGTCTTCCCCGACGTGATGGTGTTCCCGGCGATCGTGGACGCGGACACGCTGCCGCTGGTGCGCTACCTCCAGGCGGATGCGCTCCTCCGCGGCGTGGAAGGGCAGGTGGACGTGCGGCTCGGGCGCTTCGTCGTCGCCAGCGCAATGGGTGACGTGGTGCGTGGCGCCTTCGTCGACGGTGGGCCGCTGCCCTTCATGCCGCCGGCCCGCCTCGGTGGGGGGCTCCGGTGGGAGGGGGCGCGCTTCACCGTGGCGGGTGACGTGCGCCACGCCTTCGCGCAGGACCGCGTCACGGGCGACGAGGTGGACGTGGCCACGGCGGCCTACACCGTGGCGAACCTCAGTGCGTCATCGCAGTGGCTGGTGGGCAACGTGCTCCACGTGCTCACGCTCCGCGCCGACAATGTGGGCGACACGCGCTACTTCGACGCGGCCAGCCGGATCAAGCGGTTCGCCGCGAATCCCGGGCGCAACATCAGTCTGGTGTACCAGGTCACGTTCTGACCGGTCGTGGGCTGGCGGGGGCGGGGGCGGCGCAAGCCGTCCCCGCCCCCGTGCCGTTTAGCCCTGTGCGAAGGCGCGGAGCTTGGCGAGCATCCGCCGGTCGTTGGTGACCAGATCGTCCCCCTTCGGCGTCTCGAGGATCTTGGGGACATCTCGCAGGCGTGGGTCCGTCATGATGCGCCGGAACGGGGCGTCGCCCAGGTGGCCCTCCCCGATGAGGGCGTGGCGGTCCTTGCGGGAGCCGTGCGGGACGGCGGAGTCATTGAGATGAAGCACCCCAAGTCGGTCGTAGCCAATGACGTCGGCGAACCGCGCCCAGACACCGTCGTAGTCGTGCACGAGGTCGTAGCCCGCCGCGAACACGTGTGCGGTGTCGAGGCAGACGCCGAGTCGATGCTGGAGACGCTTCGGGATGCGCGCGAGGAGCGCCGCCATCTCGTCGAAGGTGGAGCCGAGGACCGTGCCCTGACCCGCGGTGAGTTCCATGCAGAGGCGCGTGGGCCCCGGCGCCGCCTCGAGCGCCTCCGTGATGGCGTCGGCGTTGCGGGCCAGGCCGCTCGCGCGGTCGTCGATGAAGTTGCCGGGGTGCGAGACGACGGCGTCGAGGCCGAGGGCGTGGCAGCGCCGGAGCTCGCGCGTGAAGCTGTCGAGTGAGCGCGCGCGGAGTGTCGGGTCCGGCGAGGCGAGGTTGATGAGGTAGGAGTCGTGGGACGTCGTGAAGCGCACCCCACTGGCCTGCAGCGCCTCCCGGAACGCCGCGGCCGTCGCGGGATCGATCTCCGGTTCGCGCCACTGGTTGGGCGTCTTCGTGAAGAGCTGCAGCGCGGTCGCGCCGATGTCGATGGCGCGTCCTGGGGTGAGCTGCGGTCCGCCGGCGCTGGAGACATGTGCGCCGATCGGTCCGAGGTCGTCGGGGCCGAGGCCGCTCACCGCGGCCGCGGCGGGCTTCCGCACCTTCTTCACGGCCTTCTTCACCACCTTCTTCGCGCTCACCGCCGGCCTCGCAGCCACTCCAAGGGATCCACCGCAATCCCATCGCGCGGGCGCATCTCGAAGTGCAGGCGGGGGGGCAGGTCGGGGTCGGCCTGGCCGACGGCGCCGATCACGTCGCCCTTGTTCACCTTGGTGCCGCGGCGCACGCGCGCCGACTGGAGCGAGGCATAGAGCGAGTAGGCGCCGCCGCCGTGCTGGATGAGCACCGTGAGCCCATAGGTCCCCGACGGCTCGGCGAACACCACCTCACCGGCCTCGACGGCCTTCACGGGCGTCCCGAGCGACGCGCCGATCCCGATGCCGTTCCACCTGATCGAGGTGTTGTCGGGGTTCACCTGCCGGCCGAACCGATAGACGATGGTGCCGTCCACCGGCCAGTCGAGGCGCCCGAGGTCCGCGGTGGTCAGCGTGCTCGTGGTGGGGGCGGCATTCGGGCGCGCCTCCGTCCGACGGCGCGTCTCCTCGAGGGCGGCGATGACGCCCGCGAGGCGTTGCTCGTCCCGCTGGATCTGGCGCATGCGGTCCTGCGTGCGCCGGGTTTCCGCCTCGATCTGTGCGAGCGCTCGGCCGCGCTCCCCCTGCAGGCGGAGCAGCCGCTGCTCCTCCTCCGCCTTGTCGCGCCGGTTCCCCTCGATCTGCGACGCCAGGCGTTCCAGCAGCGTGCGCTGCGATGTGATCTGCCCGGTGAGCGTCTCCACCCGGCCCACGAGGGCCCGGTCCCGCCGCGCGGCGAGGTGCAGGTACTTGTACCGCGCCACCAGCGCACCGAACGACTCGGCGGAGAGCAGCGCCTCCATCTCGTGCAGGGGGCCGCGCTTGTAGATCTCCTGCACCCGGTAGCGGAGGGCGGCCTGCTTGATGCGGAGCTCGTCCTGCGTGCGGGCGAGGGACGTGTTCACGTTCAACACCTCGTCCTGCAGGGTGCCGAGCTGGCGTTCGAGTGACCGCACCAGCCGGGCGGTGGCCGCGGCCTGGCGCTCGAGGTTGAGCCGCTCCGCGGTCATGTCGCGGGCGCTGGTCCGCAGTCGCTGCATGCGCGCCTCGAGGTCCGCGCGCTCCTGCCGCAGCTGATCGAGCTGCTCCTGCTCGCGCCGGAGCCGATCGATACCCTGCTGCGCGGACGGGGGGAGCGTCGAGGGGCGCGCCTGGGCCCCGAGCGGGCCCGTGGCCCCCAGCAGCGCCAGCGCCACCACCGGCAGCCGGCGACGCGTCACGGCACCTCGCGCAGGTGACGTCCGACGGCGACCGCGCTGGCGAGCACGCCGAGACCGCCGCCGCCCAGCACGCCGGCGAGGGCCAGCATCGGGCTAAAGAACGATGCCGCGACCACGAACCGGCCGATCCCGGCGTACAGCAGCGCAGTGAGCAGGAGGGCGAGCACGCCGCCCAGCAGCCCCTTGGCGAACCCCTCGATCAGGAACGGCGCGCGGATGAACCGGTCGGTCGCGCCGACGAGGCGCATCACCTGGATCTCCTTGGTGCGCGCGAGCACGGCCATGCGGATCGTCGAGCCGATGATGATGATGGCGACGAACGCGAAGGTGAGGCCGAGCGCCAACCCGACCATCGTCGCGATGGTGCGGAGCCGGTAGAGCTTGGCCACCCACTCCTCGCCGTACCGGATGTCGTCGATGAAGTCGTACGCCGCGAGCCGCGTGGCCACCGCGCGCACCTCCTCCGGCGAACGGTACTCTTCGCGGAGTCGCACCTCGATGGACGCCGGGAGGAGGCCGGGTTCGAAGACGTCCTCGAACTCGCCGAGCTCCCGGCGCGCCCGCTCGAGGGCCTGTGCGGCGGTGACCAGCTGCACACTGGCGACCTCCGGGAAGCTCCGGATGTCGCCGACCGCCGCGCTCGCGGCCTCGGGGCCGGTCCCCTCGGCGATGAAGCCGCGGATCTCGACGCGGTCGCCCACCTGATCGAGCGCCTGCCGGAGGTTCAGCGCGACGAGCCCGAAGAGGCCGAACGCGAAGAGCGAGAAGGCGATGGTGGTGACGCTGAGGGCGCTCAACGTCGGCGCGCGACGGAATGAGAGGAGGCCCTCTCGGACGGCGAGGTTCATCGCGGCGCCTCCACGGCGGGCGTGCCGCCCGTCGTCGGCCGGGCGCCGCCCGAGTCGAAGACCAGACGGCCGCGGTTCATCTCCAGCGTGCGGTAGCCGGCGGCGCGCACGAGGGCCATGTCGTGCGTCGCCATCAGCACCGTGGTCCCCGCGGCGTTGATCGACTGGAGGAGCTCGAAGATGCCCCGCGTGTTCCGCTCGTCGAGGTTCCCGGTGGGCTCGTCGGCGAGGATCAGGAGCGGGTCGTTGACCAGGGCGCGGGCGATCGCGACGCGCTGTTGCTCACCGCCGGAGAGCTGATGCGGGAGCGCATCGGCCTTGGCGGCCAACCCGACCTTGTCGAGCACGCGGAGCACCTTGGGGCCGATCGCCGCCGGGGCGGCGCCCGTCACCTCGAGGACGAAGGCCACGTTGGCCGCGGCCGAGCGGTCCGGGAGGAGCCGGAAGTCCTGAAAGATGATGCCGAGCCGGCGCCGCAGCGTCGGCACCTTGCGCGGCGTGAGCAGCACCGAGCTCTGGCCGAGGAGCCGCACCTCACCCTCCGTCGGGCGCTCCTCGACGTACGAGAGCTTGAGGATGGTGCTCTTGCCGGCGCCGGACGGCCCGGTGAGGAAGGCGAACTCGCCGCGGGTGAGGTGGAACGAGATATCCACGATCGCCGCCCCGGTGGGGTACCGCTTGGCCACGCGCGTGAATCGGATCATCGCCTCACCCGAGCGCCTGTGTGAGGTCCGCGATCAGATCGTCCACGTCTTCCACGCCGATGCTGAACCGGAGGAAGCCGTCGGGGATGCCCAGTCGCGCTCGCTCGCGCGCCGTCATCTTGGCGTGCGAGGTGAAGCGGGGCTCGCAGACGAGCGAGTCCACGCCGCCGAGGCTCGTGGCGTGGGTCACCACCTGCAGTCGCTGGAGGAATCGGGTCGCGGCCCGCGCCCCGCCGACGAGCTCGAACGCGAGCATCCCGCCGAAGCCGTCGAGGGTGCGGCGCGCGACGCGGTGGTCGGGGTGCGAGCGCAGCCCCGGGTAGTGCACCGCGCGGATCTTCCGCTGCCGCGTCGCCCAGCGGGCGATGGCGAGCGCGTTCGCGTTCGCGCGCTCCACGCGGATCCCCAGTGTCTTGAGGCCGCGCTCGAGCAGCCAGCACGCGAACGGGTCGGGGGTCTGCCCCCAGAGCATCTCCTTCTGCAGGACCCGGTCGATGGTGGCGGCGTCGCCCGCGACCATCCCCATGAGGACGTCGTGGTGGCCGTTGAGGAACTTGGTGGCCGACTGGATCACCACGTCGGCGCCCTGCTCGAGCGGCCGGAAGTTGATGGGGCTCGCGAAGGTGGAGTCGACCACGAGGCGGATGCCGCGCCGGCGGGTCTCCCGGGCGATCGGGGTGAGGTCGAGGACGCGCGTCGTCGGGTTCACCGGCGACTCGACGAACACCGCGCGGGTCTCCCGGCGCAGCGCGGCGCGCAGGGCCCCGGGCACGAACGGGTCGAAGGCGGTCACGGTGATGCCCATCGCCGTGAACTCTTCATAGAACAGCCGGTGCGTCCCGCCGTAGATGTGCGTCGAGGTGAGGAGGTGGTCCCCGGGGCCGACCAGCGCGGCGAGCGCGCAGGCGGTGGCCCCCATCCCGCTGGAGAGGAGCAGGGCCCGTTCCGCGCCCTCGAGGAGCGCGAGCCGGCGCTGCACGCGGTGGGCTGTCGGCGTGTTGCCGTAGCGGGTGTAGAGCAACCCGTCGGCGGTGCCGAGGGGCTGCAGGTGATTGACCGATTGGACGAGGGGTTCCACCACGGGGTCGCCGGGGCGGTGGCCCTCGCGCGCGCCGTGGATGGCGAGCGTGGCGCGGGCGAGTGTCGGGGGGCGGCGGGCGGGCACAGGAGGCGTCAGGTGAGGGCGCGCGTCAGCACCGGGCGGTGCTCGACGTCCTGCTTGACGAGGCGCACGATCTCGGAGATCGAGACGCCGGCGATGTCGCGCACGACGACCCCGCCTTTGGGCAGGTCGTCGGCGAAGGTGACGGGGGCGAGCTCGTGGCGGCGCGGCCCGTAGATCCAGACCAGCTCCCCCTCGGTGATGAGGCGGGTGCCGGCGTCGTCGGGGCGGATCCAGAGTGCGGGGCCGCGCTCGGCGTCCCCGCGGCGGGAGCCGATGGCCCCGACAACGAGCAACGGGGGGAAGTCGCGGGTAATCACGCCGCCGACCCGAGCGGGGCGAAGCCGTCGGCCGCGCGACGGAGGAGCCGGCGGCGGACGAGGGCCTCGAGGAGCTGATGCGCCTCGTCCCCGGCGAGCCCCACCGCGGCCGCGAGCTCCTCGACGGCGGCGCCGGCGCGGCCCATCACCTGCTCCCAGAGCGTGCGCTCCGCGGGGGAGACCGCGCCCACGAGGTGCGTGCCGCCGTCCGGGAACTGCACCACCAGCGCGAGCCCGTGCGTCTCCAGCACGGCCTCGATGGCGTCGAGGTGCCCCTCGTTCACGCCGCGGAGCATCACATAGCCATCGCGGCTCGGTGTCTCGGTCGTGAGCGGGAGCACGAGTTTGGCCACGCACTCGTCCGCGCAGGAGCGGTCGAGCACGCCGATGCGCGAGAAGTCGAGCACGGCCACGGTGCCGGCGGCGAGGGCGGCGAGCTGCCGCTCGAGCAGGAGCCGCACGGCCGCGCCGGTGTGGCGCGTGACGAGATGCGAGGGCGCCGGCGCGGAGGCCGGCGCGGAGGCCGCGAGCGCGGAGGCCACATCGAACGTCGTCACGGCGCCACCCGCTTGGGGATGATGATGTTCATCTGCGCCCCGGGGAACGGGGCCAGCTGGGCGCGCAGCGGGACGTCCTCCTCCCACGGCGGGATCACGGGCGCGATGCGCGCCGTGCCGCTCCGGATGGTCAGCTTGCCGTCCACCTTGTTGAGGTAGCCGCGGATGCCCTTGAGCCCCTGCCCGCGGCCGGGGTCGCTGAAGCGGCTGACGCCCTGCATCGCGCCGGTCTCGAGGGCGATCGCGTCGTCCCAGCGGTCGAGCAGCGCCCGGGCGCGGCTCGACTCGAGCGAGCGCCGGAAGCCCATCCCCGCGTCGCAGACCGCGATCTGCACGATGTCGCGCCCCACGCGCCGCTTGGCCCAGTTGTAGCGCTGCACCATCACCCACCCGCCGCCGCCCGCGTGCTCGATGATGTTCGACGCCGCCTCGGAGAGCGTCATCGAGAAGAGCATCGTCGCCCGCGGCTCCAGGTCGAGCGTCTGCATCAGGATGTGCGCCGCCTGTTCCTGGATGCGCGCGACCACGGTCTCCACGTCCTCATTGCGCGTGACCGGCGTGATCTCCAGCAACACGTCGGAGGCGCGGCCGCCGCTCCGGCGCGGCACCGCGCCCCGGATCGCGAAGTGCTGCTCCGCGTGCACGAAGAACTGCGACCGCGCCCAGTAGCTCCGGGTGTCGTCGTCCTCCGGTGGCGCGAAGTCGGGCGGGACCGCGCGCGACTGGCCGAGGCAGAGCAGGGCCGTCAGCCCGTAAGGCGTCGCGAACCGGCAGTGCCGGGCATCGATGAGGAGCTTGGCGTCCGCGGGGACCGCGGCCAGCTGATCGATGACCTGCTCGAACTGGGGTTCGTCGAGGGACGCGGGGACGGTGATGACGGCGGTCACGGCGCGTGCAGTTCTCCCCGAAGGTGGTGGGCCAGCCCGGAGGCGCCCCGGTGCTCGACGTTCCGCGCGGCCGCGTCGCAGGCCCGGCGCAACGCCTCGGGCATAATATCACCCGCGAGGAGGCGCGAGAAATAGGTCGAGCCCCAGACGTCCCCGCAGCCGGTCGGGTCGCCGGGGCCGTCGATGCGGAGCGGACTCGCCGGCACCAGGGCGGTGCGGAGCGGGCCGGCCCCCGGGCGCGGCGGCGTGGCGAGGTCCGCCAGCCGGGTGAACCCCGGGTCGGCGAAGTACACCACGCCGCGCTTCCCTAGGGTGACCAGCAGGTTCCGCACGCCGGCCGCCATCGCCGTGGCCGCGAGGGCGAGGCCGTCCGGCGCCATCATCGCGAGCTCGTCCTCGTTCACCTGGAGCAGGTCGAAGCAGGCGCACCAGGCCGCCACCTCCGGGAGCGGTCGATAGCTGAGCCCGCCGTCGGCGGCCCGCGCGAGCACCAGGGAGTGCAGGTCGCAGTAGATCGGCCCGCGGAAGTGCTGGCGGACCAGCTGCGCCGTCGCGAGGTCGAGCTCGGTGCCGCTGATCAGGTTCACGTACAGCGCGTCGAGATCGCGCAGCAGCGGTTGCAGTCCCGCCCACGTCCACGGCGGCACGCCCCCCGTGACGCGCTCGCTGCGACGTTCATCGGAGTAGTAGACGAGCTCCACCCGGTTGTTCGGCTGGTCCACCTCCACCGGGGCCGCGTCCGGCGCGAGGTGCCGCAGCCCGGCGAGGAAGCGCCGCGCCTCGGGCGCGAGGTCCCGGCCCACCTTGGCCAGCGGCACGATGGCCCAGTCGTCGGGGAGGGCCGCATCGATGGCGCTCAGGGCGTAGGTCACGCCGCCCCATTCGCTCACCGGGGCCTGGCGCACGTCCCGCCCGTGGATGACGTCCCAGACGAAGTTGCCGATGACCCCGAGGCGTCGCGGGCGCACGGCCCCCGCCGTCACGTCAGGCCGTGCTGCTGCGCGAACGTGGCGATCGCCCCGACCACGCCGGCGTTGCCGTCCAGCGCCCCGGGCACGATCCGACAGGCGTCCACGGCCGGCGCGAAGGCGCGCCGGCGCACCTCGGCGCGCAGCGGCTCGAAGAGCGCATCCCCCGCCTGCGTCACGCCGCCGGCGAGTACCACGACCTCGGGGTTGAAGATGTTGAGGAAGTTCGCCACCCCGATCCCGAGGAACTTGGCCGTGTCCCGCACCACGTGGCCCGCCACCTCGTCGCCGCGGTGGGCGGCGTCGTACACGGTCGCGGCGGTGATGCGGGCGAGGTCGCCGTCCACCAGATCGGGGAGGATGGACGCCTCACCCCCCGCGAGCGCCTCGCGGGCGCGCTCCGCGATCGCGGGGCCGGAGGCGTAGGCCTCCAAGCAGCCGTAGTTGCCGCACCCGCACCGACGTCCCGTGGAATCGATGGTGATGTGGCCGAGTTCCCCCGCCACGTCGCTCGCCCCGTGGAACAGGCGACCGTCGAGGATCAGACCGCCGCCGATGCCGGTGCCGATCGTCAGGCCGACCACCTGCCGCGCCCCCTTGGCCGCACCGATCCACCACTCGCCGTAGGTGGCGCAGTTGGCGTCGTTGTCCAGCGTAGCCGGGAGCCCCACGGCCGCGCTCACGCGGTCGCGGAGCGGAAAGTCGCGCCAGCCCAGATTGGGGGTGAAGATCACCACGCCGGTCTTGCGGTCGAGCGGACCGGGCGACCCGATGCCCACCCCGAGGAAGTCGGCGCGCGTGGCGCCCGTCTCGGCGCAGGTCTGGGTGATGGCCTGCTCGAGCGCCGCGGCGATCCGCGCGACGACCGCGTCGGCGCCGAGGTCGGCCCGCGTCGGCACGGAGTGCATGGCGTGCTGCGTGGCGCCGTCCGCCCGCATGGCGCCGACGACGATGTTCGTGCCCCCGAGATCCACGCCAAGGATGTACCGCGCCCGCGCGCCCGCTGCGTCCACCTGCGCCTCCGCATCCGCCGTGTCGCCGGCCTCCGCCGACGGCTAGCTTCCGTGTGTGCTCCGCGCCCGCCGCGGAACGTGGGAATTCTAACCCTCAGGCGATGCGACTGTCGGTCATCGTTACCACCTACAACAGTCCCGAGTGGCTCGAGAAGGTGCTGTGGGGCTTCGAGGCCCAGACGCACCGGGACTTCGAGGTGCTGGTGGCGGATGACGGGTCGGACGACCGCACCCGCGACCGGATCGAGGCCCTGCGCCCACGGCTCACATATCCGGTGCGGCACCTCTGGCATCCCAAGCAGGGGTTCCGGAAGTGCACCATCCTCAATGCGGCCATCGCGGCGGCCGCACACCCGTACTGCGTCTTCACCGACGGCGACTGCATCCCGCGGGTGGACTTCCTCGCCGTGCACGCCAGCGCCGCGCGGCCCGGGCGATTCCTCTCCGGCGGGTACCTCAAGCTGCCGATGGAGACGAGCGAGCGGATCGGCCGGGACGACATCCTCGCCGGCCACGCGACCGACGCCCGGTGGCTCCGGACGCACGGGACGCCGTGGACACGTCGGCTGCAGCGGCTGGCCTGGGGACCGCGGATGGCCGCCCTTCTGGACCGGCTCACGCCGACCGGGGCCACCTTCAACGGGCACAATGCCTCCGTGTGGCGTGACGACCTCATCCGCGTGAACGGCTTCGATGAGCGCCTCGAATGGGGTGGGCTCGACCGGGAGCTCGGCGAGCGCCTGGAGCACGCCGGGGTGCGCGGTCACCAGATCCGCCACCGGGCCGTGGTGGTGCACCTCGACCACGGGCGCGGTTACAAGCGCCCCGAGGCCATCGCGCGCAATCGCGCCATCCGCGACGAGGTCGCGGCGCGTCGTCTCGCCCGAACCCCCCACGGCCTGGACCGCCACCTGGCCGGCCCGTCCGCTCCCACCGCCTGATGTCCTCCCCTCGGCGCGTCGTCGTCTTCCGCCGGACCATCCTGCCCTGGTCGGAGACCTTCATCGCCTCCCAGACCCTCGCGTTGCGGTCGTACGAGCCGGTGTTCGTTGGCTATGCGGCCGACCCCAAGGGTGCGCGCCTGATCGAGGGACGGCCTGCCGTGGTGCTCGCCGATCACAGTCGCATTCCCCCGCTCGGCAAGGCGCTCCTCAAGTACGGGGGGCACGTCCCGCGCCGCTGGCTCGACGCCATCGCGGCCACCGAGCCTGCCGTCGTGCACGCGTTCTTCGGCTCGAGCGCCATCCCGGCGGGGCACATCGCGCGCGCCCTCGGCGTGCCGCTGGTGGTGACCTACCTCGGCATGGACATCACCGTCCGGCCCACCTCGCAGGCCGAGGTGCGGCGCCGCCGACAGGCCTTCGCCCTGGCCGACCGCGTCCTCTGCGTCTCGGACTTCCTCGGCGACAAGCTCCGGGAGGCGGGGTGTCCGCCCGAGAAGGTGCAGACCCTCTACACCGGGGTCGACATCACGCGATTCGTGCCCACCGATGCCCCGCCGGAGCCGGCGCAGGTGCTCTTCGTCGGGCGGCTCGCCGCCAAGAAGGGCGTCATCCACCTGCTCCGTGCGATGTCCGAGGTGCAGCAGGCCGTGCCCGACGCGGAGGTGGTGATCGCCGGGGACGGCGACCTGCGCGCCCCGCTCGAGGCGGAGGCAGCGGCGCGCGGGCTCCGCGCGCGGTTCCTGGGCGTGCAGACACCGGCGCAGGTGAATGCGCTGATGCAGCGCGCGACGGTGGTCTGCGGCCCGAGTGTGGTGGACGCGCG
>JBANGJ010000074.1:0-4624 GCA_037975505.1 Gemmatimonadota bacterium | reverse complement strand
AGAACCTCGCGGCGGCCGGCTTCATGGTGCTCTATACCAATCCGCGCGGGTCGAGCGGCTATGGGGCGGACTTCACCTATGACACCCGCGGTCGCTGGTTCGCCGAGGACTACGAGGACCTGATGAAGGCGGTGGACATCGCCGCGGCCCGGCCGGACGTCGACTCCACCCGGATGGGCGTCACCGGCGGCTCCTACGGCGGCGTGATGACCGCGTGGGTCACGGTGAAGACCAACCGCTTCAAGGCCGCGCAGACCGACCGGATGATCTCCAACTGGTGGTCCTGGTACGGCACCAGCGACGCGCAGGGGCTGACGGAGTTCGAGTTCTACGGCCGGCCGTGGGACAACCCCGTGATGTACGACTCGCTGTCGCCGATCCGCTACGTGCGGCAGGTGCGGACGCCGACGTTCCTCCTCCAGAGCGAGGAGGACCATCGAACGCCGATGACGGACGCGGAGCAGTGGTTCGCGGCGCTCACCCGGCAGGGGACGCCGGCGGAGTTCGTGCGCTACCCGCGCTCCACGCACGACCTCTCGCGCACCGGTGAGCCGTGGCTGCTCGTCGACCGGCTCGGCCGTCTCCGCGACTGGTTCGGCTACTGGCTCAAGCCGTAGACGATCCGGCCACCCTGCAGCACGAACCGCACGTCCCGGACGCGGGCGATCTCCTTCGAGGGGTCGCCCGCGACCGCTATCAGGTCGGCGAGGAGCCCCTCGCGCACGGTGCCCAGGCGGTCATCGAGCCCGAGGATGCGCGCGTTGCCCGAGGTGGCGGCGCGGAGCGCCTCGGCCGCCGGCATGCCGTACGCCACCATCAACTCGATCTCCCACGCGTTTCGGCCGTGGGCGAAGACGCCCGCGTCACCGCCGACGCACATCGGCACCCCTGCCGCCCGCGCGGCCGTGAAGGCCGCACGCTTCTCGCGCATCCGCGCCGTGGGCGGCGTTCCCTCGCGCCAGCCCGCGTACCGAGACGTCGCCTCGGTGGCGGCGAGCGTCGCGCAGTAGCCGACGCCCCGCGCGGCCATGAGTTGGAAGACCTCCGGGGTGCCACCGTCCCCGTGCTCGATGACGGCCACGCCCGCGGCCACGGCGCGACGCATCCCTTCCGCCGTCGCGGCGTGGGCCACCACGCGGCGCCCGCTCGAGGCGGCCGCCTCCACGAGCGCGCGGAGCTCCGCCTCGCTGAAGGTCGGGCGCGCCTCGCCGCGCGGGCCCGTGCGGTAGTCGGCATACACCTTCACCCAGTCGGCGCCGTGGCCGATCTGGTTGCGCGCGGCTCGCGTGAGGCCCTCCACCCCGTCGGCCTCCTCCGCGCCCTGCGGCACCTCCCACTCCGGCGCGTAGCCCTTGGGGCCGTAGGCCCCGGTGGCCACAATGGCCCGTGAGGCGATCTGCAGACGCGGACCGGGGATGATCCCCTGCGCGATGGCCTGCTTGAGCCCGGCGTCGGCGTAGCCCGCGCCCTCCGTGCCGAGGTCGCGTGCCGTGGTGAAGCCCGCGAACAGCGTGGCGCGCGCGTGGTTGACCGCGCGCGCCGTCCGCAGCGAGAGCGGTTCCATCAGCACCTGGTCGTTCCAGGAGGTCTCGTCGTACGGATGCAGGAAGAGATGCGTGTGCCCCTCGATCATCCCGGGCATCAGCGTGGTGCCCGGGAGCGGCACCGTGCGGCTCCCGGCTGGAGGGCGCAGTTGGTCCCGCGGGCCGACCGCGACGATGCGGTCCCCCGTGACCAGTACCGCCCACCCCGTGCGTGCGGAGTCCTCCGTGCCGAGGAAGACGCGGTCGGGGACGAGCAGCAGGGTCTGCGTGGCCGGCGCGGCGGGGGCGTCCTGGGCGGCGGCCGCCCCGGCGACCAGCAGCAGCGCGATGAGGGTACGGGCCGTCATGCGCGCGCCCCCGCCTGCGGCACATCGGAGACGCCACCAGAGACGATGAACGCGAGCACATCCGAGCTCGGCGCCGTGAGGCGCTCCACGCGTGCGGCGGGGACCACGAGCACCTGGCCGGCGAAGTTGTACGACTGTGGGAAGTACACGGCGATGTCCCCGGGGAGCCCGAGCCGCTCCAGTGAGGGTTGCGTGATGAAGCCGAGGGTGCGGATGGCCCCGTCGGCGCTGAGCGTGACCATCACCGGGGAGTTGAACCGGCGCTGCTCCCCGACGAAGGCGTTCAGCAGATCCTTGGTGGACGAGTAGACCAGGCGCACGAACGGCAGACGGTCGAGGATGGCATCGAACCACACCTCCATCTGCTGCGCGAGGAAGGTCGAGCCGAGGAAGCCGATGAGGGTGACCCCCGCCAGCGTCAGCACCAGGCCAACGCCGGGGACCGAGATGCCGAGCCAGCCATCCACCCGCACGAGGATCCAGCGGCAGACGGTGACGGTGACGGCGAGCGGGGCCGTGAGCACGAGGCCGCGGAGGAAATACGTGAGCAGGCGCTTCATCGGGGGACCTCGCAACAGGGAGGGGCGACCGTACGTACATTGTGTCCGGTCATCTGCAGAAGATACCCCTCACCCGAGTCGGCTGATGCGCCTCCTTCGTCGCGCCCTCGTCCTCGCCCTGTGGCTTCCCATCGGTCTCGCCGCCCAGTCTGCGGCCCAGCCCGCGGCCCGGCGCCCGATCACCCAGGACGACTACGATCGGTGGCGCTCGATCGTGCAGCCGACGCTCTCGCCCGATGGGCGCTGGGCGGTGTACACGCTCACCCCGACGGTCGGGGACGGGATTCTCGTGGCGCGCGCCACCGTCGGCGTGACGGAGCACCGGGTGGCACGCGGCTGGACGGGACGCCCGCTCATGTCGGTGACGGGCACGCCCTTCTCGCCGCAGGCGGCGCAGGTCACGGGGGACTCGAAGTTCGTCCTCTTCCTCCGATATCCGGCCAAGGCGGCGATGGATTCGGCGCGCGCCCGCCGGGCGCGGCCCGCGGACCAGCCGAAGAACGCGCTCGGCATCCTCGCCCTCGCCGATGGCGCGGTGACCACCATCGATCGCGTGCGTGGCTTCAAGGTCGCGCGGGACGGGGGGCGGTACGTGGCGTACCAGCTCGAGGCGGACTCCGCCGCCGCACCGCGCGGTGGCGCAACCCGTGGGGCGGAGCGGGGCGCTGACTCCGCGACCACGCCCGCCAAGAAGAAGGACGCGGGGGCGCCGCTCGTGCTCCGCGAACTCGCCACGGGCACCGAGGTGCGCATCGAGGGCGTGACCGACTACGTGTTGGATCGTGGGGAGAAGTGGCTCGTGTACGCCGTCGCCGGCGCCGATTCCCTCAAGGTGGATGGGGTGTACGCGCGGCATCTCGCGACGGGAACCGTCACGCCGCTCAAGCAGGGCACGGGCAACTACCGCGCCCTCGCGCTCGATGAGACGGGCGCCCAGGCCGCGTTCGTCACCGACGCCGATGAGTGGACCGCCACGACGCCGCGGATGGCGCTCTATCACGCGACCCTCGCGGCCCCCAAGCCGCTGGCGGCGACGCTGGCGGTGGCCGCCGGCGCCGTGGGCGACTCCCTGCGGGTCAGCGACCGCGGGGTGGAGTTCGTGCGGGCGGGCGGCGTCGTGCGCTTCGGCATCGCCCACGTGCTCCCCGACTCCATCCCGGCGGATTCGCTCGCGGAGCGCGCCGTGGTTGACCTCTGGCATTGGCGCGATGCGCGCCCGCAGCCGATGCAGAAGCTCCAGGCCGCGCAGGACCGGACGCGCAGTCTGCCCGCGACCTACACGGTCGCCACCCGGCAGATGCGCCGTCTGGGGAGCGATTCCATCCCGACCGTCACCTTGGCCGACGACGGACGGCTCGGGCTCGCCGTCACTGACGTGCCCTACGAGATGGACGCGATCGCCGGCGATGATGCCGCCGACGTCTACCTGATCACGACCGCGACCGGGGCGATGCGGCGCGTGGCGACGCGCATCCGGCACGGGGCGTCCCTCTCGCCGGCGGCCAAGTACGTCGCCTGGTTCGCCGACTCGAGCTGGCTGGTGCACGACGTCGCGACCGGGCGCGTGCGGGACCTCACCGCCGCCATCCCGCGCGTGCGGTTCGACCAGGAGACGCACGACACTCCCGACCGGCCCTCCCCCTGGGGGATCGCGGGGTGGACCACCGGAGATGCGCGGGTGCTCATCTATGACCGCTATGACGTGTGGGAGGTCGACCCCGCGGGGCTCGTCGCCCCGCGCAACCTGACCGACGGGGTCGGCCGCGCCGAGCAGCTGACCTTCCGGGTGGTGGACCTCGACGATGACCGCCGGGCGATCGATCCCGCGCAGCCGCTCCTGCTGCGCACCTTCGACAACGTGACCAAGCAGGCCGGGTTCTATCGGGACCGGGTCGGGGCCACCGCCCTCCCCGCGCGCATCGTGATGGCGCCGAAGTCGTGGCCTGTCCTGGTGAAGGCGCGGAAGGCCGAGCAGTACCTCGTGGCCCGCGCCGACTACCGCGAGTATCCCGACCTCTGGACCGGACCCGCGCTCGACGCCGTGACGCGCATCTCCAACGCGATGCCGGAGCAGGCGCAGTACCGCTGGGGCGATGTGGAGCTGGTGAAGTGGACCAACGCGGACGGCGTGCCGATGGAGGGGCTGCTCTACACGCCCGAGGGGTTCGATCCC
>JBANGJ010000104.1:0-16156 GCA_037975505.1 Gemmatimonadota bacterium | reverse complement strand
CTGCAGGTCGAGGCGGTCTACGACGGATTCTCCGACGCACCGCTCTCCCGACGAAGCGGCGAGATGTTGCTCGTGGCGCGCGCGCCAAACTAGCTTTCCCATATGTCCCGTCCCATCCGCGTCCTCGTCGCCAAGCCCGGTCTCGACGGCCATGACCGCGGGGCCAAGGTCGTCGCCGCCGCCCTGCGCGATGCCGGCATGGAGGTCATCTACACCGGCCTCCACCAGACCCCGGAGATGATCGCCAGCGCCGCCGTCCAGGAGGATGTGGACGTGGTGGGGCTCTCCATCCTCTCGGGCGCGCACATGACACTCTTCCCGCGTGTACGGGCGCTGCTCGTCGAGCAGGGCAGGGATGACGTGCTCATCACGGGCGGCGGGATCATCCCCGCGGAGGATATGGCGGCCCTCGAGGCTCAAGGAATCGGGAAGCTCTTCGGCCCGGGGACGCCGACCACGGCCCTGATCGACTACATCCGGGAGTGGTTCGCGGCACGGGCTCGGCAGGGCGCGTGACCGCGAAGCCGTCCCGCCTCCGGGATCTCGCGGAGGCGGCCCGCACCCTCGAGGCGACGCTCCGGCTCGGTGGGGGCGCGGAGAAAGCGGCCAAGCAGCACGCGCAGGGCAAACTGACGGCCCGCGAGCGCATCGACGCGCTGCGTGATCCCGACAGCCCGTTCGTCGAGTTCGGCCTGTTGGTCGCCCACGACTGCTATGCCGGAGAGGCCCCGGCCGCCGGGGTCGTGACGGGGCTCATCCAGGTCGCCGGGCGCGAGTGCGTGGTCGTGGCCAATGATGCCACCGTGAAAGCGGGCTCGTGGTGGCCGGAGACCATTCCGAAGATTCTGCGCGCGCAGGAATGCGCGATGCGCTGCCGCATCCCGATCCTGTATCTCGTCGATTCCGCGGGCGTGAATCTGCCGTACCAGGGTGGGGTCTTCCCGGGCCAGTATGGCGCGGCGCGGATCTTCTACTACAACTCGCTGATGCGCCGCATGCTGAAGATCCCGCAGCTCGCGGCCGTGATGGGGTCCTGCATCGCCGGCGGGGCGTATCTCCCCGCGCTCAGCGACGTCATCCTGATGGTCAAGGGCACCTCCTTCATGGGACTCGGCGGGCCGAACCTGGTGAAGGGTGCCACCGGCCAGACGACCGATGCGGAGACGCTCGGCGGGGCCACGATGCACACCGAGGTGAGTGGGGTGGCGCACTACGCGGTCGACGACGACGCCGCCTGCCTCACCAAACTCCGGGAGCTCGTGGCGCGTCTGGCCCCGCCCCCGCGCGTGGCGCCCTTCGTGGCGACGGCGACCGCCGGCCTGCCCGCCGAGTCGCTCTACGACGCACTCCCCGCGGACCATCGGATGTCGTACGACATCACGGCCGTGCTCCGTGCCGTGGTCGACGATGGGGCGCTCGACCACTTCCAACCCGCGCACGCGCGCGAGCTGCTCTGCGCCGACGCGCGCATCCACGGCATCCCCGTCGGGGTGATCGCCAACGCGCGAGGGCTCATCAAGGGCGCGCCCGGCGAGGCACCTCGCTTCGGCGGCATCATCTATCCCGAGAGCGCGGAGAAGGTCGCGTTCTTCATCGACCGATGTGACCGACAGGGCATCCCGCTCCTCTTCGTGCAGGACGTCTCGGGCTTCATGGTGGGCGTTGAGGCGGAGCAGGCGGGGATCATCCGCGCGGGCGCCCGCTGGGTGGAGGCGATGGCCACGGCCTCGGTGCCCAAGCTCGTGCTCACCATCAATCACGCGTCCGGCGCCGGCTATTACGCGATGGCCGGTCAGGGGTTCGACCCCGATTTCATCTTCTCGTGGCCGACCGGTCGCATGGGCGTGATGGAAGGGGACGCCGCGGTCGCCGCGGTGCACGGCCCGGCCCTCGCCAAGGCCAAAGCGGCGGGCGTCACGCCGGAGCCGGCGCTGCAGGCCGCGGTCGAGACGATGCGTGCAGACTATGACGCGCAGCTGGACGCCCGGTACGCCGGGGCGCGTGGGCACATCGACGCCATCGTGTACCCCGAGGACACCCGCGCGACGCTCGCGATGGCGCTCCGCGCCGCCTGGCAGCACCCCGGCTCTCACCTCGGTCCCTACGTCCTCCCATGTCGCTCCTGATCTACGGCGCCAACGGCTACACCGGACGCCTCGTCGTCGCCGAGGCGTGCACGCTCGGCCTCGCCCCGATCCTCTCGGGCCGCAACGCGGCCGCGGTGCAGGAGGTCGCGCGCGCCCATGGGCTCGAAGCGCGCCCCGCCGACCTGCACGATGCGGCGGCGATGGACGCGGCGCTCCGCGGCGTGCGCGTCGTGCTCCACTGCGCCGGCCCCTTCCAGCACACGGTGGCGGCGATGACTGCCGCCTGCCTCCGCAACGGGGCGCATTACCTCGACATCACCGGCGAGATCGCGGTCTTCGAGCGCGTGGCGCGCTTGGACGCCGAGGCGAAGGCACGGGGCATCACGATGATCCCTGGCGTCGGCTTCGATGTCGTGCCCACAGATTGCCTGGCCGCGCACCTCAAGGCGCGGCTGCCCGGGGCCACCCAACTCGTGCTCGCCTTCTCGGGTGGCACAGGCCCATCGCAGGGCACCGCGCTCACCGTGGTCGAGGGGCTGGGGCAGGGGGGCGCCATCCGGAGGGGCGGACGCATCGTGCCCGTGCCGGTCGCCTGGCGCACTCGCGTGATCGATTTCGGCGACCGCGCCCGACTCTGCGTCACGATTCCGTGGGGCGACATCTCGACGGCGTACCACAGCACCGGGATTCCCGACATCACGGTCTACATGTCGACGACGGCGTCCGCCGTGCGCTGGCTGCGCCTCTCCCGCGTGCTCGGACCGCTGCTGCGCACGCGATGGGTCAAGGCTCTCGCGGCGGGGCGGGTCCGTCGCGGGCCGGCGGGGCCGAGCCCGGAGGCGTTGGCCCGCACGCGGAGCCGTGTGTGGGGTGAGGCGCGTGACGCTGTCGGACAGGTGGTGCGGGCGCGTCTCACGGCGCCGAGCGGCTACACGCTCACGGCGCAGTCCGCGGTGCGCGCCGCCATGCGCCTGCTCGCCGGCGGCGTGCCCACCGGGTTCCTCACGCCCTCTCGCGCCTTCGGGGCGGACTTCGTCCTCGGCATCCCCACGGCCGAGCGCGAGGATCTCCCGGTATGACGACCGCTACGCGCGGGAAGCTCGCCCTGGCGGGGGCTGGCATCGTCACCTTCCTGTTTGGCGTGCGACGCCAGTCCGCGCCCCTGCGGTGGGTCGGCATCGGCCTGCTCGCCGTAGCGTTTCTCGCCCGCTTCGCCTCTCGGGGCACCGCGGCCCCCAACCGAACCCCCGACGCGTGAGTGCCCCCGTCGCGCCCGTCCCCGTCGGCCCGTTGCGCCTGACGCTCCGGAACCGCTTCCCGGGGCAGTTCCTGTGGCGGACCATGGGCGACATGCTGCGCTCGGTGGAGTTGCTCGGCGAGACGGCGGACGATCTCGCGAGCGTCAAGACGATCACGGGGCGGCATCTCGTGCTCGCCAAGCATCCCGACCTCGTCCGCGAGGTGCTCGTCGTCCAGGCTAAGGCGCTCCGCAAGGGACTCGGCCTGCAGCGCACCAAGGTGACGCTCGGCAACGGGCTCCTCACCAGCGAAGGGGAGTTCCATCTGCGGCAGCGGCGCCTCGCGCAGCCGGCGTTCCACCGGGACCGGATCGCCGGATACGCCGCGACGATGGTGGCGCTCGCGGAGCGCGATGCGGCGAGCTGGCAGGACGGGCAGCGCTTCGACGTCGCGCGGGCGATGCATCATCTGACCCTCGACATCGTCGCGAAGACGCTCTTCGACGCCGACCTCCGCGGTCAGGCCGCCGAGCTTGGCACGGCGCTGACGCAGGTGCTCGACTCATTCTCCGTCCTCCTCATCATCGTCGGCGACCGGATGTACGATTGGCCCACGCCGCGCATGCGACGGGTCCGTCGGGCCATCCCCGTCCTCGACGCCGCGATCCTCGGACTCGTCGCCGATCGGCGCCGTGAGGGGGGCGACCGCGGGGATCTCCTGTCGATGCTGCTCGCGGCCCGGGACGAGGAGGGTGATGGGACGGGCATGACGGACCGCCAGCTCCGGGACGAGCTGATGACGATCTTCCTCGCGGGACACGAGACGACGGCGAACGCCCTCGCCTGGACCTGGTGGTTCCTCGCGCAGCACCCTGAGGTGGAGGCCCGGCTGCACGAGGAGCTGGATCGGGTGCTGGCGGGCCGGGCGCCGACGATGGCAGATGTCCCCGCGCTCCCGTACACGCGCGCCGTCTTCAGCGAGTCCCTCCGGCTGCGCCCGCCCGCCTACGCCACCACGCGGGAGGCGGTCGACGAGGTCGTCCTCGACGGGCAGCGGATCCCCGCGGGGTCCCAGGTGATGGTGAGTCCCTGGGTCACGCAGCGCGATCCGCGCTGGTGGACCGATCCCCTCCGCTTCGACCCTGATCGCTGGGTCCCCGGCCGGGACGAGCCGCGCCACAAGCACGCATTCTTCCCCTTCGGTGGCGGCACCCGCGTCTGCATCGGCGAGCAGTTCGCCTGGACCGAGGGGATCCTCCTGATCGCCTCGATCGCCCGGCAGTGGCGCCTCGCGCTCACCGTGCCGGCCACGTCGATCACCCCCAAGGCAGCGATCACGCTCCGCCCCTTTCCCGGCGTGCCCGTCGTGGCTCATCGCCGGCGCTCCTGACCCGAGGTCGTCGTGACGATGCCGCTCTTCCAAGACCCCCGTCTTCCCATCATCGAGGCCGAACTGGCTCGGGTGGCGTCCGCGTACGCCGAGGTGCTCGACGCGCTCCCGCCCGAGCGTCAGGACGCGGCCCCGGAAGGCCGTTGGAGCCCGGTGCAGATCGTCGCCCACATCTCGAAGGTGCAGTACTGGGTGACAAAGGTCCTGGGCGAGGCGGAGGCGGCGTTGCCTCCCATGTCCACGGTCCCACCCGGGCCGGCGCCGTCGCGGGTCCTCTCGCTGCTCGACCGCTTCCCGGTCCTCGATCGCTCCCGCACGGTCTCGGCACCCGCGGGGAGCCAGGCCCCCCGCGGGCTCGTCCTCGCGGAGGAGCGTCGGCGGTGGGTCGACGGGCGTGCGGCGTTGACCTCCACCCTCGCCCGCCTCGGCCCTCGTCTCAGTGGCGTCCGTGCCGACCATCCGGCCTTCGGCTCCCTCGACGGGTGGCAGTGGGCCCTGTTCGTGGCCCGGCATGAGGAACGGCATCTCGCCCAGCTGCGCGAGGTCGTGGCCGAGACCGTGTAGCTTTCGGGATGGCTCCGACGCGCCCCATCCCCGAACTCCTCGCCCCGGCCGGTTCCCTCGATGCCGTCCGGGCCGCCGTCGCCAACGGCGCGGATGCCGTCTACTGCGGGGCGTCGCGCTTCAACGCGCGGGATGACGGGGCACAGCTCACCCTCGATGAGCTGGAGCAAGCCTGCCTCATCGCGCACGAGCGCGGGGCCCGCATCTACCTCACGCTCAACATCCTCATCAAGCCGGCGGAGCTCGCCGACGCGCTCGCCTATCTCGGGGAATGCATCGACCGGGGCATCGATGCGGCCATCGTGCAGGACATCGGCCTCATCCGCCTCATCCAGCGCGTCTATCCGACGTTCGAGGTGCACGGCTCCACCCAGATGACGGTCCACGACGTGGCGGGGGCGCGTGTGATGGCACGGCTCGGCATCGACCGCGTCGTGCTCGCCCGGGAGAACACGCTCGACGATATCCGGAGTATCCGCGCGGCGGTCCCCGACCTCGGGCTGGAGACCTTCGTGCACGGCGCGCTCTGCATCTCGTACTCCGGGCAGTGCTACATGTCCGGCATGATCTCCGAGCGCTCCGCCAATCGTGGCTCGTGCGCCCAGTCGTGCCGCAAGGATTACGTGCTCCGCGATGCCGGCACGCGGCAGGAGCTCGACCGCGGCTACCTAATCTCGGCCAAGGACCTCGGCGCATGGGAGCATCTGGACGCGATCGCCGATGCCGGCGTGGGCTGCCTGAAGATCGAGGGGCGCAAGAAGAAGCCGGAGTTCGTCGCCACCGTCACCAAGGGATATCGCGAGTTCCTCGAGCAGGTGGAGCGCGGCACCTTCGCGCCGCCGACCTTCGAGGAGGTCCAGCCGCTGGTGCAGATCTTCTCGCGTGGATCCACCGGCGGCATGTACGGCGGGCGCGAGGGGCGCAGCTACATCACGCGCACCCAGCCGGACAACCGGGGGGTGGAGCTCGGCGTGGTCACGGGGTTCGCCGACGGCGAGCTCCTGGTGGAGGTGCGTGCGCCGATCGCGGAACGCGACGGGCTCGGTTTCGAGCCCCCGGCCGGGGGGCATCTGGAGAGCACGGGCTTCGCGGCCGGGCCGGTGCGGACGCTCGGCGAGCGTGACGGCGTCTGGCGGCAGGCCATCCGCGCCCGGCACCGGGTGCCGATCGGGTGGCGCGTGGTGCGCTCCTCGCAGGCGGCGCTGCTGGAGCGGGCCCGCGCCTCGTTCGCTGAGGTCGGGCGGGAGTCGCGTCGGCGACGGACCGCGTTGACGGTCCGCTGCTTCGGCGCGGCGGGGGCCCCGCTCAAGGCCATCGTCAGCGTGGGCGATCATGAGGTCACCGTGCGCAGCGAGGTGCCGCTGTCGGCTGCCACCTCCCGCGCGCTGGATGTGCCGCAGCTCCGGGAACAGTTCGGTCGCCTCGGCGAGACCCCCTTCGTCCTCACCGACCTCGACGCGCAGGGCATCGCGCCGGGACTCTTTCTGCCTGTCCGCGAACTGAACCGGATGCGTCAGGCGGCGGTGGATGAGCTGCTTGTGCAGCGCGATTGGGCCCGGGAGGCCAGCGAGGCCACCCGCCAGATGCTGATCGAGGAGGCCGTGGGGCGGGTCGCGCGTTCGGACGCCTCCGCCGTTCCTGCCGCAGATCCGGCGCTTCGCCTTGTCGCGGAGGTCTGGAGGGTCGAGGATGCCGATGTCGCGCTGCAGGGTGGGGCCGACGAGATCGTGCTCGATCCCTTCCTCCGGCACCCGTTCCCCTCGATTGCGAGCGTGCAGGCCTTCGCGGACCGCGCCGCGGCCGCCGGCGCGACGTTCCGGATCCGCACGCCGACCATCGTGCGCCCGGCCGACCGCCGCAAGCTCGACAAGTGGCTGGCGCTTGGCACACCGATTCTCTCGGGGCACACCGGTCTGGTCCACGAGCTGGCGGCCGCCGGCCGTGACGTGGTCGCGGACTACGCGGTGAACTGCTTCAACGCGCACACCGCCGCGGAGCTCTTCGCGCTCGGTGCAGGTGGTGTCACGCCGTCCGTCGAGCTCACCACTGAAGAGCTCGCGGCGCTCGTCGCCCCGTGGGGCGGGGCGGGGTTCGAGGTGGTGGTCTTCGGGCGCCCTGAGGGGATGACGCTCGAGCACTGTGTCCTGAATGCGGCGTTCGACCGTACGCCGACGCATTGCCGCGACCTCTGCACGCGCGCCCACACGGACACCCGGCTCGAGGATCCCGCCGGGTACGAGTTCCCGGTGGCCACCGACTACGCCTGTCGCAATCGCCTCCTGCACTCGCGGCCGATCGACGGCACAGAGTTCCTGCCGCGCCTCGTCGCGTCGGGCGTGCGACGCTTCCGGCTGCTCTTCAACGTGCCCGGAGATCCCGTGGCGGACGTTATTGCCGCCTATCGCGCGTCGTTGGACGCCGTGGCCGCCGGGCGAGCGCCGGGGCGGGCGGTGCGCACCCTCCTCGCCGACCGCTTCACTCGCGGGCACTTCGCCCGGGCGGTCTGACGGCCGTCGCGGGCTGATGTGTCGATCGGCCGCCGAACGATGCGGCGCCGCGTGGTCCACCCGCTATCCTTCGCCGTGCCCATCGACCCACCCACGCTCGACGCAGCGCGCGCCCTCCTGCGTGCGCAGTTCGGCTATCCCGCCTTCCGGGCGGGCCAGGAGGAGGCGGTCGGCGCCGTGCTCGCCGGGCGCGACACCCTGGTGGTGCTACCGACCGGCGGGGGCAAGTCCCTCTGCTTCCAGGTGCCGGCGCTGCTGCTGGACGGGCTCACGGTGGTCATCTCGCCGCTGATCTCCCTGATGAAGGATCAGGTGGACGCGCTCGTGGCGAAGGGACTCCCGGCGACCTACCTCAATTCCACGCTCTCGGCGTCGGAGATCAGCGCGCGCATGGCGCGCGTGGAGCGCGGGGAGATCCGCCTCCTCTATCTCGCCCCGGAACGCTTCGACCTCGGGAGTACCGCGGAACGGCTCCGGGCGGTCGGCGTCCGGCTCCTCGCCGTGGATGAGGCCCATTGCATCAGCGAGTGGGGGCACGACTTCCGGCCCAGCTACCTGCGGGTGCGTCAGGTCCGTGAGCGGCTCGGTGCGCCGCCGACGGTCGCCCTCACCGCCACGGCGACGCCCGAGGTTCGGGAGGACATCGCTCGACAGCTGGAGCTTCGAGACCCACAGCTCATCCTGACCGGCTTCGATCGGACGAACCTCACGTACGGGGTGATCCCGACCAAGAACGACGCCGCCAAGGATTCGACGCTGATCGATCTGCTGCAGGAGGCGCCGGCCTCCGGCGTGAGCATCGTCTATGCGAGCACCCGACGGACGGTCGAGCGCATCGCCGAGATGCTTCGCCGCGCCCGCATCCGGGCGGTGGCCTACCACGCGGGGCTCGATGATGCCCACCGCGCCGAGGTGCAGGACGCCTTCATGGCGGAAGAGGCGCGCGTGATCGTCGCGACGAACGCCTTCGGCATGGGGATCGATAAACCGAATGTGCGCCTCGTGGTGCATTACGCCATGCCGGGGACGCTCGAGGCGTACTACCAGGAGGCGGGTCGCGCCGGGCGTGATCGAGAGCCGGCGACGGCGATCCTGCTGCACGCCTTCCCCGACCGGTTCACGCACGAGTTCTTCATCGACGGCGCGTTGCCCGCCCGCGAGGTGGTGACGGCGGTGTACGCGACGCTCGGTCGACTCGCGGATGGAGCCGGCCTGGTCACGGAGGATGCGGCGGGCGTCGCCGCGGCGTGCCGCCGGAAGGTGAGTGATCGCCAGGCGGAGTCTGCGCTGCGGATCCTCGGCCGGGCCGGGGCGCTCGCGGTGGCGGACGCGTCACGGAGCCAGGCGCATGTGCGGCTGCTCGCGACGCCCGAGCGGATCCGTGCCGAGCTCACTGAGGTGGAGGACGGACTCGCCCTGGCGGTGTTGCGGGCTCTCTGGCGGCGTGGCGCCGAGGCCTTCCAGCGCGGCATGCCGGTTCATCTCGACGCGTTCCCGCCGGGGGTCGGCGGGGCGACCGGTGCCGCGTCAATTCTGGCGGCGCTCCAGGAGCGGCAGATCCTTGTCTGGCGACGACTGGGGGAGGGGATCACGCTCACGGCGCCCGACCGGCCGATCGGGGCGTGGCCCGTGGATTGGGCGGCACTCGAGCGGCGGCGGGCCGGTGAGTTCCGCAAGCTCGAGATGATGCAGAAGTACGCCTACGCCGACCGGTGTCGGCGGGAGTTCGTGCTCCGGTACTTCGGGGACCCCGCCGCGCGGCCGCGCTGCACGGGGTGCGACAACTGCCTGGGGACACGGCGGGAGGCGAGTGCGCCCCTCCTCCCGCCGAAGCGGCGACGTCGCCGCTAGTTCCCCACCGCCTGGCACTTCCGGACGACGTCGCGCTCGAACTTCGCGGGGTCGGCAAGGATCGGCCAGATCTCGTCGAGGTACGCCTTGGTGTCCGTCCGCCGGCGGTCGTCGAGTCCCGGGAAGGGCGCCGACCAGAGCGAATCGATGGCCGCGCGCTTCGACTGCCAGTGCGCGATCGTCGGTGCCCACTGCGCGGCGGTGCGGCACGGCCCGCGGTGGAGGCGCTCACGGACGTTCCGGAGGCCGAGCATCGGATTCGGGAAGGAGTAGCGCGCGTTCACCGCGCCCGACCAATCGTAGTCGTACGCCACGGTCTCGAAGTCCCCCGAGGCGTGACGGAACAGCTCGATGTTGTGGAGCGCCGCCACCGACCAGTCGGTGTTCCCGATCCAGTAGTTCCAGAGACTCACGCGGAGCAGGGGCTCCGGGAGCACGTCGTCGAACACGGCCCCCGCCTGATCCGACGACTCGAGGTCGTTGTTGTCGGCGACCTCCTCCTCCACCTCGAGCAGGAAGGCGTTGACCTGGATCGGCTTCACGCGGTCGGTCGAGTCCTTGTAGGTGACCTGCACGAGCCGCGTCCGGTGATGCACCGGGTTCAGCAGCGCGTAGGTCTTGTAGAGCAGGTACTCGAGGTAGATGTACTGCTGATACTCGTCCGACCCCGGTCGGCAGGGCGTCACGAGCTTCAGCCGCGGATTGCCCTGGAGGATCGAGTTGTCCCGGGCCTCGCGCTCCGCGCGGAGGTAGAGGGGCGGGAAGGGGCAGTTCCGCATCTGGCGGCGGAAGTGGCCGCGTGCCCTGAGCTCCGTCGCCACCGTCTTCGTCGTGCCGTCGGCGTCCACGTAGCGCATCTCCGCACCGTGCCAGCGGAGCTCGGTGGAGTCCCGCTCCCGGGTCAACTCCTTCAAGCTGGTGGTGAGCGTCATCACGAGCGGAGCGTCGGACTTGTAGAGCGGTTGCGCCCCCACGCCACGCGCGAGGCAGGCGACGACGAGCGCGAGGAGGGAACGGACGGCCAGACGGGGCATCGGGACTCCACGCCGCAGCGCGGCGAATCGGGGGTGGACCGCCTGAAAGTGCGGGGCGCCGCGGCACCCGGCAACCTCCACGGCGGATGGTCCCGCGCGTAGGTTATCCCTGTCTTCTCGGTTCACGGCCACGTCTCACCCCCCCCAACGCGCCATGCTCCGTTCGACGTCTCGTTCGTGTCTCCTCCGCGCATCATGCGCCGGGGTGCTGCTCGGCACGCTCCTGCTCGCGTCCGGGGTCCCGGCGGCGGCACAGCCGTCCGCCCGTCGTCCCACCCTCGTCGTGTTCCTGACGGTCGATCAGCTGCGGCCGGATTATTTGGAACGCTGGCACGATCAGCTGAGCGGGGGGCTGCGTCGACTGGTGGACGAGGGCGCCTTCTTCCCGAAGGCCATGCAGGACCACGGTATCACCGAGACCGCGCCCGGGCACGCGTCCACCCTGTCGGGGCGCTTCCCCTATTCCACCGGGATCGCGTCGAACAACGCCGGGGTCAACACGACGGAGGCGCCGCTCATTGGCGCGGAGGGCATCGGGGCATCACCCTTCCGATTCCAGGGGACGACCCTCGCCGATTGGATGCTCGCGACCGATCCACGCACCCGGGTGCTCTCGGTGTCGCGCAAGGATCGCGGCGCCATCCTGCCCATCGGACGTGGCCGATTCCCGGTCTTCTGGTACGCTCCCGCCACGGGGGGCTTCACCACGAGCCGCTGGTATGCCGATTCGCTGCCCACCTGGGTCCGGGCGTTCAACGCCGAGGACCACGTGATGAGGCGATATGCGGGGACGACGTGGGACCTGTTACGCGGCGAGGCCACATATCCGGAGCCCGATGACGCCCGCGGGGAGGCCCGCAGTCAGGAGTCGCTCTTTCCCCACCGGTTGCCGGCCGACACGATGCGGGCCCGCAATATGATCATCGGGTTCCCCGCGATGGACGCGCTCACGCTGGATTTCGCGTGGCGGGGCGTCCGTGCGCTGGGCCTGGGCGCGGGCCCGCAGACCGATCTGCTGGCGGTCTCACTCTCCACCACGGATGCCGTCGGCCACCGCTGGGGCCCGGACTCCCGCGAGCTCCACGACCACATCCTGCGACTGGACCGGATGCTTGGGGCCTTCCTCGATTCGGTGATCGCGCTCCGGGGGCTCGACGGGGTCGTCATCGCCTTGACGGCCGATCACGGGGTGGCCCCGAGTCCCGATGGCCCCTCGAGCTGGGGCGATACGCGTCGCGCCCGCCGTGTGGAACTCGGCGACTTCGACCGGGCGATGGCCGCGGTCGCGCCCTACGTCGCCAATAGTCGCATTCCGGGGGAGGCCTTCAACTTCGACGGCCACACCCTCACCGTCGACCGCGCGCAGGCGCAGGGGAAGGGGCGCGAGATCGGAGAGATCGCGGCGGCGTTCGCCGCGGAGGCGCGCCGCGTGCCGGGGGTGCTCCGGGCCGACCCCATCGACCGTCTCGCGCGGGCCGACACCGTATCCGACGCCATCGCCCGGCGGTGGCTCCACAGCTTCCGCCCCGGTGGGGACGTGATCGTCACCATCACGCTGCAGCCGTACAACACCTTCGCCGGCGCGAACACCGCGACGCACGGGTCGCCGCACGACTACGACGCCACGGTGCCGCTGATCCTGTGGGGGGTGCCCTTCGTGCCGGGCAAGCGCGGTGATGCGGTGCGCGTCGTCGACCTCGCCCCAACGTTGGCCGACCTCCTTGGCGTCCCGCCGTTGGAGCGCCTCGATGGCATTCCCCTTCGCCAGGTGCGCCTCCCGTGACCGACGCCCCGTTCTTCCAGGAGCATCACCACGCGACGCGGGAGATGGTCCGCGCCTTCTCGCGCGAGGAGGTCGCTCCGGTGGCGCGGGCGCTCGACGAGGCGCAGGCCTTCCCGTGGGACAACGTCCGCAAGATGGCGGACCTCGGCCTGCTCGGGATCCCGTGGCCGGAGTCGCTCGGTGGGGCGGGGCTCGACCAGATGGCGTTCCTCATCGCCATCGAGGAATTGGCCACGGTCTGTGCCTCCCACGCCATCACCATCTCCGCGCACACCACGCTCGGCACCTCGCCCATCGTGAACTTCGGGACCGACGCGCAGCGGGAGCGCTTTGTCCCGTTGCTGGCGTCGGGGCGGGTGCTGGGCGGCTTCGGATTGACGGAACCGAACGCCGGGTCGGATGCCGGCGGCACGCAGACCCGCGCCGTGAAGCGTGGCGACCGCTACATCCTGAACGGCTCCAAGCGGTTCATCACGCACGGCGGGGTGGGGGAGATCTTCGTCGTCACCGCGGTGACGGATCCCACCAAGGGCACCAAGGGGATCAGCAGCTTCATCCTGACCAAGGAGACCTGCGATCTCGAGGCCGCGCGGCGGGTCGGGGTCGGACACGACGACGGATTGTCCGCGATGCCCGGTTTCCGCAGCGGGAAGAAGGAGGACAAGCTCGGCTGGCGCGCCTCGGACACGCGGGAACTGCTCTTTGAAGACGTCGAGGTGCCCGAGACGCACCGCCTCGGCGAGGAGGGGCGCGGCTTCATCAACTTCATGAAGACCCTCGATGCCGGCCGGGTCGGCATCGCGGCCCTCTCCCTCGGGATCGCGCGCGGGGCCTTCGAGCAGGCCCGCGCGTACACCAGCGAGCGACGGCAGTTCGGTCGGCCCGTCGCGGAGTTCCAGGGGGTGCACTTCCAGCTCGCGGATCTGGCGACCCAGATCGAGGCGGCGCACCACCTGACGTACCACGCGGCCTGGCTGTCGCAGCAGGGGCGGCCGTACGGCAAGGAAGCCGCGATGGCCAAGCTCTTCGCGTCCGAGCTGGCCACCAAGGCGACCATCGCGGCGGTGCAGCTGCACGGGGGGTACGGCTACACCAAGGACTATCCCGTGGAGCGGATGATGCGGGACGCGAAGATCGGCGAGATCGGCGAGGGCACCTCCGAGATCCAGCGGATGGTCATCGCCCGGCACCTGCTCCCCGGCCTCGCGCTCTGACGGCGGCCGGCCGGGCGCGGTTGCGCCTCCCCCCGGCGGGCAGTACCCATTCAGCACGGTTTGTCAGCGCCCGTCGGCCGGTCCGGCGGGCAAGGTCTGCCGGGACCCGTGGTCCCGGCATCTTCCGGACGTCGCACACGTGACGATGGATCGCACGCCGCGCCGATGCTCCCCGGTCGCCACCGCCGCCTCCTCGAGGTGGGCGATGGGCGTTGCCGGGGCGGTGGCTGCGTGGACGATCCGGTGCGGCGCCGGGGGCTCATCAGCTCCGGGTATTCATGAAGCGCGAGATCCTGATCAGCGCGACGCAGCGCGAAGTGCGCGTCGCGATCATCGAGGACGACCAGCTCGTTGAACTGCAGGTCGACCGTCCGGAGAACAAGCGGATGGTCGGGGACATCTATCTCGGGAAGGTCGAGGCGGTGCTGCCGGGGATCCAGGCGGCCTTCGTCAACATCGGCACCGAGAAGGCCGCGTTCCTCCATAACTCGGACCTCGTCTATGACGAGGACGGCGACGAGGACGAGGACGGCGACGACGACGAGGACGGCGACGAGGCGAGCTCCGAGGACGCGGATGCGGCCGAGGCCGCCGCGTCCGGCGATGCGCCCGCGGACGCCGCGAAGAAGAAGCCGGGGCGCGGCCGTGGCCGTCGGCGCCGCAAGGACCCGCCGAAGATCGAGGACGTGCTCAAGCGCGGGCAGTCGCTCATCGTCCAGGTCTCCAAGGAGCCGATCTCGACCAAGGGGCCCCGGGTCACCGCTCAGGTGTCGATGGCGGGGCGCTTCCTGGTCTATATGCCCTTCGCGTCGCGCGTGGGCGTGAGCCGCAAGATCGGCGAGCGCGCCGAGCGGCAGCGCCTGCGGGCGCAGGTGCAGTCGGTCCTGCCGAAGGACAAGGGGGGCGTCATCGTCCGGACCGTCGGCGAGGACGTGACCCAGGAGACCTTCACCCGCGAGCTGCAGACCCTGATTGGGCAGTGGGAGAAGATCAACAAGAAGACCAAGTTCGTTGGGGCACCGCCCAAGCTGCTCCATCGGGAGACGTCGCTCACCCGAGGCATCATCCGGGACCTCTTCTCGACCAAGGTCGACCGCCTCACGGTGGACTCCAAGCAGGTCTACAACGAGGTGGTGGAGTACCTGACCGGCATCGCGCCGGAGCTCATCGAGCGCGTGCAGCTGCACGAGGACAAGGTCCCGCTGTTCGACAAGGCCGGCGTCGAGACGGAGATCCGCGATCTCTTCAAGCGGCGCTGCGACCTCCCGAGCGGGGGCTACCTGATCATCGAACCCACGGAGGCGCTCGTCTCGATCGACGTGAACTCGGGGCGCTTCACGGGTAAGAAGGATCCGGAGAAGACGGTCACCAAGACCAACCTTGAGGCGGCCCGGGAGATCGCGCGGCAGCTCCGGCTCCGGGACGTGGGTGGCATCGTGGTCTGCGACTTCATCGACATGGAGACCAAGGCCAACCGGGACAAGGTCCTCCAGGAGCTCCGCACGCACCTGGGGCGCGACCGGGCCCGCACCAAGGCCTACGCGGTGAGCGACCTCGGCCTGATCGAGATGACCCGCCAGCGGGTCCGGCAGAGCCACTTCCACGCGATGACCGAGCCGTGCCCCATCTGTCAGGGGACGGGGCGCGTCTTCACCGCGGAGACGATCGTCCGTCGGATGGAGCGGGCGGTCCGGCGCGTGGCCAGCGAGGGGCGGCGCGAGGCCCTGGTGGTCAAGCTCCCCCCGGACGTGGCCCTGTACGTGCTGCAGGAGGAGAAGGAGCTGATGCGGCGCCTGGAGAAGGGGATCGGCTTCCCTGTGGAGATGCGGGACGACCCCCTGCTGAAGCCAGACGAGTTCAAGCTCGTCGTGAAGGGGGCCGGCCGGGACATCACCGGGCAGTACGCGATGGCCTAACGGCCCGTCGGCAAAGGACTTGACCGCCGTCCTCCCCCCGGCTACAATTCGAGGCTCGGACCAAACCGCATCTCAGGTATCTCTATGTCGTACGCCATCTTCCGCTCCGGCGGCAAGCAGTTCCGCGCTGAGAAGGGGACCACCCTTCGTCTCCCCACCCTCCCGGGTGAGGCGGGCGCGACCGTGGAGTTCAACGAGGTTCTCCTCGGCTCCGACGGCTCCAACATTAAGGTCGGCGTCCCGACGCTGAAGGGCGCCTCCGTCTCGGCCGAGATCGTGAAGCACGGGCTCGGCGACAAGATCGTCGTGTTCAAGTTCCGCCGCCGCAAGAACTACGCGAAGAAGCAGGGCCATCGGCAGGGGTTCACCGAGGTCCGCATCCGCGACATCACCCTCGGCTGACCGGGGAGAGAGGATACCATGGCACATAAGAAGGGCGTTGGCTCCTCGCGCAACGGGCGCGACTCCAACCCGCAGTACCGCGGCGTGAAGAAGTTCGGCGGCGAGAAGGTCATCGCCGGCAACATCATCGTGCGGCAGTGCGGCACCAAGTGGCACCCGGGCAACAACGT
>JBANGJ010000012.1:0-6652 GCA_037975505.1 Gemmatimonadota bacterium | reverse complement strand
TGGCGTTCGCGTCCATCATCTCGGTGAGCAGGTCCTGGTCGAGCGAGCCCCAGTTCACGCCGATGCGCACCGGCTTCTGATGGTCGACGGCCACCTGCACGATGGTGCGGAAGTTGTCGTCGCGGTGCTTGGTGCCGACGTTGCCGGGGTTGATGCGGTACTTGGCGAGCAGCTCCGCCGCCTTCGGGAACTTCCGGAGGAGCAGATGGCCGTTGTAGTGGAAGTCGCCGACGATGGGGACGGTGACGCCCTGGTCGGCGAGGCGCTGCACGATCTCCGGGATGGCGGCTGCGGCCTCGTCGTTGTTGACCGTGACGCGGACGATCTGCGAGCCGGCCGCGGCGAGCGCGGCCACCTGCTGCGCGGTCGAGGCGGGGTCCGCGGTGTCGGTGTTCGTCATCGATTGCACCACGATCGGGTGCGCGGAACCGACGAGGACGCCGCCGACGTTGGCGGTGACGGTCTGGCGACGGGGCTTGAAAGGGGTCACGGGACGCCGGGACGGGAGGGCACGAGGAAGGCGCGGCGGCGGGGACCTTCCCCCGCCGGAACGCGGTCTCACAACTTATATCAAAGTCGCTCCCCCTTCCCGCCCCCGCCCCTCCTCACCGATGGCCACCCCCCGCCCCGCCGCCCCGCCCACCCCCGCCCGCCCGGGATTCGCCCGGCGCCACTGGGGCAAGCTCACCCTGCTGGGGCTCATCCTGGTGCCGGCCGCAGGGCTCGCGCTCTGGGCGACGATCGCCCTCTCGTACACCTACTCGTCCGGCACGCGGACGGGGTACATCCAGAAGCTCTCCCGGAAGGGATGGGTCTGTAAGACCTGGGAGGGGGAGCTGGCGATGGCGACGGCCCCCGGGGTCTCGCCGCAGATCTTCACCTTCACCCTCCGGTCCGACTCGCTCGCCCGGGCGCTCTCGGCGGACATGGGGAAGGCGCGGGTGGCGATGGAGTACGAGGAGCACCGCGGGGTGCCGACCACCTGCTTCGGGGACACGCCCTATTTCGTGACGGCGTATCGACTTATGCCGGACAACGGGCAGGCTCCAGTCCCCTGACCCCGCGGCCGGGGGTTGACAGCCGCGGGGGTTTGCTATTGCGCCCCGGACCGGGTCGCCCTAGGTTCTACGAGTCCCCCGGGCTTTCCGGGGGTCGGTCCAGCGCGGGGGATCTACCGTGTCCCGCGGTCTCGATTGTGCAGGGTCGGCGCGTTCCGCTCCCGGCAGCAATCAACAAAATCAGGAGTAGGGCAATGCGTACGACCGGCAAGGTGAAGTGGTTCAACGACGCGAAGGGCTTCGGGTTCATCACCCCGGACAACGGCACCAAGGATTGCTTCGTGCACTACAGCGCGATCCAGGGTTCCGGCTTCAAGTCGCTCGCTGAGGGCGACGCCGTCGAGTTCGACATCGTGCAGGGGGCCAAGGGCCCGGCTGCCGAGAACGTCTCGAAGGTCGCGTAACCACGGCCGGCACAATTGAGGGGCGCCCGGAGCTTCGGCTCCGGGCGCTTTTCATTTGTGGGTGCGGCAAAACGGTGCCGGTCGGCGGGGTGCGCCGAGTAGGGTGCCGGGATGCGGATGTTGCCAGCGACGCCGATTTGTCTTACATTGCCTTACATGAAGACCGCCTCGGTCACCATCCGGCTCGACGCCGACCTGGAGCGTGAGCTCGATCGGCTCAGTCGGCGGCTGGGTCGGAGTCGCAGCGACGTCGTGCGCGATGCGCTCCGTCGGCAGATCGCCCTCGCCCGGTTCGAGGAGGCGCGTCGCGCCCTGCTCCCGTTGGCGGAGGCCCAGGGGATCCTCACGGACGAGGACGTCTTCGCCGCTGTGTCGTGAGGGTCTTCCTCGACACGAACGTGCTCGTGAGCGCGTTCGCGGCCCGAGGGCTCTGTGCCGACCTGATGCGACTCCTCCTCGCGGAGCACGAGGTGCTGACGGGGGAGGTGAACCTCGTGGAGCTGCGACGTGTGTTGGCGGACCGCCTGGGGGCGACCCCTGAGCAGATCGCCCCGGTGGAGCGTCTGTTGCGCGAGCAGACCGTGGTGCCGCTCCCGGCGGCGACCCTCCCGCTCGAGGTGCGAGATGCCGATGACGCGTGGGTGCTGGCGAGCGCGTCGTCCGGTGGCGCGGACCTGTTGGTGACTGGCGATCAGGACCTGTTGACGCTCGCCGATCGCGCGCCGCTACCGATCGTCACGCCGCGTGCGGCGTGGCTGCGCCTGCGTGGGCCGACCGCGGGGTAGCCGGACGACCGACTCGATGGCGAGCGCCAACCGCTCGTCGATCCGCCGGCGGAGGTGGGCTAGGTCCACGGCCAGCTGGAGCACCGGCCCGGCGTCGAGATCCCCTTGAAGGATGGCGGCGGCCACCCGGTGGGCTTTTCGGACCGGGACGCCGAGCCGAGTGACGAGTTCCAGGGTGAGCGCCAACTCGGGGAGGCGCTGGATGGGGAGGCGCCGGTCACGTCCCTGCCGGCCGACGGGGAAGGCTCCCGCCCCGATCCGTGCGAGGACGTTGTCGAGCTGCTTGGGTCGGATCCCCAAGACAGTCGCCGCGGTGGCGGAGGTGACGGCTCTCAAAATATTCTCATAAACGAGAATAAAATGATAAGAGAAAACCCATCAACAGGATAGACCACAATCCCATTGATGGGTTGTCGCCGGCCCGCCCGAGCGGACCCGCGGGGGCTACACGAGCGCCTTCGCCGACGCGATCTGCGCCTGGATGGCTTTGGGGCCTGTGCCGCCCGGAATCTCGCGGTGCGAGAGCGAGGTCTCCGGCCGCAATTCGGCCAGGACGTCCTCGCCGAAGGCCGAATGGGCCGCCGAGAAGCTGGAGAAGGGGAGGTCCCAGAGCTCCACGCCGGCCTCCTCTGCTTCGCGCACCAGCCGGCCGACCGCGCCGTGGGCGTCCCGGAAGGTCACCCGCTTCCGCACCAGGTAGTCCGCCAGGTCGGTCGCCATCAGCCCGCCGCTCACCGCGGCGCGCATCCGCGCGTGGTCGAAGGTCAGCGTGGCCAGCGACCCCGTCACCGCGGGGAGGAGCAGCTGCATCCCGTCCATCGCGGAGAACAGGGTGCGCTTGTCCTCCTGCAGATCCTTGTTGTAGCCGCTCGGGAGCCCCTTGATCGTCACGAGGAGCGCCGTGAGATCGCCGAGCATCCGGCCCGCCGAGCCGCGCGCGAGCTCCAGCGCGTCGGGGTTCCGCTTCTGCGGCATCATCGACGACCCGGTGGAGAAGGCGTCGCCGAAGCGCACGAAGCCGAACTCGCTCGAGCCGTAGAGGATCAGGTCCTCCGCGAGGCGCGAGAGGTGCGTGCCGAGCATCGTCAGCGCATACAGGGTGTCGGCGATGAAGTCGCGGTCGCCGACGGCATCAATGGAGTTCGGCGAGATCCGTGCGAAGCCGAGCTCGGCGCGGATCTGGTCCCGCGGCACGGGGAAGGCCGACCCAGCAATGGCGCCGGAGCCGAGCGGGAGCACGTCGGTCACCGCGCGCGCGGCAGCGATCCGCTGCCGGTCGCGCTGGAGCGCCCAGAAGTGCGAGAGGAGCCAATGCGCGGCAGAGACGGGCTGCGCCCGCTGCATATGCGTGTACGCGGGCATGATCGCCGCCGCGTTCGACTCGGCCTGCGCCACAAGGGTGCGCGAGAGCTCGAGGACCATCGCGTCGAGACGCGTGAGGGCGTCGAGCACCCAGAGCCGCGCCCCGGTGGCCACCTGGTCGTTCCGGCTGCGGCCGGTATGCAACCGGCCGGCGGGCTCGCCTGCTTCCTGGTGGAGGAGGCGGTCCACGAAGGTGTGCACGTCCTCGTCGGAGGTGATCGGCTGCTCACCCCCTGCGATCCGCGCGCCCACCCGATCGAGTCCGGCGCGGATGGCGTCCGACTCGGCGGCGGTGAGCACGCCGGCCGTGGCGAGGCCGGCGGCCCAGGCCTTGGAGAGGCGAATGTCGAAGGGCCAGAGGCGGATGTCGGTCCCGATCGACCGGTTCACCGCCTCGAGTTCCGGGGCAGGGCCCCCCGCGAACCGACCACCCCAGAGTTTGTGATCCCCAGCGCTCACGACCGCCTCACCGAGATGAATTGAGATGCGCTCAACCTAACCACGCCTTCACCAGATGGCAGGAACCCCGAGCGCCGCGAAGGCGCTGTCCGGCGACACGATGGTGGCATGGAGCTCCAGCGCCTGCGCGGCGAGCAGGCGATCGAAGGGATCGCGATGCTCCCCGGGCAGCGTGCCGGCGCGCCACGAGGCCGCCGCCTCGAGCGGCAACACGCGGAACCCGTCCGATTCGACGAGATACGAGAAATCCTGCACCAGCTCGGGGGGCACCTCGAGCTTGCCGAGGCGCACCTTGGTGGCGATCTCGAACGCGCTGACGACGCTCACGTACACGGGCCGCTCGAGCGCCTGCAGGAGGAGCGTTCGGGCGGTGCGGGAGAGTCGCGGGCTGTCGGCGTGCCAGAAGAGCCAGGTCGCGGTGTCGACGACCAGCGCCGCCTCGGGGGTCAGACCCCCCACGTATCCGCGTCCGTGTCGGCGAGCGGTTCGAAGGCGTCCGCGGCCATCCGGATGCCGCCGGTAAAGCGCCCCGGGGTCGGCTCGGGCTGGAAGGGCCGTAGCTCCGCCATCGGGCGGCCGTTGACGCTGATCACATAGGCCTGGCCCGAGGCCGCGACCTCACGGACGAGCATCGGGAGTTTGGCTTTTGCCTCGGAGATGGGGATGGTGGCCATAATCGGTCAACTTAGGCTGACCAATCTTGGTGGTCAACATCAAAACGCTGCATGCGTGGGCGAAAAAACGCCCTGCCGCCGCATAAATATCCGCTCAGGAACGCTTGCCGAGGGTCGCGAGCCGGCGGACGATGCGCTCCCGGGCCTGCTCGCTGCGGCAGATCATGAGGATCGTGTCGTCGCCGGCGATGGTCCCGAGGAGGTCCGTGGCCGGCTCCTTATCGAGGGCGTGGGCGACCGTCTGGCCGCCGCCCGGGACCGTCTTGAGCACCACCAGGTGTCCCACGCCGTCCACGCGCACGAAGAGCTGCGGCAGGATGGCGGCGAGGGAGGTGCGGACCGCGTCCTCGTTGGGGGCCTCGCTCACCACGTAGCGGAGGCCCTGGTCGGTGGGCACCCGGGCGATGCGCAGGTCGCGGAGGTCGCGGGAGAGGGTGCTCTGGGTGACGTCCCAGCCGCGCTTGAGGAGGAGTTGGCGCAACTCCTCCTGGCTCCCGATCTCGCGGGCGCCGATGAGCTCGAGGATCGCCTGCTGGCGATCGCGTTTGCTGGGGGTCACGGGGTGCGGCTCCATCAGTCCGAGTCTAGCGCCCGGGGCGGACGGCGGAAAGCACGTCGTTGACAGGGCGGAACGGCATGAATATGCTTCAACAGTGCATACAATTCCAGTCGGCGTGCTCGGGGCCAGCGGATACGCGGGCCGCGAGCTCTGCGCACTCATCAATAGACACCCGGGCCTCTCGCTCGCCTTCGCCACCGCCAACTCCCAGCGCGGCGAGACGGTGCAGCTCCCGCTCGGCGGGTCGGTCACCTTCCAGGCGACCGACGATGTGCAGCTCGACCGTGCCGCGCTGATCTTCACCGCGCTCCCGCATGGCACGAGCGCCGAATGGGTCGCGCGCGCGCGCGCGGCGGGCGCCAAGGTGGTGGACCTCTCGCACGATCATCGCATCGGCAACGGCGCGAGCGACGGCATCCCGTACGGCCTCACCGAACTCCGGCGCGCGCAGGTGCGCGACGCGCAGATCGTCGCGAACCCCGGCTGCTACCCCACGAGCGCACTGATCCCGCTGATCCCGCTCCTCGAGCAGGGGCTCATCGCGCCGCAGGGCACCGTGCACATCAGCAGCGCGAGCGGCGTGAGCGGGGCAGGCCTCACCGCGCGGCTCGACCTCCTCTTCGGCGAGGTCACCGAGAACTTCCGCGCCTACGGCGTGGGGAACGCGCACCGCCATCTCAACGAGATGCGCGCGCTGGTGGGTGAGCTCAATGGCACCGCCGAGCTGCTCTTCACGCCGCATCTGCTCCCGGTGGCGCGCGGGATCCTCTCCACGATCACCGTGCCGCTCGCGCGGCCGATCGACGATCTACTGGCGCCCTTCCGCGCGCGCTATGCGGGGGAGCGCTTCATCGAGGTGGTGGACGAGCTCCCCGAACTGCGCCAGGTGCAGCATCGCAATGTGGTGCGCTTCACCGTGCGCCCGGTGGCGGGGACGCGCACGCCGATGCTCCAGATCTTCAGCGCCATCGACAACTTGATGAAGGGCGCCGCGGGTCAGGCGCTGCAGAACGCGAACCTAATGCTCGGTCTCGACGAGGCCGCGGGGTTGCCGCTGTGAGCACCACGTACCACGCCGCACCACGCGTCATCAAGCTCGGCGGGCGCGCGCAGGCCCACGCCGCGCTCCCGGGGCTTCTGCGCGACGCCGCGGCTGCGGGGCCGCTCGTGGTGGTGCACGGCGGCGGTGATGAAGTGACCGCGCTGCAGCGGCAGATGGGGGTGGAGCCGGTGTTCGTGCACGGGCGCCGCGTGACGCGCGCCGAGGACCTCGATGCGGTGCGGATGATCCTCTCGGGGACGGTGAACAAGCGGCTCGTGGCGCAGGGGCTCACCGCGGGGCTCCGCGCCG
>JBANGJ010000134.1:0-3802 GCA_037975505.1 Gemmatimonadota bacterium | reverse complement strand
CGTTGTCGCTCGCTCCCTTTCTCGGGTCTCGACGCGGGGGACTCCTCACGCTCGCCGCGCCAACCGGCGGGAAGCACAGTGCGCCGGCCTCGCACGTCATGGTCCGGCTCACGTCGGTGCTCTTCTGCTGGGGCCCCACGGGTGACATTCCGGTGGAGCATGTCGCTGCCGGCGCCGTGCGCCGGAAGATTGCCGTCACGTTTGACGACGGGTCCGCGGTGGAGGGGGTCGTCGCTGTGCCGAGCGGACAGCGGGTGAGTGACTTCCTCGCGCGGGCCGAGGATTTCATCGCGGTGCACCATGTGACCGTGCCAGGCGTCGCACCGGGCGCGGTGGCCGTGGCGCTGAACATCGACGCCGTCACGACGGTGCGCGACCTCGGCCCCGCTGAGGCCGGGGCAGCGGCACGGGTGGTGCCGGGGCGTAGCACGGTGGTGCAACGCCGCGCCTCCAAGCTCACCCTCCTGTCGGCGGATGACCTCTGAGTCGCTCGCCCGCGCCCTTCGTCTTCTCCCCCAACCTTCGACTGCCATGACCATCCGCCCGTTCCGTATCGTCCCGGCGCTGCTGTTGGGTCTCGGCGCCCTCGCGGTGACCCGGACCTCCGCCCAGCAGGCCGTAGCGCCCGTCACCCTCGACTCCGCCTTCCTCACGAACGTCCGCTGGCGCAACATCGGCCCTGACCGCGGCGGCCGGTCCATCGCAGCCTCGGGGGTCCGTGGCCGCCGCCAAGAGGCGTACTTCGGCGCCGTGGGCGGTGGGCTCTGGAAGACGCAGGACGGCGGCGACACCTGGTTCCCGGTGACGGATGGCCAGCTCACCTCCGCGTCGGTGGGCGCGGTCGCGGTCAGCGAGACCAATCCCGACCTCGTGTACATCGGCATGGGGGAGAGCGCCATCCGCGGCAACATCATGCCGGGCGACGGCGTCTACCGCAGCGCTGACGCGGGGCGGACCTGGACGCACGTCGGGTTCCGGGACTCGCACGCGATCTCCAAGATCCGCATCCACCCGACCAACCCGGACATCGTCTTCGTCGCGTCCTTCGGCAAGTACAGCGTGCCGAGTCAGGAGCGCGGGGTCTACAAGTCCACGGACGGCGGCCGCAGCTGGCGCCGCGTCCTCTTCCGCGACGAGCGGACCGGCGCCATCGACATCGCCATCGACCGCACGAACCCGAACGTGATGTACGCCGCGCTCTGGGAGGCGTACCGACGGGAGTACCAGATGTCGTCGGGCGGCCCCGGGTCGGGGCTCTACAAGAGCACCGATGGTGGCGAGACCTGGAAGGAGATCACGCGGAACCCGGGGCTGCCGACCGGCCTCGTCGGACGGATCGGCGTGGCGCTCACGGCGGCGAACCCCAACCGGGTCTACGCGCTCGTCGAGAACGACAAGGGCGGCCTGTACAAGTCGGATGACGCCGGGGCCACCTGGACGCTCATGAACGACAACCGGTCGATCCGGCAGCGGGCGTTCTACTACACCAACGTCTTCGCCGACCACCGGAACGCGGACGTCGTCTACATGGAGAACACGTCGCTCTTCCGGTCGGCGGACGCGGGGAAGACGCTCACCTCCGTCGGGAACGGCACGCACGGCGACTTCCACGACCTGTGGATCGACCCGGACGATGCGACGCACCTCGTGGTGGCCAACGATGGCGGCGGCGCAGTCACCACCACCACCGGGCGCGAGTGGACGGCGCAGGACTTCCCCACGGAACAGTTCTATCACGCCGTCACCACGGCGCACATCCCGTTCCACGTCTGCGGCTCGCAGCAGGACAACAGCACGCTCTGCGTGCCGTACAACTGGAATCAGGGTGCGGCGCGGGGTGGGGTGGGCCAGTACGCCGGCGAGCGTGGGGATTCAGCCGCCGCCGGCCCGGGGGCCGGGTATCGTGATCCGGCGGCCGGTGGGATGGCCGTGTCGTACGTCGCGGGCGGCGGCGAGCCGGGGTACATCGGTGCGGACCCGCGCGACCCGGACCTCTTCTACTCCGGCACCAACAACGGCGGCTACGTCGACAAGTTCAACCGGCGCACGGGGCTCTCGCGCGAGGTGAATCCCTACCCGTGGTTCTACTCGGGGGAGCCGAGCTCGGCCATCCGCGAGCGGTGGCAGTGGACTTTCCCGATCGTCTTCTCCTCCGTGGATCCCAGCCGGCTGTACGTGTCGTCGCAGCGGCTTTGGATGACGCAGGACGGCGGGGCGACCTGGAAGGTGCTGAGCCCGGACCTCACCCGGCACGACCCGACCACGATGGGCAAGTCGGGTGGGCCGATCACCGGAGACATGAACGGCCCCGAGGTGTACGCGACGATCTTCGCTGTGGCCCCGGGCCGCACGGATGTGAACGTCATCTGGACGGGCTCGGACGATGGGCTCGTCCACGTGACGCGCGATGGCGGGACCACCTGGGCCAACGTGACGCCGCCCGGGATGCCCGAGTTCGGCCGCGTGAGCCAGATCGACGCCTCGTCGTTCGATGCGGGCACGGCGTACGTCTCCGTGCGCAAGCCGCTCCTCAACGACTTCGCGCCCTACATCTTCCGCACCACGGACTTCGGGAAGACGTGGACCCGGATCGTCAACGGGATTCGCGCCGATGACTACATCCACGCGGTGCGGCAGGATCCCACGCGCCGCGGGCTGCTGTACGCCGCGGGGCAGCACGGCGTGTACGTCACCTACGACGACGGCGCGCAGTGGCAGTCGCTCCGGCTCAACATGCCCGACGTGCCGGTCGCGGACCTCATCGTCGAGGCGAACGAACTCGTGATCGCCACGCATGGGCGCGGCTTCTGGGTGCTCGACAACGTCGCACCGCTCCGGCAGGCCACCGCCGCGACGGTCGCGCGCGCCTCGCACCTCTACACGCCGCCGACCGCCATTCGGTCGGGGGTGCCCGTCCAGATCACCTGGCAGCTGGCGACGGCGCCGCGGAGCCTCGCGCTCGAGGTGCTCGATTCCACGGGGACGGTCCTCCGTCGGTGGGACGGGGACACGGCTCGGGCGGCGGCGGGCGCGGCGGCCGGCGGGCGCCGTCGCGGCGGTGGCGCCACCACGATTCCGCGGGCGGCCGGCCTCCAGACGCTCGCCTGGGACCTTCGCACCACGCCGATCACCTCGTTTGACGGCATGATCCTCTGGGGTGCCGGCACGGCGGGCCCGGCGGTGCCGCCGGGGCGCTACACCGTGCGCCTCACGGCCGACGGGCAGGCGTTCACCGCGCCGCTCACCGTGCGTCGGAATCCGCTCCTGCCGGAGGTGACCGACGCGGACCTCGTCGCGCAGTACCAGTTCGGGCGGCAGGTCCGCGACCGCGCGGAGCAGGCCAACCAGGCGGTCATCGAGATCCGTCGCGTGAAGTCGCAGCTGGATGATCGGATCGCGCGCGCGGCGTCGGACCGCCCGCTCGCCCGCGACGGCGCCACGCTGCGCACCAACGCCTCGGCGGTGGAGGAGAACGTCTATCAGGTGCGGAACCAGAGCGGGCAGGATCCGCTCAACTTCCCCATCAAGGTCAACAACCGGCTCGCCAACCTCCTCGCGATGGCGGAGCGGGGCGACGGCCGGCCGACGACCTATATGCCAGAGATCTTCGGGATCCTCAGCGAAGAGCTGAAGGGGTACGAGACGACGCTCGCCGAGGTCTGGCGGCGCGACCTCGGTGCGGTGAACGCGCACCTCGCTCGGCTCGGCCTGCCGCCGATCGATCCCAAGTGCACCGAGGTGAAGGGCTGCCTGCCGACGCCCTGAGGCGGAGGTGTGCCAATGGCCGAGGGGGCGGGAGCGC
>JBANGJ010000039.1:0-7703 GCA_037975505.1 Gemmatimonadota bacterium | reverse complement strand
CCGAATCCGGCGAGAGGGGGCGGCCGTCCTCGCGCCCACGCATCGCCTCACGCTCGGCGCGCATCCGCTCCAGCGCCGGACGCCGCTCCGCCGCCACGGCGCGTTCGATGGAATCGAGCTGGGCCACCTGGCGCGGGGTGAGGTCGAGCACGCGACGGAGGTTCAGGATCCGGGTGACCCCGCCGAAGGCCGGGCGCTCGAAATCGGGACGCTCCGGTGCGGGGGCCTCGGCGGAGGGACGCGGGCCGGGAGCGGCCCCACGGCCCGGCTGGGCACCGGCGAGGGACGGCAGGGCCGCGACGAACGCGGCGACGAGCAACGCAGGACCGTGGCGCATGGGAGCTCCGTGGTGGGGGACGGCGGCACTGCCGTCACGCCAGAGAAGACGCCGGCCGCGCGGCGATGTTAAGCTTCCCCTCCCATGACGACCTTCCACACACCCGCCCGATTCCCGCGCGGCTTCCGCTGCGCGAGCCGGAACGTCGGCCTCAAGCCCGAGGCCAAGGACCTGACGCTCTTCGCGAGCGACGTGGAGGCCGCGGCTGCCGCGGTCTTCACGCGCAACCACTTCCCGGGCGCGCCGATCGTCCTCGGCCGCGAGACCATCCGCGGGGGCCGCCTGCGCGCGATCATCGCCAACAGCAAGGTGAGCAACGTGGCCACCGGCGCCCGCGGCGTGGAGCACGCGCGCCGCATGGCCGCGGCCGCGGCGGCGGAGCTGGGGACGAGCGCGGACCGCGTGCTCGTCAGCTCCACGGGCGTCATCGGCGTCTCGCTGCCCATCGAGAAGATCGAGGCGGGAGTGGTCGGCATGGCCGCCGAGCTGCAGCTCGACCCGCTCGTCGGCGCCGAGGGGATCATGACGACCGACACGCACCCCAAGGCGCTCTCGGCCAGCGTGGGTGACGCGACGATCACCTGGGTGGCGAAGGGATCTGGGATGATCGAGCCGAACATGGCGACGATGCTCGCCTACATCTTCACCGATGCCGCGATCGCGCCGGGGGCACTCGACGCGATGCTCCGCACCGCGATCGCGCGGTCGTTCAACATGCTCAGCGTGGACACCGACACCAGCACCTCGGACACCTGCGCCATCCTCGCGAACGGCCTCGCCGGGCCGGTGGACGAGGCGGCGTTCCTCGAGGCGCTGACGGCCGGGTGCGTGCGGATGGCCGAGATCCTCGGCCGCGACGGCGAGGGCGCGGAGCACCTGCTGCGCGTGCACGTCCGCGGCGCACGCGACGACCGGGAGGCCCGGTTCATCGCCAAGGCGGTGCTGAACTCCCCGCTGGTGAAGACGATGGTGCATGGCGCCGACCCGAACGTTGGGCGCCTGCTGATGGCGGTCGGGAAGTGCTTCGACTGCACGGTGCACCCGACCTCGACCGACGCGTGGATCAACGGCCATCAGGTGGTGCGCGGCGGGGAACGGCTCGCCTTTGACGACGCGGTCGTGCGCCGGGCGCTCGCCGCGGAGGTGGTGGACCTCGAGATCGCGCTGGGGGTGGGACCGGCGGACGCGACCGCTTACGGCTGCGACCTCACCAAAGGCTACATCGAGGAGAACGCGAGCTACTACTCGAGCTGACCACAGGGTGGACGCGGCGGGGCCTCGCGTCGAGCCTACACCGCGTCGCGCGACCCGGGGGCACCCCGCCGCCACCACGCATACGCCGGCACGCCCGCCGCGAGCATCAGCGTCCCCCGCACCGCGTTCATCGGGTTGGAGACCACCGCCCCGAGGACCACGTACGCCGCCGCAAGGACGAAGGTCCCTGTGGTCCACGGATGCCCGGGGGCCCGGTACGGGGCCGCCGCCGCCCGACGGCGATAGACGAGCAGCGTCGCGGCGGTGAGGCCGAAGAAGATCCAGTCGGCGAAGGTGACCCAGTCGAGCAGGTCACCGTACCCGCCGGAGAGCACGAGGGCCACGGACCACGCGCCCTGCAGTCCGATGGCCCGCACCGGGGTTCGCGTGCGCGGGTGCAGCACCGCCAACCCCCGGAAGAAGACGCCGTCCCGCGCCATGGCCTGGTAGACGCGCGGCGTGACGAGGATCACCACGTTCAGGAACCCCCCGGTGGAGATGGCGATCCCCACTGCGATGAGGCGTCGTCCCGCCTCGCCGAGGCGAAGCGCCATCGCGTCCGCGGCGGGCGCGGTACTCGCCGCGAGCCCATCGACCCCGAGCGCGCGCAGATAGGTGAGGTTCACCGAGAGGTAGGCCGCCGCGACGATGACCACCCCGAGGACGAGGGCCCGCGGCAGGTCGCGACGCGGATCCACCATCTCCTCGGCCACGAAGTTGGTCTGCTGCCAGCCCCCGTAGGCAAAGAGCACCGGAACGAGCGCGGTCCCGAGCGCGACGGCCACCGCGAGGGCCCCGTGCGGGACGGCGGGAGCCATCGTGACGGCCGTCACCACGGCGGACACCGGTGCCCCGACGGCACCGAGCCCCACAAGCACGAGCCCCGCGATGGCCACCAGCTTGAGCACGGTGAAGACGTTCTGCACCATCGCTCCCGGAGCAACACCCAACACGTTCACCACGCTCACCACCGCGATGGCCGCGCAGGCAATCGGACGCACGAGCGCCACATCGAGCCCGAGGAGGGCGGCGAGATAGGTCGCGAAGGTGACGGCGACCGCCGCGACGGCCCCGCTCGCGATGGCGAGGAGGAGGGCCCAGCCGTACAAGAAGGCCGGCAGCGGCCCGAAGGCGTCGCGCAGGTAGGCGTACCCGCCGCCGGCGTCCGGGCGACGCGCCCCGAGCTCCGCGAAGATGAACGCCCCGAGGATCGCGATGCCGGCGCCGAGCCCCCACGCGGCCATCGTGAGCGGCGCGGTCCCGACGCGCCGCGCGACGACCGCCGGATTGAGGAAGATGCCCGACCCAATGATCCCCCCGACCACCAGGAGGGTCGCCGAGGGGAGGCCGAGGCGGCGGGCATACGTCGGTGGCGCGGGCGTCATCGCGCGCAAATGTACGCCAGCGTATTCCGCCCGGCGCGCCCCAGGCGCATCTTCCCGCGACGAGGAGGCAGACGCGCGCATGCGGATCGGGATGGAGGTCGCCGTGGTGGGGGGAGGAATCGCGGGGCTCTCGGCGGCCTGGCGACTCAGTGCGCGGCACCGCGTGACCCTGCTCGAACGACACGCCGTGGCGGGGATGGATGCCCATTCGCTGGACCTCTCGCACGACGGCGGCACGGCGCGGATCGACGTGCCGCTGCGCGTCATCTACGAGGGGTACTACCCCACGCTCATCCAACTCTACCACGCGCTCGGCGTGCGTCTCGAGCGCACCAACTACGCGGGCTCGTTCAGCCGGCTCGACGGCGAGACGTACTACCGCTACGCCAACTGGATCGTCGGGGGCCGCTCCGTGCCGTTGCCCGCAACGCCCCTCGGCGCGACCGCGTGGCGCATCAACGCGGATCTCCTGCGCTTCTATCGCATGGCTCCCACGGCGCTCCGGTCCCTCGGGGAATCGGAGGAGCCGCTCGGCAGCTGGCTCGACCGGGCGCGCCTCGGGAGCGATTTCACCGACGGGTTCCTGCTGCCCACGTTCGCGGCCGTGTGCACCTGCAGCACCGCCGCGGTGCGCGCCTACCCGGCCCGGATCATCCTGGAGTACCTCACGCGCGGACTGACCTTCGGCGGCGTCCGCCGCGTGGTGCTCGGCACCAAGGAGGTCGTCCGCCGACTCACCGAGCCCCTCGCCGAGGTGCGGTGCGGGGTGCAGGTCCGGAGCATCGAACCCGCGCCCGATGGGGTCCGCATCCGGTGGGAGGGAGGTGAGCAGCGGTTCGACCACGTGGTCGTGGCGACCCAGGCCAATCAGGCCGCGCCGATGCTCGATGCGTCGTATCGCCGCGAGCGCGAGGCGCTGGCCCGATTCGGGTACGAGGCGAGCGAGGTGGTGGTGCACGCGGACGCACGGCTCGCCCCGCGGGACCGCCGCCGCTGGGCGCCGGTCAACATGATCTGTTCCCCAGAGCACGACAAACCGATGGCCACGATCTGGATGAACCGGGTGCAGCCCTCGCTCGCGGGGGGGCCGCCGGTCTTCCAGACGTGGAACCCGATCCTCGAGCCCGACCCGGCACTCGTGCGGGCGCGCTCGCGCTTCGAACGCCCCCTCGTGAACGCCGCCGCGCTCGCGGGCGCGCGCGAGGTCGGTCTCCTCCACGCACAGCATGGACGGCGCCTCTGGTTCTGTGGCTCCTACCTCGGCCCCGGCATCCCGCTGCTCGAGAGCGCCGCCGCGACCGCGGCGAAGGTGGCCGATGCCATCGACGCCCCGGACGGCACCGCGTAGCGCCCTTCCGCTCCTGCATCGTTGCCCGCAGGATTCGCAGGTCGGCTCACCCTCAGCACTCCCTCCGATGCGCCCGAACGCCCATCCGCTCCTCCTCACGCTCGCCTTCGCGCTCCCCCTCGCCGCCCAGGCACAGGGGTCCCGCCTGTACGCCGAACTCGACCGTCGCGTGGACGAGGCGACGCCCCACGTCGTCGCGTGGCGTCGCGACATCCACGCCAACCCCGAGCTCGGGATGCAGGAGACGCGGACGGCCGCACTCGTCGCGAATCACCTGCGCGCGCTCGGGATGGAGGTCCGGACCGGTGTCGGTGGGACCGGCGTGGTGGGGATCCTGCGCGGCGGCAAGCCGGGCAAGGTCGTCGCGCTCCGCGCCGACATGGATGGCCTGCCGGTGACCGAGATGGTGGACCTCCCCTTCAAGTCCCGGGTGCGCACCCAGTACAACGGGCAGGAGGTGGGCGTGATGCACGCCTGCGGCCACGACAACCACGTGGCCATCCTGATGGGCACCGCGGAGGTGCTCGCCGGGATGAAGGCGCAGCTCCCGGGCACGGTGGTGTTCCTGTTCCAGCCGGCCGAGGAGGGCCCCGGTGGCGCGGAGCCGATGATCGCCGCGGGCGCGATGGACAACCCGAAGGTCGATGCGGTCTTCGGCCTGCACGTGTGGCCGGGCCCGGCGGGGAACATCTCCGTGCGCGGCGGTGCCACGATGGCCGCGGCCAACTCCTTCACCATCAAGGTGCGCGGGCGGCAGACGCACGGAGCGGTGCCGTGGGGCGGCGTGGACCCGATCGTCACCGGCGCACAGATCGTCACCGCGCTGCAGACGGTGGTGAGCCGGCAGGTGAACATCACGGACGTCCCGGCAATCGTGACGGTCGCGATGTTCCACGGCGGCGTGCGCAACAACATCATCCCGGACACGGCGATGCTCGAGGGCACGATCCGCACCTTCGGGGAGAGCCAGAAGCGCCTGGTGTTCGCCGCAGTGCAGCGGACGGCGGAACACATCGCCGCGAGCGCGGGCGCCACGGCCGAGGTGAAGATCGATTCGGGATACCCGGTCACCGCGAACGACGACGAACTCACCGAGCGGATGATGCCGTCGATCGTCCGCGCCGTCGGAGCGGAGCGGGTGACGCGCGCGCCGATGAACACGGGGGCGGAGGACTTCTCCTACTTCCAGCGGCGCGCGCCGGGCATCTTCGTCTTCCTCGGCGTGACGCCGCGGGATCAGGACCCGACGAAGGCCGCACCGAACCACTCGCCGTACTTCTTCGCCGACGAATCGGCGCTGCCGAGCGGGGTGCGCACACTCAGCTCGCTCGCGATGGACTACCTGACCGGGGCGACGCCCCGGATGTGAGTCAGGCGGCCAGGGTCTGGCCGCAGTCGGTGCAGAAGCGCGCGTGCGGGGCGTCGACGGACGCCCCGCAGCGCAGGCAGGCGGCGGCGAGGTAGCGGCCGCAGTCGGAGCAGAAGAGGGCGTCCGACTCCGGACGCGGGCCGCAGGTCGCACAGCTGCCCGTCCGGTCCTTCGCCCGCGCGATCAGCCGCTCGGCGGCGTCCTCCGCCGGCGCCTCGCCAGTCACCGCTACGGCTCCCGCCTCCCGCGCCTTGAGCTCGGCGAGGGCCCGCGGCGCGTAGGTGGCGCGGAGGGTGGCGTAGTCCTCGTCGGAGAGTTTGCCGGTGGCGCGGTCGAACTCGATCTCGCGCAGGGCGTCCACCGCCGACGCCTCGTCCACCGCCACCGGACGGCCGACGGCCACGACCGGCGCCACCTCGCGGAAGAGTGGCCAGAGGACGTAGACCAGCGCGAGGACGGCGAGCGCGCTCCCGAGGATCAGGGGTTCCATCTCACCCCTCCTCGCGCAACGCGCGATCGAGCCGCGCGAGGTCGTCGGCGCTGACGCCGGGCAGGCCCTCGACCGGGACCGCCGCCGGACGCTCCGCCCTCGCCGCTCGCGCCTCGGCGCCCCACTTCCGCAGCAACAGCGTCAGCACGACCGCCCCGACCGCCATCGCCGCCCCGGGCGCGAGGTACCCCGCCCAATTGAAGCCTTCCTTCTTCGGTGCGGTGAGGGCGACCTCGCCGTAGGTCGACACGAACGCGTCGAGGATCTCCTGCTCCGTGTACCCGCCCGCCACGAGCCGCAGGACGTCGCGGTGCATGGCCGGTGAGACCTGGCAGGTGAAGTCCGTCGTGCGGCACGTGTAGATGTCGAGGATGCAGCCGCACTGGCACTTGATGCGGTGCTCAAGCGCGTCGCGCTGCGCGTCCGTGAGCTGCGGCGTGGCCCCCGGCTTGGGGTCCCGGAGCGTGGGGCGGTACGCCCCTTGCTCCATCGGCGCGAAGTTCTGCGCGGGTTCCTGAGCGACGAGTCGCCGCCCGACGGCCAGCACGGCGAGCCCCGCGGCACCACGCAGCACCGCGCGACGGGTGATGCGTCGGTCCTCGGCCTCGGTGCTCGACGGCGCCCGTCGGCGCCCCACCGGGGTCACGCGCCCGCCTCGACGACCTGCGGGGCGAGCTCCGCGACGTAGCCACCCTGCCGACGGCGCCGCTCCGAGACGGGCCACATCACGATCAGGCCCCCGATCGCCATCAGGAGCCCACCGTTCCAGACCCAGACGACGAGCGGATTGAAGTTGATGCGGATCTCCGCCGCCTCGCCGATGGCGCCCGCCAGGACGAGATACACGTCCTGACGCTGCTGGCTGAGGATCCCCACCTCGGTCGAGGGCTGGAAGGTGGGATTGCCGCGCGAATCGCGGTGCTGGCGCTTCTCGCTCGTGAGGAGCGGGAGCGCCACGCCGTCCACCTCCGGACGGATGGCGACGGTGACCACATCGCGATTGAGGGCCTTGAACGCGGAGAGGCCCTCGCTCGTGAAGCGCCACTGCCGGCCGAAGGGATCGACCGCGGTGAAGGTCTCCCCCGCCTTGAGCGTGACGTCGTACTCCTTGCGGAACGCCATCCCGGCGAAGGCCGCGAAGAGGATCACGATCCCCGCATGCACGATGTAGCCGCCGTAGCGGCGCCGGTTCCGCGCGACCAGCCGCCCGAAGGCGACGGGGAGGGATTCCTGGTACATCCGGCGGCGCGCGCCGATGCCCTTGTGGAACTCCTGCACGATGGTGCCCGCCACGAAGGCCGCGAGCGTCCACGCGACGACCGGCGCGAGCGTGCGGATACCGAGCACCAGCAGCGACGCGCCCGTAAGGAGCCCCACAGCCGCCGGCCCCGCGAACTGCCGCCGGATGTTCTCCGGCGACGCCTTGCGCCAGGCGATCAGCGGCCCGATGCCGGTGAGCGCGAGCAGGAGGAGGCCGAGCGGCACGTTGACGGCGTTGAAGAACGACTCGCCGACCGTGA
>JBANGJ010000017.1:0-7893 GCA_037975505.1 Gemmatimonadota bacterium | reverse complement strand
GAGGGCAGGGTCTGCGCCGGCAGCGCCGACACGAGGCAGCACAGGGCGGCACCGAGCGCGGTGGCCCGGAGGAGCGAAGCGGAGTTCATGGGGCGGCGAGGGGTGGAGCGGGGGTCAGGCCGGGAGATCCGACCCGTAGTGCGTGACGGCGCCGATGGTCTTGACGGCGATCTCCAAGTCTCCGCGGAGCGACCAGGTGCGCACATAGCGCAACTCGAGATCGGCGCGTTCGGGATAGGCGACGTCGTGGCGCCCCATCACCGCCCACATCCCGGTCATGCCAGGGCGGACGGAGAGCAGGAGCCGTTCCGAGCCGGCGAAATGGCGGAGTTCCTCCGACACCACGGGCCGCGGGCCGACCAGACTCATCTCGCCGCGCAGCACGTTCCACAGCTGGGGCAGTTCGTCCAGCGACGTGCGGCGGAGGAGCCGTCCCAGTCGAGTGACCCGGGGATCCACCGCGTCCGGGACGCGGAAGTTGTTCATATGGTACGTCTCGAGGAGGGCGGGATCGTCTCGCAGCCGCGCCTCCGCGTCCGCGACCATCGTCCGGAACTTGAGGCAGTGGAACCCGCGGCCCCGCCGGCCGACGCGCCAATGCCGGAACACCACCGGGCCGCGCGAGTCGATCGCCAGCAGGATCGCGATGCCGGCGAACACCGGCGAGAGGAGGATCAGCCCAACGCTTGCCCCGAGGAGGTCGATGGCACGTTTGATCGCATATTGCAGTGAGGTGTGCCGGGCCCCGAGCAGTTGCACCAGCGGGCGCTCGCCTTCCCAGACGATGACGGGGTCATGGCCGGCCACGGTCTCGCTCGGCATCACCGCCACCACGCGACACGCGTTCAGCAGCGCGATGTCGGTGACGATACGCATCGTCTCGGCGCCGAGCGGGCCCGCCACCAACACGGTGTCGGCGCGCGAGCGCCGGAGGAGCTCGTCGAGCGCCACGCCGCGAGCGGAGTGCCCGGCACCCTCATCGTCGTCCACCGTGACAATGCCCGACACCGCCACACGGTTCGCGCTGGCCACGGCCGGGTGCTCCAGCGCGCGAGGGACGTCCGAGGCGCGTCCAACCACGACGAACCGCCCCGGCGCGGGCAGCGGTGACGGGGCGGCGTTGGCCTGCGAAAGAGGACGAGCGGTGTTCCGTTCAGTCGGCGCCATCAGCACTCAATTCGGAAGGAGAGGGACCGCCATGGTGGGAAAGTATGTGTACCCGCCACGAACCACAATGCATCCGCCAGTGTCGGCGATTCGATAACGCGCGATTGGGGTACGGCAGGGGGCGCGCGCTCGCGAGCGACCGGCGTCCGGTGCTACACTTCCGCGATGATGACTGGTCGACTCCGCTTTCTCTGTCGGATGCTCGGGGTGGGGGTGACGGTGGCGCTCGCCGGCACGCCGCTCTCGGCGCAGGGCACCGGTGCCCCCGAGGTCACCCTTCGCCCCGGAGACGCCATCGACGTACGCATCGTGGCCGACGCCGACCTCTCCGGTGTCTGCCCGGTGGACGAGCGGGGGATGGTCACGCTGCCCCTGGTCGGCACGCGCCTTGTCACCGGGGCCGTCTGGTCGGTGGTCCGTGATTCCCTGCTGGCGGCGTTCGCCCGGGAGCTGCGCTATCCGTCCGTCCAGCTGACCCCCATGCGGCGGATCCCGATCCTCGGCCACGTCAACAAGGCCGGCGTGCAATTGCTGGACCCTGCGGTGACGCTCGCCGGTGCGATTGCGATGGCGCAGGGGGCGTCACCGGACGGGGATCTGCGGAAGGTGCGCGTGGTTCGAGATGGCATCACGCTTCTGGAGGCGGCGCCCGTCGACGCGACCGTGTTCCAACTCGACCTGCGGTCGGGTGACCAGGTCGTGGTGGGGCGCCGCAGTTGGTGGGACCGCAATTCCGGGGCAGTCGTCGGGGCGGTGATCTCGGCCGTGACGCTGCTGGTGACGGCCGGTCGCTGACCGAGCCTCGCGAGCGGGCCGGTGGGACAGATGCCGGCCGGCGGAGGAACTGAGATGGGCGCGGAGGGACTCGAACCCCCGACCTCTGCTGTGTGAAAGCAGCGCTCTAACCAGCTGAGCTACGCGCCCTGAGACGGCGAAGGATAGTCAGGCCATCGGCTCACGTAAATGGGCCCAGCAGGATTCGAACCTGCGCGCGTCGGATTATGAGTCCGCTGCTCTCACCGCTGAGCTATGGGCCCTGACTGCCGCTTGGAATCTCGCCGGTCCCCCCGGGTGGCGCCACTCGGGGGGAAGGGGATTGACACCCGATTCGGCGCGCGCGACCCCCGCAGCCTCAGCCTGGCGTGAGAGTTACCAGTCGCGTCACGTCGGCGTGCCGCTCTTGACACCGGGCAAACTATGTCGGACATTGACGAGGAAATAGTGGGTGTTTCAGGAGCCGATGGGTACGAGGCCCGTCGGTATCTCACTGGTGGTTGGCCCCCGATTCCTCCTCTTCGGAGAGCTCCCCGATGTCCCTGCGTTCCCGGTTCATGCTCCTCCCTCTGACTGCTCTGCTCGCGATGCCGCGGGTGGGTGCGGCCCAGGGTCGCGAGATCTACCAGCTCCCCCTGCCGTCGGCCATTGGGGCCGAGACGGGGCGTGCGCAGCCTGGCGTGACGGCCAGCTCCCCGATCGGGTTCGGCCCCAGCGCCGGGTCCTACTTCGCGGGCGTCGGTTACCAGAACAGCACGCGCTACGGCGGGGATGCCGACGGCTCGCTGTCGGTGGGCGCCGGGTTCTTCGACGCGAGGAAGCTGGGCCTGGAGGTGGTGCTCACCTCGGCGTCGACCGTGCGTTCCGGCTTCGGTGATCGGATGTACGGCTCGTTGAAGGCGCATCGGGTGACGGCGGGTGGCCTCGGCGTCGGGTTCGGCATCGAGGGGATGAGCCTGACCGGCGAGGCCGCGTCGGATCCCTCGTTCTATGCCGCGGTGACCAAGGTGCAGCGCATCGGATCCGGGGCCCGGTTCAACCAGGTGACCTGGAACGGTGGCATCGGGACGACGCGCTTCGCGCCGGAGAACGTCACTGACCAGAGTGGGGTGGGCGTCTTCTTCTCGGCGGCCCTGCGGGCCTCGGCCACGACTTCGCTGATTGCCGACTATACGGGTCAGGACCTCAATCTGGGTCTGTCGTTCGCGCCCTTCCGCACGCTCCCCATCACGATCTCGCCGGCGCTGGTCGACGTTCTGGGGACGGCGGGCGACGGGATGCGCATGACGCTGGGCATCGGTCTGAGCCGGTCAGCGCGTCGGCCGGCGGCCGGCGCCGCGGCGGACGCGGGGGTCGCGGTCGCCGTCGAGGTGCCGCGCCGCGTGGTCGACACCGATGCGGACGGCGTGCCGGACGAGGCGGATGCCTGCGCGAACACCCCGGCCGGGACCCCGGTCGACAGCCGTGGGTGCCCGCTGCCGCCGCCGGATGATGACCAGGACGGCGTTCCGAACGTCAGCGATGCCTGCGCGAATACGCCGGCTGGCACGGCCGTGGACAGCCGCGGCTGCCCGCTGCCGCCGCCGGATGATGACAAGGACGGCGTGCCGAACGCCAAGGATGCGTGCCCCGCGACGCCCGCTGGCGCCGTGGTCAACGAGACGGGCTGCGTGCCCCCGCCGCCAGATGCCGATAAGGACGGCGTCATCGACGCGAACGACAAGTGCCCCGACACTCCGGCCGGGACCGCGGTGAACCCGCTCGGGTGCGCGGCCGTCTTCTCGGCGGCTCGCTCGCTCGTTCTCGACGGGGTGGCATTCCCCTCGGGGTCGTCGGTCCTCGGTCCGAACTCGCGGGCGAAGCTCGATGCCATCGCTGCCAAGCTCGCCGATGAGCCGACCCTCCGCATCGAGGTGGGCGGTCACACGGACAACAGCGGACAGGCGGCCGGCAACACGCGGATCTCGCTGGCCCGCGCGAACGCGGTGCGGACCTACCTGATCTCGAAGGGCGTGGCGGCGGATCGCATCACGGCCAAGGGGTACGGCAGCAGCAAGCCGCTGGTGCCGAACACGACGCCGGCGAACCGCACGAAGAACCGTCGTGTGGAACTGACCCCGCTCCCGTAAGGTCAGCTCATGCGTCTCTCGATTCTCAATCCCTGGAGCCTTACTCCGATGACGGCATCTTTTGTGAAGCAGGCGGCGCGTGCCGCGGCCCTGGTCACCTTGCTGGTGGGCCCGCTGGCCGCCCAGCAGGGGGGCACTGGTTCTGACGTCAGTGGCCCCGGCGGCGGCGGTGGCGGCCTCGGCGGTGCCGTGGCCCCGATTGGTATTCCGACCCCCCCTCCCTCCGGTCCGCTTTCGGCGGCCGGCTCCAGCGCGGCGGCGAACATTGTCAGCTTGTTCGCGTCGGCCGGTGGTGTCACCGTGTCGAACCCGGCGGGTGGGACGGTGACGGTGCCGGCCGCTGCCGCGCAGGCGATCTCGGCGGTGCTGTCCGGTGGCGGGGCTGCTGCGGTGGCGAACCTGTCCTCGGTTCTCTCGTCTGGTGGCGTCCCGTCGACCGAGGCCGGCGCGCTTGCCGCCGCGCTTGGAGAGCTTGGCACGAACCCGAATCTCACCACGCTCACCGCGGCCATTCAGGCATTCAATGCCGCCGTGAACGCGTCGAGCGGCACGCCGTCGCCGGCGCTACTGGGTGTGCGCTTCGCGCTCGCCTCGCTCTCGCGCTGACGCGACCAGCGGTGTGGCGGGTGCGGGGGGCGGTCGCGACCGCGCCCGCCCCCCGTCTGCTTGACAGCATGCCCGCCGGAAAGGAGGTTGCGTCCCGTATGGCAAGCGACCAAGTGTTGTTTCCGGGCCGTGGCCGATTCGCCCTACGGGTCATCCTCCTGTGCGGCGTCATGTGTGGGGTCCCGGGGATTGCCCACGGCCAGGGTGCCGAGCGGGCGATTTACCGGCTGCCGGTGCCGGATGCCGCAACGCACGGGGGGCGTCGGGCACAGCCCGGGGTGACCATTGCGTCCCCGGTCGCGTTCGGCCCCGGAACTGGCGACATCTTCATTGGGGGCGGATATCAGGCCAGCACCCGGTATCGGGGCGCCCCGGATGGCGCCGTGGCCGTCGGGGGGGGCATCGGCGATCCCGCGCGATGGGCCGGCGTCGAGCTGGTGGTGATCTCCTCGTCTACGCTACGCTCGGGATTCGGTGACCGGGCCTATGGCGCAGCCAAAATTCACCGGCGAATCGGCGCCCGCGCCGCGGTGGCGGTCGGGGTCGAGGGGGTGTCGCTCGTCGGCACGGCCGCGGTCGATCCCGCGCTGTTTGCCGCGTGGTCGTGGGTCCAGCCGGTCTCGGCCGGCGACTACTTCAGTGCCATCACCTGGAACCTGGGCGTCGGGACGGCGCGGTTTCTGCCCGAGTCGTCGGCGGGAGGCGCCCCTGAGGGTGTCGGCGGCTTCGTCTCTGCGGCCGTGCGCGTGAGCCCCTCGGCGTCCGCCATCGTGGATTTTTCCGGGCAAGACCTGAACCTGGGCCTCTCCTTTGCCCCGTTCCGGGCCCTCCCCCTGACGCTGTCTCCGGCGCTGTACGACGTGCTGGGTACCGCGGGCAGCGGGATGCGGTTCGGCCTGGGAGTCGGCCTGAGTCGGTCCGGTCGTCGTCGGGGGCTCGATGCGGCCCCGGGCACCGCCACGGCGCTCCCGGTGGTGGTGGCCACCGTCAACCCGCAGGAGCCCGCAGCAGAGCCGCCGGCCATGCGCGCGCCTGTGCCGGCGGCGTCGGTGCCGGTGCCTGAGAGGGCGGCGGCCCCGACGGATGTGCCGTCTCCGCCCGCGACGGCCGTTCAAACGCGGCGACGCCCGGCCCCGGGGGATGCGGATGGGGACGGCGTGGCGAACGGCACGGATGCGTGCATGGACACGCCGCCCTTCGGCCGTGTGGATGCCCGTGGGTGTCTCTCCGAGGTGCTGCCTGGCCGCTCCATCGAGATGGCGCGCTTCGCGTTCGGGCAGGCGATGGTCTTCCGGGAAGCCGTGCCGCGGCTCGATGAATTGGCACAGCTGCTGCGAGCGAACCCGGACCGCCGCGTGGAGGTCGGGGGACACGCGGACGAGACGGGCTCGGACGCGGTGAATCTGTCTATCTCGCAGCAGCGCGCTGCCGCCGTGGTCGCGGCGCTTGTGCGCCGAGGGGTTCCTGAGGGGCAGGTGGTGCTGCGTGCCTACGGGCGCTCCCGGCCCATCGCGCCGAATGACACACCGGTGAATCGCGCGAAGAACCGTCGAGTGGAGTTGGTGCTGCTCCCGTGAGGCCGGGGGGGGACGCTCGTCTCAGCGCCGTCGCACACCGACGCTGATCGACACCAGCGTCCCGCCCGCTGCGGCCACGGTGCCGCGCATCACGCGCAGCTCGGCCGCCCACTCGAGGTCGTCCCCGCCGAGCTCGCGTACCCCGACACCGCCGCTCAGCCCAAGCCCCGCCTTCGCTTCGCCTGCGCACGGGACGCGCCCGTTCGGGTCGACGTGTGAGTCCACCCCGCACGCCGCCCGGAAGGACGCGACGGGACCCGCCAGGAGGTAGCCCTGAGCCAGGGCGACGGCGAAGGGGCGGTGGGCCGTCAGCCCGAGTTCGAAGCCGTTCTCGTTGATGGTGTATCGGCCTGCGGCATCCTCCGCCGGCGTGTGCATCTGCGTGTATGCCACCTCACCGCGCAGCGTGAGCCGCGGACTCACCGTGCGGTCGAATTGCCCGCGGAGTTCCACGCCACTCCGGTCCCCGCCACCGTCGGCACCACCGTGGCCGGAGACGGACCGCACGCCGGCGGCCGCCCCCCACTGCGCCTCGGACGCGACGGGGAGCGCGAGCAGCAGGACCGCCGCGGCCAGATGGGGGCGCGGGCTCACGCGACCCCCGCGAGGATCTCGGCCGGCGTGACCGTCGCCGCGCCCGCCTTGCCCACTTGGATGCCGGCGGCGTGGTTGGCGACCACCGCGGCCTCAAGCGGCGTCGCGCCGGCCGCCAACATCGCCGCCAGGTACGCCGTCACGGTGTCTCCGGCGCCGACGACGTCGAAGACGTCGCGCGCCGTCGTGGGGATGCGGTGGATCCCGCCGTCGGGCTCGATGAGCGCCATCCCGCGCTCGCTCAACGTGAGCAGGAGCCGGTCCACGCCGAGGCGTTGAAGCACGGCGGGGAGCGCCTCGGGATGGTCGAGGTCGACGGCCGCACCGAGCGCGGCCTCGAGCTCGCGCCGGTTCGGCTTGAAGACCGTCGCGCCCGCGTACGCGAAGAAGTTGCGGTACTTGGGGTCCACGACGACCGGGATGCCCCTTTCGCGTGCGGTGGTCACGGCGCGTCGGATCACGGGCTCGACCAGCACGCCCTTGTTGTAATCCTCGAGGATGAGGGCGTCGGCCTCCGCGATGGCGCGGTCCACCGCCGCCTCGAGCGCCGCGACCTCCGCGCCCTCGAGGTCGGTGTCCACCTCCTCGTCCACGCGCACCACCTGCTGCCCGCGCGCCACCACGCGGGTCTTGGTGGTGGTGGGGCGCGCCGTCGTGATCAGGCCGCGCGGGTCGGCGCCGAGCGCGGCGAGCATCTCGCGCAGTTGGGTGCCCGCCAGGTCGGCGCCCACCGCGGCGACGAGCTCCGTGCGCGCCCCGAGCGCCGCGGCGTTCTGCGCGACATTCGCCGCCCCGCCGAGCGCGTGTCGGCGCTCCCGCACGCGTACGACGGGTACGGGCGCCTCGGGGGAGATGCGGTCCACGTCACCGAGGAGGTAGACGTCGAGCATCGCGTCCCCGAGGATGGCGAGACGAAGGCCACGCCGGGCGGGCGTCTCGAGGAGCGCCTCCAGTCGGGCGCGCGGGACAAGGTCTTTCGGCATGGGGGGAAAGATGCGTAATCTCCCGCCGCGCGCCCACCACCCCGGCCCCCGGAGCCCCGTGTC
>JBANGJ010000066.1:0-7528 GCA_037975505.1 Gemmatimonadota bacterium | reverse complement strand
CCACCCCTGGCCCCACCCCTGGCCCCACCCCTGGCCCCACCCCTGGCCCCACCCCTGGCCCCACCCCTGGCCCCACCCCTGGCCCCACCCCTGGCCCCACCCCTGGCCCCACCCCGGGGGGCACGCCCCCAACCGTGACACTCCGTCTCGTCGGCCCATCGCAAACCAGCGGGTTTTATGCGCATATGGCGACGGAGAACCACACCCTCTCGACCTGGCACTACGTCACGGCCGTTGGGGACACCGCCCGAGTGGAGTTGGAGCTGCCACCACGACAAGGCGTCCAGATTCGCATTCTCTCCGTTGACGGCCGGACGGCCCAGGCGACGCGACTCCTCGCCAATGGCATCACGGCCGTCGTGATCAGTCCCACGGAGTCGGGGCGTCAGGACGTGGAGGTTCGTGTGCCGGCGACGACGATGCGAGTGACGCAGGCCCCGGACTCCGTTGCTGCCTTCGCTGACGTCACCATCGTCTGGGAGCTCCAGGACGCCTCCGGGAGCGTACGCGCCCCGATCTGGATGGACGCGGGGGTCTTGCATTGCCCGAGTCCGTTCCTGGGGGACGGGCTCGGCGGGGGCGGCTGTGAGACGGCGCGAGGCGGAGCGCCGGTGGACGTGGGGACCGGCCGATTTCAGTTCTCTGTGCCGCTGGTCGGTCGGCCGTCGACGACGCGGTACTGGCAAGCCATCCTCGTCGCACACCCGCTCGCCGTCAACGGCGGGCGCCAGGTGGGGTTCTTCGCCCCGGTCATGGCTGGGTCCGGGTCGAGTGCCCGGCTCATCGTTGGCACCGGCGGTCGGTAGCGGCACCGCCCTCCCGCACGGGGGCGTTCACCGGTTGCTGAACGCCCCCGTCCCCACGGCGGCCGCGAGCACCTCGATGTCGGGGCCGAGGACGCGATCCGCCTCGAGGCGCGGCACGAGCCCACGGACCGTGGCGTAGGCCCGCTCCACCCCGGGGCCCGACCGCAGCGGCCGCCGGAAGTCGATACCCTGCGCCCCGCACATCAGCTCCACGGCGAGCACGTGCCGCACGTTGTGCAGGATGCGCCGGAGCTTCACCGCGGCGCCCATCGCCATCGGCACGACGTCTTCCTTGGAGCCGTCGGTGGGGATGGAATCCACGCTCGCCGGATGCGCGAGGCCCTTGCACTCGCTCGTGATGGCGGCCGCCGTCACCTGGGCCATCATGAAGCCCGAGCTCACGCCCGCCGTCGGGGTCAGGAAGGGCGGAAGCCCCTCGTTCTCCCCCGGATGGACCAGTCGGTCGATGCGCCGCTCGCTCATCACGGCGAGGTTGGTCATCACGATGGCGAGCACATCGAGGGCGAGGGCCACGACCTGCCCGTGGAAGTTGCCCCCGGAGAGCATCGTGCCGTCATCGAAGACGAGCGGGTTGTCGGTGGCGGCGTTGAGCTCCGCGGCGATGAGCCCCTCGGCGAACCGGATGGCGTCGAGCACGGGGCCGTGCACCTGCGGCATGCATCGCAACGCATAGGCGTCCTGCACCCGCGTGTCCCCCTCGCGGTGCGACTCCCGGATCTCCGAGCCGTCGAGTAGCTCCCGCAGCAGCGCGGCCGACTGCTGCTGGCCGTGCTGGCCGCGCGCGGCGTGGATGCGCGGATCGAAGGCCACGGGCGTGCCGAGGAGCGCCTCGAGCGACATCGCCCCGGCGACGTGCGCGGCGTGCCAGCAGCGATGCGCCTCGACCAGGGCGAGGGCCGCGACGGCCGTGTGCGCCTGCGTGCCGTTGATGAGCGCGAGGCCCTCCTTCGGGCCGAGGGTCACCGGCGCGAGGCCGTGGGCCCGCAACACGGTCTCGGCAGGGCCGCGGCCTCCGGGGTGGTTCAGCTCGCCCTCCCCGAGCAGGGCGAGGGCGAGGTGCGCCAGCGGGGCGAGGTCTCCGCTCGCGCCGACGGAGCCCTGCTCCGGCACATCCGGCCAGAGGCCTGCGGTGAGCATACCGCAGAGCAGATCGGCCAGCGCCGGCCGGGCCCCGCTGAAGCCCTTGGCGAGGACGTTCGCCCGGAGGAGCATCATGGCCCGCACCTCACGCTCTGCGAGCCGGGGGCCGACGCCCACCGCGTGGCTCCGCACGAGGTTCACCTGGAGCTGCGCGAGCTGATCCGCGGGAATCGCGATGTCGGAGAGCTTGCCGAAGCCGGTCGTCACGCCGTACACCGCGTCCCCTCGGGCGGCGAGGCCCTCGACGACATCCCGCGTGCCCTGCATCCGGGCCCGTGCGGCGGGGGCGAGCACCGCCCCCCGACGCCCTTCGGCGACGGCGAGCAGATCGGCAACGGTCAGCGAGGCCCCGTCGAGGGGCACAGCGTCGGAGAGGGTCAACGGGTGCTTCCGGTGGAAGGACGGTAGGTCTGGCGGTCGTAGTCGAGCTTGATCTCGGGCTGCGCCTTCAGCGAGACGAAGAAGGTGAAGGCGAAGTTCCCGTTGGGGGCCTGCGTGAAGCCGAAGACCGCGCGCCAGTCGTGGAGCTCGCGTTGGAGCGAGACGACCTGACTCGCAAACTCGCTCCGCTCCACGTCGTAGGTCGTGCTCCACGACCCGGCCCAATTCGCCGTGAGGTTGAAGGTCGTGCGGATCCCGACGGAGGTCGTGGGCGGCACACGGAAGAACGTGCTCCCCGCGGGCCCGCTCACGTTCGCGGCCTGGCTCGCCGCGGAGCGCTCGGCCTCGAAGAGACAGGTGTCGTACTGCGGGAAGCCCACGAGGGCGCGGCACTGGACCGACGGATCGTAGTCCCGGATACGCCCCCCGACCGGTGGCCGTTGCCGTTGCGCGCTCACGGTGAAGGCCGCGGTGAAACCCTGCCCCGTGGGGATCTCCTGGATGGCCCCGCGCGCCCGCGAGCCCGTGGTGGCGCCGAAGCCATTCAGCGACCCCGCCGCCGAGACCAGGCCGCCGGCGCCGGGCGCCATCGCGGGCGCCGGCCCCGCCCCGGGCGCCGAGCGTCGGGCGCCCGACTCGTACCCGAAGAGCCGGGCCAGCCCGGCGACGAGCCCGGAGCTCCGATCGAGCTGAAACGACATCCGCACCGCCTCGCGATACGGCTTGAAGGCCGCGGTGTCGCTCATCAGGTCGCCCTGGAAGAGCGAGTAGTCGACCCCGAGGTCGAAGCCCGGCAGGAGGTCGGACCGGAAGGTGTAGCCGAAGCGGTCGGTCGCGAACCCCGTCTTCCCCGTCTGCCGCTTGCGCTCGAAGTCGTAGCTGAGCGACTGGAACTGCACCGTCGCCACCTTGATCTTCTTGCCTCCCTCGCCGTCCGTGGTGTCGTCGGCGGTGCGGAGCTTGGCCTCGAGATTGGTGGAGAGGCCGAAGATGAGGCGGTTCTGCGCCAGCGACCCGAGGTACCCTACGCGCGTGCGCCCCGTCGCGGCGAGGAACTCGTCGGGAACCGAAGCCGCCGGCGAGAAGGCGTAGCCGAGGGTCGGCGCGATGGCGTGCCGGAACCGCTGCACCGGACCGAACCCCCGGAAGAGCCGGAAGAAGGTCGGCGAGACGCCTAACCCGTAGGAGAGGCGCTTGGATTGCGTGACCCATGCGCCGTTCGACCGGAAGGTGCGGACCGCGAAGCCGCCCGGATCCACGTTTGAAGCCGTGACGCTCGGGGCGAGGTTCCAGGTGCCCTGGAAGAACGAGGGGAGGCCGACGGCGATGTCCATGTCCAGCGAGGACTCGAAGGTGCCGCGGTAGACCCGGTCGACGCGCACGGAGGTGTCGTTCACGTCACGGAGCGTGATGATCTGCGGGTAGTCGTAGACCTGACTCCCATACCGCAGACCGCTCTGCACCTGGAAGTTGAAGATCTTGAACGGCGTGGCGAGCGAGATGGACGTGGACCCGGTGTTGCGCGTGAGGCGCACCGAGTCGAGACCGGCCGGCGTGCTGCGGTATCGGTATGCGAAGTCGCCCGTCGCGTCGAGATTGAGGCTCTGGCGCGACGCGAACGAGAAGCTCGGGTTCATCACGAACCAGTCGCCGATCTGGAGCGGGCGCGATGCGACGTTGAGCGAGGGGAAGTCGCGGTCCACCTGGTCCCGCCCCGGATACTGCCGCTGCGAGCCGCCGAGGTTGATGGTGAACGGCCCCTGCTGCCGCACCAGGTTCATCTGCGAGGCGATCGTCGCGACAGCGGCCATCGGGTTCAGGATGGTCTGGCGCTGCACCGCCGTGCTGGTCACGTAGTTCAGATTGCTGTTGAACCGCGTGCGCGACGAGAACTCCTGCGTATGGTTCCAGCTGATGGCGGTGTTGCGGCTGCCGTTGCCCAGCGTGTTCTGGGAGACCGCGACCCCGCCCGAGAGGAAGCGGTCGAGCCACCGATACCGCAGCTCGGCGTTGAGGCGGACCCAGCCCGGATCGGCGGTGGTCGCGCGCGCGCTCGAGCGCCAGTCCATCGAGACCTGGGCGTCGACATAATCGTTCAGCGCGACGTAGTACCCGAGGTTCTCCACCGTCCGCCGATACGTGGGGCTGTTGCGCACGAGCTCGGCGAAGCCCATGCGCGGCGTCAGGATCCCGGAGCGCCGTCCCGAGCGGATGTCCTGGAAGATGAACGGGAGCCACATCACCGGGACGTCCTGCACGTAGAGCACCGCGGGCCGCGCCACCAAGACACTCCCGCTGACGCGCTTGAGCTCCTTCGCGAGGAAGTGGTAGTGCGGGAGCGAGTCGAGGCAGGAGGTGATCTGCCCGTTGCGGCCGTACACGGTATTGCGCTCGGCGGCCGTGTCGGCGGCGAACGCCGCGCGGTGGGCGCTGACCTTCCACTCCTCCCCGGCCGTGGCGACGGTGGAGAAGTCGCGCGTCCGTCCCTGCCGGGTCTCCAGGTCGTACGCGAGGTCCTGATGCCCGATGATGTCCTCGCCCCGGGCGGGGTCGCGCATGACGATGGTGTCCCCACGCGCGGTGACCTGCTTGGTGCTGTCGTTGAAGGCGATGGTGTCCGCGACGAGGAGCGTGGAGTCGCGCAGAACGGCGGCGCGGGCGGCGGAGGTGCCAGTCAGCGTCATCACCCGCCCCTGCGCCGTGAAGCCCACCTGCGCGGCCTGGTACCGCACCGCGGTGTAGCCGCGGCGGGCGAGGAGCGCGCGCATCACGCTGTCATCGGGGGCCCAATCCACGAGCTTCGCCGCCGCGGCCGCCGCCGAGTCCGCGCCGGCCCCGCGCCGGGCTGGGCGTCCTTCGGGTCGGGCCTGCGCGGCGAGCGGCACCGCCGCGCCCAGCAGCCAGGCGAGCGCCCCCACGAGCGCCGCCCCGGGCCGGCTCACGCCGCCGCGCCTCCGATGGCCTGTTCGCGCGCCAGACGCCGCTGCCGGCTCCGGTGCACGAACCAGGAGACGATGATGCTGATCTCGTAGAGCCCGTAGAGGGGCGCGGCCATCAGCGCGGTCATCACCAGCAGGTCCCCCGGCGTGACGATGGCCGAAACGAAGACGCTCCCCGCCATCGCGTGCCGCCGATACTTGGCCATCGTGGACGGCGTCAGGAGCCCGAGCGCCGTCAGCGCCAGCACCACGATGGGCAGTTGGAACACCGCCCCGAACGCCAGGCAGGTGGAGACCATGAAGCCGAACACGTCGGCGGCCGTGAACATCGGCGTCAGCGAGGCCGACTGCATCTTCACCAGGACCTCGAACATGATCGGGAGCACGAACCGCCAGCCCAGAAATACCCCGAGGGCAAAGAGTCCGGTCGCCCCAAGCAGCACGGGGATGACCAGCCGCTTCTCGTGGGGGTGAAGCGCCGGGGCCAGGAAGTGCCACAGATGGTAGCCGATCACCGGGAGCGCGAGCACCAACCCGAGGGCGAAGGCCACCTTCAGTGAGATCGTGAAGGGGTCCAGCGGATGGGTGACGATCAGTTTGCCGTTCGGGAGGAACGGCATCACGGGGGCGGCCAAGTGCCCGATGACATCCGCGCCGGGCTGCATCACCACGGCGAATGCGACCATCATGCACACCACGAGCGTCCCCACGCTCCACAGGAGGCGGAAGCGCAGTTCCTCGAGGTGCTCGAGGAAGGGCATCTCAGCGGCGGGGGACGGCGTCATGCGCGGCGCGTGGGGACCGGGAGAAGGCTGGCGAGGCGCCTGAGTCGCGCGACGCTCAGGGACGGCGAGGCGTCAGGAACCCCTGCGCGAGTCGGGCCGCCTCGGAGTTCGGATACTGCTCGACGATCTGCCGATAGAGCGCCTGCGCGCGCTCCGCCTGCCCGACCGTGCGGAAGGCCGTGGCACGCTTATAGAGGGCCGTCGGCGCGCGCTCCGACTGCGGGTAGCGGGTGGCGACCAGCGCGTAGACCGAATCGGCCCGGACCCCATTCCCCTCGGCGGTGAAGGTCTCGGCGATGCCGTAGAGCGCGTCAGGCGCGAGGTCGGAGCGCGGGTGCTGGGCGAGCAAGGTGGAGAAGGCCGACCGGGCGGCGCTGTGGCTCCCGCGCCGGAGCTGGTCCTGCCCCATCTGGTAGAGCTGCGCCGGCCCGGGGCCGGCCGGGGCCGGTGAGGCCGCTGCCCGAGCCGAGTCCGCGGCGGGCAGCGCGCCCGGCACCTGCGCGGCGGCGCGCTCTGATGCATCCGACTCCAGATCAGCCCGAAGCTCCTGGATGCGGCGCTGCGACTGGCCCGTGAGCTCCTGGATGCTGATCAGCTGCTGCCGGATGGCATGCAGATCCTCTTTCACGTCCCCGCGGAGCCGTGTCGTGGCCCCTTGGAGCGCGCGGACGGAGTCCGCGACCCCCTGCAGGGTGGCCACGACCTGGCCCAGGGCGCTGTCCGCACGGACCCGCGCGACCGAATCCCGAGTGATCTCCGCGGACTGCACCGCGCGCACGGAGTCCCGCACGGCCAGGATGTCCCCCTGCACAATCAGGAGATCCCGGCGCGTGGCGAAGCACGCCCCGGCCGCCAGGACGACGAGCGGTGCGAGCAGGACGCGGACGCGGCGACGCATCCTCACGGGACGCGCAAGGCATCCCCGCCGACGATGATCTCAAACTCATCGCGACGGTTCTGGGCCCACGCGGACTCGTCCGAGCCCTGCACCAACGAGCGTTCCTCGCCGAAGCTCACCACGTCGATGCGGTCCTCGGCGATGCCCTGCGAGACGAGGTACCGCTTGGCGGCGGCCGCGCGGCGCTGGCCGAGCGCGATGTTGTACTCGTCCGACCCCCGCTCATCGGTGTGCCCCGCGATCCGGATGCGCATCGACGGATTGGCGTTCAGGATCGGCAGCTTCGCGTCCAGGGTGGCGCGGGACTCAGCGCTCAGGTCGGCCTGATCATACTCGAAGAAGATCATCTCGGCGAAGGTCGACCGGGTCGCGGTGATGGCGCGCGCGATCACCTCGGCCCGGGCGGTCGAGTCCACCTTCGCCTTCGCGACCTCCGCGGCCCGCGCGGTCTCGGCCGCCTTCGCCGCGTCGGCCGCCCGCGCCGCCTCCGCCGCCTTCGCCGCCTCGGCCGCCGCAGCGATCGAATCCTGTCTCGCCTTGGCCGCGGCCGCGGCCGCG